>CAITYL010000304.1 GCA_903896595.1 uncultured Lentisphaerota bacterium
AAAAACACGCCGGTCAAGGAGATCATGTCCCCGGCGGAACCGACGGTGAAGCCCGCCCACACCATTGAGGAGTGCATGGCGCTGATGACCGACAAACGGTTGCGGCATCTGCCCGTGCTGGAGGACGGCAAACTGGCGGGCATCGTCTCCATCGGCGACCTTGTCAAATGCATCATTGAGGAGCAGAAGTTCACCATCAAGAACCTCGAAAATTACATCAGCGGTTCTCCCGAGGTGAAGTAATTCCCAATCATGAAGAAAATTTTCTCTCGCCAAGCACGCAAAGATCGCAAAGAGAATCTCCATCCTTATGTAATTGAACCTAAAAACTTGAATTCCTTGGCGTTCTTTGCGTCTTTGCGAGAGGCAATAATATTTGATTATTTTTGAATGTTTGTTGGGACTAGCTACTGGTGGACGGGAGGGCGGCGGTGGAAGCGATCATCCGTTCCGTGATCCAGAAATACGGCGGCGATGAGACGCGGCTCATGGACATCCTGCTGGACATCCAGCAGGAGCTGGGCCATCTCTCCGACCCGGCCATCACGCAGATCGCCCGCGGCCTGAACATGTCCCGGGTGGATGTCGTGCAGACGGTCTCCTTCTACCACTTTTTTGCCCGGGAACCGCGCGGCCGGTTCACCCTTTATCTGAACGACAGCGTGGTGGCGAACTTCAACGGACGGGCCGAGGTCGCCCGCGCCTTTGAGGAGGCCGCCGGCTGCCGGTTCGGGGAGGTTTCCGCCGACGGCCTGATCGGGCTGTTCTCCACCGAATGCATCGGCATGAGTGACCAGGAACCGGCCGCCTTGCTCAACGATGTGGTGTTCCCCCGCCTGACCCCCGCCACCGCCCGGCAACTGGTGGCCGGGTTGAAGGCGGGGAAAACGGTGGCCGAACTTCAGGGCACCGACTTCGGCGACGGGCAGAACGCCCATCCCCTGGTCCGCGCCACCGTGCGCAACCACCTCCGGCGCCGGGGCGAGATGGTCTTTGACGACTATCATCCCGGCGAGGCTCTCCGGCAGGTGGTGACCATGAGTTCGCGGGAGATCATCGCCCTGGTGAAGGGGGCCAGCGTGCGCGGGCGCGGCGGCGCCGGCTTCCCCACCGGCATGAAATGGGAGTTCGCGCACAAGGCGCCGGGCGAGGTCAAATACATCTTCTGCAACGCCGACGAGGGGGAGCCGGGCACCTTCAAGGACCGCGTCATCCTCACCGAACTGCCGGGGCTGGTCTTTGAAGGCATGGCCATTGCGGGGTATGCCGTCGGCGCCCGGCACGGCATCCTCTACATCCGCAACGAATACCGCTACCTGCGGACCTATCTGGAGAGCGTCCTGGCCGAGATGCGCGGCAACAACCTGCTGGGCGGGTTTGTCTGCGGCAAAGCCGGGTTTAACTTTGACATCAAAATCCAGTTCGGTGCCGGGGCGTACGTGTGCGGCGAGGAGTCGGCGCTCATTGAATCGGCCGAGGGCAAGCGCGGCGAGCCCCGCGACCGGCCGCCATTCCCCGTCGAGCGGGGTTATCTCCAAAAGCCGACGGTGGTGAACAATGTCGAGACGCTCTGCTCCGTGGTGCAGGTCGTCCGCAAGGGTGCGGCATGGTACAACGCGCTGGGCACGGCGGCGTCAAAGGGCACCAAGGTGCTCTGCGTGTCCGGCGACTGCGACCAGCCCGGCATTTACGAGGTGGCCTGGGGGTTCACGGTCAACGACATCCTGGCCATGGCCGGGGCCCGGGACGTACAGGCGGTGCAGGTGGGCGGCCCCTCGGGCGCCTGCATCGCCCCCAACGAGTTCAACCGCGTCCTGGCCTACGAGGACCTCGCCACCGGCGGGTCGCTCATCGTCATCGGGGCGCGGCGGGATCTGCTGCGGGACGTGGTGCTCAACTTCACCCGCTTCTTCCGCCATGAGTCGTGCGGGTCGTGCGTGCCCTGCCGCGCCCTGACCGCCATGGCCCAGCGGCTGCTGGAGAACCTGGTGGCCGGCAAGGGGACGCCCGAGGATGTCGAACGCCTGACGCACTGGGGAACCGCCATCATGAAGAAAAACCGCTGCGGCCTCGGCCAGACCGCCCTGAACCCGATCCTGACCACCATCCGGAACTTCCGGCCGCTCTACGACCGGCTGCTCCCAAACCGCGACGACCGGTTCGCTCCAGCCTTCGACCTGGCGGCAGCGGTGCAGGACTACGACGCAGCGGTCAACGCCCGACCCCGTCATCGCTGAAACCGGCAGACTTTTATAAGGAGTTGTACAACGAATCGATCCGGGTTTGGAGTTCCCCCTTTAGCCAGGATTCTTCATGAGTGTAGCAAAGGGCTTGTAGCCCGCCCAATCGGGACGTAGCAACTCGAAGAGCGCGATGCAATCGCTTTGCTACAATGGAGATCATCCTTTGGTCATGAATAATTCAGGTTAGTGGGGGCTGTTCGCTCCTGAAAGCGGAACTCCGACTTGGATCAAATGAACGGTAGTTCCATGTTCCGGGAACATGCCGCGGAGAATGACCATGGCCGCGTTCATCAAATTTCAGCTCAACGGCGTGGACTGCCTCGCCGAGGACGGCACGCAACTGGTCGAGGCCGCCCGGGCCAACGGCGTCTACATCCCCACCCTCTGCAATTATCCGGGCATTCCGCCCAAGGGCTCCTGCCGGATCTGCACCGTCCTGGTCAATGACCTGCCGGCCACCGCCTGCACCACCCGGGTGGTGGAGGACATGAAGGTGCGGACTTCGACACCGGAGCTGGAGGGCTTCCGCCAGTCGGTGGTCGAGATCCTGTTCGCCGAGGGAAACCATCTCTGCCCCTCCTGCGAACGCAGCGGCAGCTGCGAACTCCAGGCACTGGGCTACCGCTATCGGGTGACCGTGCCCCAGTTCCCCTACCTGTTCCCCCGGCGCGACGTCGAGGCGTGGCATCCCAAGATCCTCAAGGACCATAACCGCTGCATCCTCTGCAAGCGCTGCATCCGCGGCATCCACAACCGGGAGGGCAAAACCATCTTCGCCTTCGGCAAGCGCGGCGACGCTCTGGTCATCAACCTCGACCCCGAAACCTCGCGGGAGGTGAGCGACGAGCTCGCCCAGCAGGCAATGGACATCTGCCCGGTCGGCGCGATCGTGCGCAAGGGCAAAGGCTTCGACGTCCCCATCGGCCGCCGCCGATATGACCATCACCCCATCGGCAGCGACGTGGAGGCGGGAACCACGCCTTCTTGATTAACCGCATAGAACGCAAAGCGCGCAAAAAAAGCGAGTGTCAGGGAATGACGGATATTTATACCGCGTTAGGGTGAAAACTTAATTTTTTGAACATTGAACATTCAACGTTCAACATCCAACGCGGATGATTAGACGTTGGACGTTGAATGTTCGTTTTCAGCCTAACGCAGTATAACTTGCATTATTCATGAAAGGTATCTTCCTTGTCCCAACGGGGACCGACATGTCCAGCACAGGGGCTGATGCCCCTGGAAAAATCTCGTGTGCTCTTTGCGGTAAAACGATTGGCGGGAGATTGCGCCATGCCCAAAAAAGTCATTGCCACGGTGTCGCTGGCCGGCTGCTTCGGCTGCCACATGTCGCTGCTCGACATTGACGAGCGGCTCCTGGAGCTGATTGAACTGGTGGAGTTCAACAAATCCCCGCTCACCGACCTCAAAACCTTCACCAAGGAATGCGATATCGGCCTCGTCGAGGGCGGTTGCTGCAATGACGAGAATGTCCACACCCTCATCGAGTTTCGCAAGCACTGCAAGACGCTCGTCGCGGTAGGCGAGTGCGCCATCATGGGCGGCCTGCCGGGGATGCGGAACCTGATCCCGCTGAAAGAATGCCTGGACGAATCTTATCTCGGCGGACCGACCACCGCGGCCGGCAATCCCGGCCGCCTCATTCCCGCGGATCCGGACCTGCCCAAGATCCTGAACCGGGTTTACCCATGCCATGAGGTGGTGAAGATGGATGCGTTCCTGCCCGGCTGCCCGCCGCGGGCCGACCTCATCTGGGACGCGCTGGTGGCCCTGGTCACCGGCACCGAGCTGAAACTGCCCTACGAAACGTTCAAGTTCGACTGACCGGAGGGCCGCCCATGGCCACGCGAAAAATTACCATCGAGCCGGTCACCCGGGTCGAGGGTCACGGCAAGGTCACCATCCACCTCGACGAGGCGGGCCGGGTGGCCCAGAGCCGCCTGCACATTGTGGAGTTCCGCGGCTTTGAACGCTTTGTCCAGGGGCGCCCCTACTGGGAGGCGCCGGTCCTGGTGCAGCGACTGTGCGGCATCTGCCCGGTGAGCCACCACCTGGCCGCCGCCAAGGCGATGGATGTCGTGGTCGGCGCCGGCACGGGACAGGAACTGACGCCCGCCGCCGAAGCGGTCCGCCGCCTCATGCATTACGGCCAGATCTTCCAGTCGCACGTCCTCCACTTCTTCCACCTGGCCTCGCCCGACCTGATCTTCGGCTACGATTCACCGCCGGCCAACCGCAACATCATCGGGGTCGCCATGGCCAACCGTGAACTCGCCACCCAGGCGGTGATGATGCGCAAGTACGGGCAGGAGGTCATTCTGGCCACCGCCGGCAAGAAAATCCACGGCACCGGCGCCGTGCCCGGCGGTGTCAATAAAAGTCTGTCCCCGGCGGAGCGCGACACCCTGCTCAACGGCCCGCACCCGCTCAATGCCGGGCAAATGGTCGCCTGGGCGCAGGGCGCCCTCGCCTTTTTCAAGGATTACTACCAGAAACACCGGGCGTTCATTGACGGTTTTTCGGCTTTCCCATCCAACCACCTGAGCCTGGTGCGCCGGGACGGCGCGCTGGATCTCTACCACGGCGTCCTGCGCGCGGTGGACGCGGAAGGCAAACGGATTTTGGATGATGTGGACTATCAGGAGTACCACCGGCATATCGGGGAGGAGGTGCGCTCATGGACGTACATGAAGTTCCCGTACCTCCTGCGCCTGGGCCCTGAAACCGGCTGGTACCGCGTCGGGCCGCTGGCCCGGCTGAACACCGCGGCGTTCATTCCGACGCCGCTGGCGCAGGCGGAGTTCGAGGCGTACAAGAAAAACACCAACGGCCGCCCCAACAATATGTGCCTGCACACCCACTGGGCGCGTCTGATCGAGACGCTGCATGCCGCGGAAATGATCCGGGAGCTGTTGCAGGAGCCGGCGGTCACCGGCGACGGCCTGGTCACCCAGGGCAGAAGGCAGCCCGAGGGCGTGGGAGTCATTGAGGCGCCGCGTGGCACGCTCATCCACCATTACCGGGTGAATGCGGATGACCAGATCACAATGGCCAACCTCATCGTCTCGACCACCCACAACAACGAGCCGATGAACCGCGCGGTCAACGGCGTCGCCAAGGCGCTGATGACCGGCGCCAAGGAGATCACCGAGGACATGATGAACGCCGTCGAGGTGGCGATCCGCGCCTATGACCCGTGCCTGAGTTGCGCCACCCACGCCTACGGCCAGATGCCGCTGGAGCTCGCCCTCCACGACGCCGCCGGCCGCCTCCTCGCCAAAAACCACAAAGGCACGGAGAAAGACCAACTTCATGAACCGTTAAAAAAATCCCAATCAAGGTGGCAACATTTTTGGAGTGCGGCAATTACTTCGCCGTTTTTTATGCCCGAGTTTTAGTTCTATAATCACGCGATCTTCAACGATCAAATCCGCACGAAATCCTTCCTCGAACGCCTCCCCGTCAAATTCGATCGCCACCGGGACTTGCCGTTGAACAGACAAACCACGTTTCTCCAGTTGTCGGGCCAGCGTCACTTCGTAAACGGTTTCCAAGAGTCCCGGCCCGAGAGACCGATGCAACTGAACCGCACAATCCACAATCACCGTTCCGATTTCGTTTTCGTCCATCTCCGTGTCTCCGTGCCTCCGTGAGAGTAATCTTCGTTTTGATCGAACTCATGCGTTAACTGACCCTGCCCATTAAACGCAAACAAATAGTAGATTATTGAGCCGTTTTCAAAAGTAATGAGGTTTTCTCATAACCGGGAGCCGCCCGTCCTCGGGCGGACGAATCCGTCATCGTCGAAGACGCGCATAATTGGTTTGCGGACGGTGGCCTAATAAAAGGGCGGAACGGGTGTGACGCCATCGATTTCCGCCCGAGGACGGGCGGCTCCCGGTCTTGAAATAACGCCGATATTAAAAAACGGCAAAAGAAGAGTCCGCTATATGAAAATGCACCTCCACATTATCTTTGGCCTGGCCTTGCTGGGCTTGGCAGATTTGGGATTCGCAAAGCCCATGACCGAGTCCGTCGCGTCACGGGAAGGTCAGTTCAATGTGACCACAACGCACTATCCAATACGAATCGGGAATCTGCCGGGCGTGATTCTCTGGTTATATAAGCTCCCCATGGGTTCCCAGGGGGGAACGCCGATTGGATTCTCCACCGAAAGCGGGGACATGATCTACCAACCAATTCCCAACCACAAAGGGGTTCAGCCCATCTATCGCAATCACGTTGTTGTTCAAAACAGCGACCTAACCGCCGACATCATTGTGACTTATAACGTTCAAGGCAACGCGGTGCAATACAGGAAAGCCTAATTTCAAGTGGTTCAATGAAGAAGACGGCAAGAGCACCCCAGCAAGACGGGTCAGGTAACGATGAAGAAAAGGCTCGTTATTCTCGCGGTATTTTTGGCGAACGAACTCGAGGCCATAACTTTTGTTGCCAAAATGCACACATTGTGATATGTTTGCACCATGAAGCCGTACGACTGGAGCTATGAAAAGAACGAACGGTTGCGACACGAGCGCGGTCTCTCATTTGAGGATATTGTCTTCCATTTGGCGCATGGGGGGTTGCTCGACACGATTGAGCATCCCAATCAGCGGCGGTACCCTGGGCAGCGCATCTTCATCGTCAATGTGGAAGGGTATGCGTGTCTCGTGCCCTTCGTGGAAGACGACGAGACGATCTTCCTCAAAACGATTATTCCCAGCCGCAAGATAACCAAACTGTACTTGGGAAACGACTCACCATGAAATTGACACCGGACGAAAAAAGCCTGCTCGCTTCGGTCGAAAAGGGGGAATGGAAGCGTATCCCGGATTTCCCACGAGAGGCGGCACGCTACCGCGAGGCGGCGCGCGCCACGCTGCGGAAAGACAAGCGCGTGAATATCCGCATGGCCGAACGCGACCTAGTCCGCTTCCAAAAAACGGCGGTTTACGAGGGACTTCCCTATCAAACGCTGATCTCCAGCGTCCTGCACAAGTACATCAACGGCCGGATGGTCGAAAAGGCGGGATGAGGTAAGAACCTACGGCAAGACGACCATGTCCTCCATCCTCATCTATGGCTATGGCAATCCTGGGCGGCAGGACGACGGGCTGGGACCGGCGTTGGTGGACGCGCTCGAAACCTGGCTCGCCGCCGCGCCGCGGCCGGGGCTGGACTTGGACGCCAATTACCAGCTCAATGCCGAGGACGCGCTGGCCGTGGCCAACCATGACACGGTGATTTTCGTTGACGCCACAGCCGGCACGGACAAGGCGCCGTTCTCCTTCCGCCCCCTGGCCCCGGCGGCGACCGTCGCGTTTTCCACCCACGCCCTGGCGCCGGAAACGGTGCTCGCCCTGTGCCGGGAGCTCTACGGCAAGGCCCCCGCCGCCCATCTCCTGGCCATCCGCGGCCAGACGTGGGAACCCAACACGCCCATGACCCCGGCCGCCACCGCCAATCTCGCCAACGCGCTGGCTTTTATCAAGTCGTTCTTGGGAACCCCCTTTTAAGGAAAGGCGGTTCCCAAACCCTCCGTCAAACCTTTTTGTGCCTTTTTCAAAAAGGTGGCCCCAACGACTGCCGTCATGTCCCCATTCAATGGCCGGCCGGCGGTGGCGATGTCACGGAGCGGATCAGGGCTTCGGTCACGCGGGCGCCCCGGAGCTTGCGCACGGCCACCTCCAGGCCGTCGGCGGTGAAACTGTCGCCGGCCGCGACCGGGCGGTCGCCGGCGTGGCGGGCGCACCACTCGGCCAGGGTCAGGGGACGGACCGCGGCCGAACCGGCCGGCGGCCAGGGCTGCTTCAAGGCCGCCATCAGCGCGGTCATGGCGACCCCGCCGCCGGCCAGCCAGCCGGCGCCCAGGGGATGAAGGTGGGCCGGCATGTGGTCGTATTCGTCATAAATATCACCGACCAGCTCCTCCACGATGTCTTCCAAAGTCATCAGGCCGACCACCGCGTCGTCCGGACCGGTGACCAGGGCGATGTGGGTCCGTTCCCGGATCATCCGCTCCAAGGCCACAGCCAGCAGCAGGGTCGCGGGCAGCCGCTGAATGGGACGGGTGATGGCGGGCAGCGACGGCTGTCCCGGAGCGATTTTGAGGGCGGTGACAATGTCCTTGAAGGTGACATAGCCCCGAATGGTCTGGGGGTCGCCATCCTGGGCGCAGACCGGGAAGCGGGTGTGCAGGTAAAGGTGCGCGCGCACCAGGGCCTCCGCCAACGACAGCCCCTCGGGAATCATGCAGATTTCCGTTGCCGGCAGCATGACCTCGCGCACCGGCCGGCGGGAGAACTGGGCGGCCGCAACCACGATCTTCTCCTCCAGCGCCCCGATCACCCGCGAGGCCCGCGCCAGGGTGACGGCGGCCCGCAGTTCCAGTAGACCGTCCACCCGCGCCGCCGCGGTCTCCGCGGCGGCTGGCGGCCGCCCCCCAACCAGCTCCATGGCCCATTTCACCACCGCCTCAAACAGCCATACCACCGGGCCGAACAGGGCGGCTAGGAAACGCATGGCCGGCGACAGCAGCAACAGCACCCGCTCGGCATGACGGATGGCAAACATCTTGGGAACCAGTTCGGCAAAGGTGATGGTCAGGACGCTCAGCGGGATCACAAACAGGGTGAGCGCCAGTGCCTGGGCCAGGCCGGGGGTCAAATCAAAACGGCCGGCCAGCCAGGGAGCCAGCCGCTGGTCCACGCCGGCACCGCCCACCGCCGCGGCAATGGCCCCGGCCAGGGTAATGCCCACCTGGACCACCGCCAGGCTGCGCTCCAGCCGGTCCTTCATCGCCGCCGCGGCACGGGCACCGGGATGGTTGAGCTGGAGCAGGGCTTCCAAACGCGCCCGGGAGGTCGAGGCCAGCGCCATCTCATACGCCGCAAACACGGCGTTCAGCGCCAGCATGGCCAAAATAATAATGAATTCAAAGAGGAAGGTCATTGTTTTTCCGCCGTCAACCGGCACATTATCGGGCGTCCATCTCCGGGGCCCGTAGCTCAGCGGTTAGAGCATGTGACTCATAATCACTTGGTCGCAGGTTCGAACCCTGCCGGGCCCACCAATTCCAAGAAAAGCAGAAATGGGGAAAGCCGAAAACTGAAATTCAGCGGGTTGGGTCTTTCTCCGCCCTTCAGCCTAATAGCCTTCAGTCTAATAGCCTATTATGCCCGGCCAAAGACATCGCGAATGGCTTCCAGGTAACCGAGGCCGTATTCGGTGTCGGGTTCCAAGTAACTGCCCTCGGTCCATTCGTTCCAGGCGTTGAGCGTCAGGATGCGCTCGGCGGGCGGGCGGGTTTCCATAAACCGGCGGGCGCGCTCCAACGCCTCGCGGAACGCCGCCGGCGTGTTGCCGCCCATCCGGGCCATGAACGGATAACCGACCGGCGCAAACACGTCGCTCTGACAGGTGCGCGGCGAGGCGTCCCAGCCCATGGTCACGTTGGGATGATAGGGCGTGGGGGTAAAGCCGGCGGCGGTCTCACGCCAGTAGGCCTCCGACTTGGCCAGCACCGCCGGGTATGGCGTTTCGGGGAACTGGTTCAGTTCGACATTGTGGACCCAAACGTAAGAGGTCACGCTGTCGACGCCGAAATAGGCGACCATGTCCCGCGGATTCTGGATGGCGGTCTCGCCGGGCAGGATCTGGATGCCCCAGACCACGGCGTTCAAGTGCAGGCCAGGGAACCCGGCGGCGCGGGTTTTGGCGCGGAACTCACGCAGGGCGTCGCGGGTGGCGGCGGCGCCGCCCAGGGAGCCGACCAGGCGCATAAGTTCGTAGACGGAGAAATAGGGGCAGCCGTCAATTTTCCAATAATTCGGCTGGCGGAAATAGTGTTCGATCACGTAATCCGTCACCGTGTCAAAGGTCTGGCGGGTGACGGTGCCCGGATAGAGCAGCGGCGGCGCGGTGCCGCGCTTCATCGGATGGATGTCAATCCAGTCGTGATTGGCCCACATCAGGGCGAAGCGCAGACGGTCGCGGTTGGCCGCGTGCAGGAACCCGTCTTCCAGGCCCCGTTGCAGGAACGGACCATCGTCGTACCAGTACCAGTCAAAAATGAAGGCGTCCAGGCCGTGGTCGGCGGCGGCGGCAATCTTGCGCGCCATGGCCTGGGGATCGGCCTCATCCTCATACCCCCAGGCGGGCACGCGCGGCTGCCGGTGGCCGGGGAACCGGGGATGGGCGTGCCGCACCAGTTCCCATTCGGTCCAGCCTGCGCCATGCACCTTCTCGTTGCGCGGGTCAACGTGGTAATTGGGGAAATAATACGCCGCGACTTGGGGCCGGTTGTTCATGCGGATACTGTAAAGCCTGAATCCAAAAAGTGGCGGCGCAAGGGCAAAGGACCTAAGGGACCAAAAGGACGAACGGCCGCCGCCGCGCCGATGCGCGGGTGTTATGCCGTGCGCTCCCCGTCCGTGCTTGTCCGTGCCGGTCCGTGCTCGTCCGTGTGCTCAGCGGCCCATCCAGCCGCCGTCCACCAGGTGGATCGTGCCGTGGACATAGGCGGCCGCGTCGGAGGCCAGGTACACGGCGGGGCCCTTGAAATCCTCCGGCTCGCCCCAGCGCCCGGCGGGAATGCGGGCCAGGATCTGTTGGGCGCGCACCGGATCGGCGCGCAACGCCGCCGTGTTGTCGGTGCTGATGTAGCCGGGGGCGATGGCGTTGACATTGACGCCCTTCCCCGCCCACTCGTTGGCCAGCGCCATCGTCAGTTGGCCGATGCCGCCCTTGCTGGCCGCGTAACCAGGCACCGTAATGCCGCCTTGGAAGGTGAGCAGTGAAGCGGTGAAAATGATCTTGCCCGAGCCGCGTGCCAGCATCTCCTTGCCAATTTCGCGGGAAAGGATGAACTGCGCGTTCAGGTTGGTCTCCATGACCTTGTCCCAGTACGCATCGGAGTGCTCGGCGGCGGGCTGGCGCAGGATCGTGCCGGCGTTATTGATCAGAATGTCGATGCGCGGAAAATCCGCCTTGACCCGGGCGATGAACGCATAGAGGGCCGGACGGTCGGAAAAATCGGCCGCATACCCCGTGAACGAACGTCCCAGCGCCCGAACCTCCTGTTCCACCGCACTGCCCTGCGCCTCGAGCGTGGCGCTGACCCCGACAATGTCCGCGCCGGCCTCCGCCAGCCCGACGGCAATGGCTTTGCCAATACCGCGCTTGCAACCGGTGACCAGGGCCGTCTTGCCATCCAGTCGAAATTTATCCAACACGCTCATGACATGCCCCTCATTCCAATTAAAGTTCAAATTGATCTTTTATTCTACCACAAAGAACGCAGAGAACACAAAGATTAAGGCTCATTTTTAGATTGTTTTATTTTTGTGATCTTTGCGATCTTTGCGGTTAATTTTGGAGGGCGGAACTGGGGTGACGCCGTCGTTGTCCGCCCGAGGACGGGCGGCTCCCGGTTACCTCGTTACGTTTCACGGCTCACGTATCACGTTCATCCCCGGCAATCGATCAGGACTTTCATCGCCTCGGCATTGCCTTCCAACCCCTGGAAGGCGGCGGTGATCCGGTCGAGCGGCTGCACGGCGGTAATCATCTCCGCCAGCGGCAAGGCGCCGGCGGCCATCAGCTGGAGCGCCTGCTCATAATCGTCGCGTTCATACACCCGCGCGCCAATGAGGCGAAGCTCCTTCCAGAAGAAATGGAACAGGTTCAGCTCGACCGGTTGCGGGTAGATCGCGACCAGCAGGACGCGGCCGCGAATCGCCAGCAGTTCGGTCATGCCCAGCGCGGCGGCCTTCGCGCCGGAAACCTCAAAGACAATGTCCGCGCCACTGCCGCCGGAATGCTCGCGCACCCACGCCGGCAAATCCACTTCCAGTGGGCTGAAGGCGTCGAAACCGAGACGGCGGGCGAAGGCGAGCCGGAACGGGCTGAGTTCCGAGATCACGACCCGCGCCCCGGCCTGGCGCGCCACCATGGCGACGAACATGCCAATGGGCCCGCCGCCAATGACCACGGCCAGTTCGCCGGGCCTGACCTCGCCCCGTTTCACGTCGTGGCACGCCACCGCCAGCGGCTCGGCCAGCGCGCCAGTTTTCAGGTCAACGCCGGCCGGCAGCCTGTGAACGGTGAACGCCGGCACGGTCCACGATGACTGGAACGCGCCCGGACTGTCAATGCCGATAAACTTCAGTTTTTGGCAGATGTGGCTGTGCCCGCGGTCCGCCGGCGTCTCCGCGCGAGGGTCGAGCGGCCGCACCACGACCTGATCGCCGGGCTGCAAGCCCGTAACGCCGTCACCCAGTTCCGCCACCGTGCCGGACATCTCGTGCCCGATGACCTGCGGAATCCGCACGCGTTTGTCCATCGCGCCGTGCCAAATGTGAACATCCGTGCCGCAAATCCCGGTATAGGCGACCTGGAGACGCACCTCGCCCGGACCCGGCGTGACCGTCTGCGTCTCGCGAACGGAAAAGGTGTTATGGCCTTCGTAAAATGCCGCTTTTTCCATGATTTTACTTGCCTTCCAGCCAGCTTCGGTCGAAGCGGACAAAGTTGATTCCCGCGATGTCCCACATCAGATTGTCGAGGCAGCCACTCTCGTACAGACAATAAATGGAGTGGCCGGGGCCGACGGCCAGGTCGGAGTAGCCGCTCCAGTCCGGCTCCAAAACGCGCGCATACGGCCAGCTTTGTCCCTCATCGTCGCTCAGGCGCACGGTCACGCACTTGCGGTCGCAGCCGCCGACATTCTCGGTGCCCGGCTGGCCGGAACGCGTCAGGTTGTCGGGATTGGCCCACACCAGGGCGCCGTCCGGCTCCGGCAGGCGGCAGAGACTGGCCATGCAAAACGGCTCGCGAAGCTGCGGATCAAAGCGGAACGGCGCCCAGCCATGGACACCGTCGGGACTGACCGAGACCGCCCGCCGCTGCGCCGGAGAGGCATTGCGCACATTCAGCAGCACCCGGCCGTCCCCGAGTTCGACGGCGACGGCCTCCATGGGATTGACGATGCCCTGACCGTCGTCATCGCGAACAATGACCGGTCCGCGTTGCCAGTGCGCGCCCCGGTCGTCGCTGTAGATGACCGAGACCAGGGTCGGCCGCTGATCCACACTGGTCGACAGCCAGACGGGCACCAGCAGACGGCCGCTGCGAAGCTGGAGGCCGTGACCGGGGCCGGTGGCGATCAGCGTCCAGTCGTACTCCTGGCGGTATTGCTCAAACAGCTCGGTGATCTCGACCGGCGGGGCAAAGGTCACACCGTCGTCCTGACTGTGGGTGTAAAAGCAGCGTTTATAGGCGCGACAGTACAGAAGATGCACCCCGCCGGTGTCGCGGTCGGGGATCATCACCGTGTTGGCGACATTTTCGCCCTCGCCCGCGATCAGCACGACCGGCGGCGTCCAGGTGACGCCGCCGTCATGGCTCCGCCGCACCAAAACGTCCATGGGACCGTAGTCCCAGGGCGTGTCCCGGCGGGCCTCGCAATGCGCCAGAATCGTGCCGCGGGCCGTCACCGCCAGACCGGGAATCCGGTAGGTGTGATAACCGCCCGCGCGGGCCTGGAACAGAACGTGCCGCAGCAGCGTTCCGGCGGCCTCGGCGGCCGGGACGACGGGCGGGCAAGAGAGAGGAATGTCGGCACCTTCATCACGCATGAACAGTTCGCTTTCCGTGGTTATGTTTTCTTGGCGAGCTCTGCGATCTTGGCGAGAAAATAATTCGGGTGATGTCAATCGACGGTCTCGGCGGCCAAACGGACCGCCGCGGCGGTCAGGCGGGTGATTTCGGCAAAATCCCGGGCGGCCAGCAACGCCGGCGTCACCATCCACGACCCGCCGCAGGCGGCGACACAGGCAAGCTTAAGGTAACCGGTCAGATTGGCGGCATCAATGCCGCCGGTCGGGACAAAGCTGACCCCGCCATAAACCGCCGCCAGCGCCCGGAGAGTCGCCCGCCCGCCATACGTCTCGGCGGGGAAAAATTTCAGCAGGTTAAGGCCGTGCTCCAACGCCAGCTGTACCTCGGTCGGAGTGCAGACCCCGGGCAGGACCGGCACCTGGTGCGCCAGACACCACGCCACCACCTTCGGGCTGAACCCAGGACTGACGATGAACTGGGCGCCATGATCCACCGCCTGCTGGGCTTGGTCCGGTGTCAGCACGGTGCCGGCCCCAACCAGCAGGCCGGCGATCCGTGACGCCAGACGGATGGCCGCCGGCGCCGCCGCGGTGCGGAAGGTGATTTCCAGGCACGGCAGGCCGCCGGCCACCAGCGCCTGCGCCAGCGGTTCGACATCCGCCGCCCGGTCCACTTTGACCACCGGCACGATTTTGAGTTTAGTGAGTTCCGCGAGCAGGTCCATAAAGAGAAAACTTCCGGAAAGATGAAAAAGTGATACGTGAAAACGTGATGCGTGATTTTTTGTTTTAACCTAGAGGTGCTTTCAAAAGTAATGAGGGGGGTTCATCTCCGGGAGCCGCCCGTCCTCGGGCGGACGAACCCGTCGTCGTCGGAGACGCGTATAATTGGTTCTGGCGAACGGTAGCCCAATAAAAAGGGCGGAACGGGTGTGACGCCATCGATTTCCGCCCGAGGACGGGCGGCTCCCGGTCTTGAAATAACGCCGAAATTAAAAAACTACAAAAGAATTGCCGCACTCCAAAACGATGCCACCTTGACTGAAGCGACCTGCGAAATCCGCAAACGGGGAGTACGCGGGCATCCGAGCCCGGAACGTTAGTGACGGATCCAAACGGTTGCTGTCTCACAGGGAAAATGAATATCCAATATCCAACAAGGAATGTCCAAAGAAGAAGGAAAAATCCATTCAGTTCTGTAAAGACAATTGACTTGGATATTGGATATTCCTTGTTGATTATTGGACATTCACGCGTTACGCGTCACGTTTCACGTTCCCCCTCACCGTTGCACGCGGGCGCCGGCGCCGTTGACCAGCGCCTCGACCTCCCGGCAAGTCGCCATGCTGGTGTCGCCGGGCGTGGTCATGGCCAGGGCGCCATGGGCCGCGCCATACTCGACGCACCGTTGCGGGTCCAGCCCGGCCAGCAAGCCGTAGATCAGGCCCGAGGCAAACGAATCGCCGCCGCCGACGCGGTCAAAGATTTCCAGTCCCGGCCGGGGCGCCGCCTCATAAAAACGGCCGCCGGCATAGAGAATGGCCCCCCAGTCGTTGACCGTGGCACTGCGGACCTCGCGCAGGGTGGTGGCCACCGCCGCAACATTCGGATATTCAGCCACGACGGCGCGCATCATTTCCTTGAACGCGGCGGGGTCCAGCCCGGTGCAGCGGGCGTCGACGCCCGCGACCCCGAAACCAAGGGCGGCGGTGAAATCCTCCTCGTTGCCGATCATCACATCCACCAGGCGGGCAATGCGGCGGTTGACCTCCCGGGCACGTGCAGGACCGCCGACCGCCTGCCACAAACTGGGGCGGTAATTGAGGTCGTAACTGATGCGGGTGCCATTGGCCCGGGCACACTCCATGGCTTCAATGGCCACCTCCGGCGTCTGCTCGCCGAGCGCGGCAAAAATGCCGCCGCAGTGGAACCAGCGCGCGCCCTCGTCCCGGAAAATCCGCGCCCAATCGATCTCGCCCGGCTTAAGCTGGCTGACCGCCGTGTGGCCGCGGTCGGAACAACCGACGGCACCGCGGACGCCGAACCCCTTTTCCGTGAAGTTCAAGCCGTTGCGGCAGGCGCGGCCGGTGCCGTCAAAGGGGACCCAACGGATGTGGCACGTCTCGACGCCGCCCTGCAGGATCAGATCTTCCAACAAGCGGCCGACCGGATTGTCCACGATGGCGGTGACCACGGCGGCGCGCTGGCCAAAACAGCGGCGGAGACCGCGGGCGACATTGTATTCGCCGCCACCTTCCCAGACTTGAAAGCCACGGGTGGTGTGAATGCGCCCGTCCCCGGGGTCGAGGCGGAGCATGACCTCCCCCAGCGACACCGCATCCCACCGGCAATCCGCCGCGGGCTTGACTGTTAGGGCATCTGTCATTCTTCTAGAATTTCCCGTATTGCAGATAGGCGTCGACCGGATCGACCCCGGCCAAAATGGCCTTGCGCACCAGGTTCTCCCGTCCGATCATCTCCTCCACCTTGTCGGTCACGGCACCAACCAGTTCCAAGGGGATGATGGCAACACCGTCACGGTCGGCGAAACAGTAGTCGCCGCCCCGGATGGTCACGCCACCGACCACCAAGGTGCCGTCGAACTCCGTGGGGATCCAGCGCGACACGATGTCCACCGGGGTGAAGTAGCGGCACCACACGGGGAAACCGATCGCCTCGATAAAGCCGGAGTCGCGGCAGCCGCCATCCACGATGTAGCCCCGGACCCCTTTGTGCTGGAGCGTTTCGGAGGACAGTTCGCCCATGTGCGACACTTCGTCGTTGTTGGGCTGGCAGATCACCACCGTGTCGGGTGGCACGGCCGACAACATCCGGCACCACGCCAGCAGGGTCTCCCGCTCGCCAACCTCGGGCGCCGAGCGGCCGTTGACGGTGAACACCCGGCCGGCAATCCGCTTCCCCGGCAGTAGCGGCCGGAGGGTGCGGGGCAGGATGCAGTCGGGGTGCCCCAAAGAACGCATCACGTCAAAGACAATGCCCGAATAGGCCTGCTGCAGACGGTCGCCGTAGTCACACATAAAGGTTGTTTTACCGGTATCCAAATTGATCCAGGTGAATTCGGTGTCGGGGTCGTTATCGGAATCGGGATCGTCGATGTTCTTCGGGCGGGCCGCCGTAAACGATGCGGACCCATTCGATCCCGATACCGATTCCGACCCCGACCGACAAACAAATGCCCCACTTTCCGTTAGTGCCCGTGAGGCGCCTCAGGCGCGGCGGCGGCGCAGGAGGGCCAGGCCGCCCAGGGCCAGCAGGCCGAGGGCCGCCGGTTCGGGCACCACCATGAGATCCTGGATTTGCGTTGGGCGGACTCCTGGTTGTGGTGTTAACTGATTGCGATGCATGACCCTGCTATCACCATAGCCGGCGCCCCCCTCCCCACAACGCCCCGTTTGCGGCAAAAAGTTCCTTAATCGCGCCACCAACTACTGCAGACGGTGGTCCCATAAATAAGGGCGGAACTGGTGTGACGCCATCGAGCTCCGCCCGAGGACGGGCGGCTCCCGGTCCTGAAATAACGCCGACATTAAAAAGCGGCAAAGGAATTGCCGCACTCCAAGAACGGTACCACGTTGATCGGGACTTTTGAACGTAGTCCCCATAGAGCCTCTTGCAAAACCCCTTGGTTACGCCGGGTGCCGGCGTGACGACGGAGGCGGATTAGGTTGAAATTACCGTCGGCTGGCACCGCCCCGGCCTGACTTGGGTAAAAAATGGTGTTTTCGCTTGATTTTACCCACGCTC
>CAITYL010000305.1 GCA_903896595.1 uncultured Lentisphaerota bacterium
CCCTGCCTGGCCCCATTCGCCGCGTACCTACGGCACGCGAAATGGGGGGTGACAAAACAGGGGCTGAAGCCCCTGCCTATTCCCGCCCCGTCCCGCTGGGACGGAAAAGCCGCAACCGTTGAGTTCTGCCAAACTCCAGTGCCAGGCAGGATTGCCTGGCCGACGTTCATCGCAGGCAAGAGTGCCTGCGCCACGTTAAACGCCACGGACGGACGGCCCTCGACGTGGGGCAGGCACTCTTGCCTGCCTGGGACGTGCCGTAACGCCGTAAAGTTTTTCCGTTCCGCGGTTTATTGGGCGGGTACAGCCGCCGAAGTCGAAGTGGTGGCGCCGGCCGGGGCGGTCTCCGCCGTCGCGGTTACCTCCCGCCGGCTGATCTTGATTTCCGGCTTGGCCCAGGTTCCGGCCACGGGAATGGCGGCGGGCAGCATCACATAGGGTCCGTCGCGCTGCCCCAGAAGCTGGGTCAGGCCGGCCCGCGTCAAGCGTTGCTCAATGGCGCCGCCCACCCCCAGCGCCACCTTCAAATCCAGGGTCTCATCCCAGCCGGTGACGCCGGACAGCCCCAACGAGGCCTCCGGGCCTTTGGCCAGGCCTTCACTGATCTTGATTTGGCCATTTGACAAGGTGTCCAAACGCCAGGAGACCGCGTCCAGCCGGAGCTGACGCAACTCATCGATGCCGGTTTTGGCGGCGGCCTGGTCCAGCACCGGCAGATTGGCCAGCTTGACGTCCGCCGCATGCAAGACCGCGTTCCCGCGCAGGCTGCGGGTGAGGTTGGCGCGGGTCAGCCCCTTGCCGCTCGTATTGACGGTCAACTGAACAATCCGCCCCTGAATCCGGTCAACCAGCGCGGGCTGAAACACCGCCAGCACGGGGGCCACATCCAGGCCAGCCACATCCAAATTAAACGTGAACGGATACCCCTCGCCAACCCCGCAATCGCAGGACGCATTCAATTCGACGGGCGCGCCGTTGAGGCTGCAATCCAGCGGTGAGAGGGACAGGCGGTTTTCCTTCAGTTTGACTTCCATGGAGAGACCGGTGAGCTCCAGGGGCGTCCACAGAAAGCGCCGGCAATCATAGCGCCAGCGCAGATTGAGGCCGGCGAACGCGGCCACCGGCGCCGGTTCCGTGGTCGGGAAAAAATTGGCCGCGGCGGCGGCCGGCTTCTCGCCGGCTGGCGCGGCCAGCTTGCGGAGGGCCGGCACCGCCTCGCCCAAAACCGCCCAAACCGCGCGGCCATCGATGAATTCGGACTGGGTGGTAAGGATATTTTCTCCGGCCGACAGCGGCCAGAACAGGCGCCCCCCCACCTCCAGATCGGCCAAGTCGTGATCGTCACGATGGAACCGCCCCTTGATGCTATTTAGGCGCACTTCGACCGCCCCCCGCCAATCCTTGCCGGCCGTGGCGGCGCCAGCCGGCGTGGCAAGGCCGTCCACCACCAGCGTGGCGGCCACGGGGTTGGCCTCCGGGGCCATGGCGGCGCTCTTCAGGCGCACGACCTTGATCGTGCCGGTGACGCCCGCCGTCTTCTGCCGCGTGGCGGTGAGAATGAGATTCAGGTTGGCGGTGAGGTCAAGCAGGGTCAGCGGCGGCCGGGCACGCAGTTCCGGAACCAGTAGCAAAGCCTTTTCAGTGCATAACGGAATGGCCACCGACAGATCGCCCGCGTTCTTGCCCAAGTCCAAACTGCCGGTGCATTGCCAGCGCAGACAGGGCACGCCGGCCAGGGCAATCTCGGTTTCGGCGCGGTAGATCGACACCCGGTTCAACTCGGCGACATTCGCCTCGATCAGGCTGCTCACCGTCACCTCCCGCCACGTCCGGGGGCCGGCGTGAAACGCCAATTGTTCGCCACGCAACGTCCCCTTAAGCGTGATGTTCCGCCCCTGCCCGGTGACTTCCGCTGCCAAGTCCCCGCCCACGGTGCCGGCGTCAAAGGCCATGCCGGACATCGGCTGAAAGAAAGGATTAAACTGCGGCAACGCCAAGTCCTGGACATGCACCAGCAGGCGCGAGGAGCCACCCCCAATGACGAAACGGCCGGTGTTGCGCCGCCCCAACGTCACCGGCGCCGTCAGGGTGACCCGCAACATATCGCGCCGGTGTTGTGCCAGAATGACCTTAAAGGCGTTGACTTCGACCATCGCCTGCCCCCACCGCCCAAAGGCCGCGCTCAAGGTAGCCTCGCCCGAGTCCAGCGGCACCCCGCAAATTTGGCCGGCCATGCCGGTGACGCCGGCCTCAATCTTGAGGTTTTGCGGGCGCCAGGACGCGTCCAGATCAGCGCTCACCGCACCCCGGCAAAGCGCGTGCTCCAGACGGCGGCCGGGCCCCTGTTCGCCGCGCAGACTCGCCTGCCATGTGATCACCAGGGGACCGCCAGGCCGCCAGCCGCTCCCTTGCAAACTGGCCTGGTGAATCTCGAACCGAAAACCGGGGGCACCGGCGATGGTCGGCGGCTGTTCCAAAATTACGGAGGCCCCATGCACCTTAACGCTGGCCACATGCAGTTCGACCCACGGCGGCCGGGGCGGTCGAGGCCGCCCCGGCCGTTTCACCGGCGATGGCACGGGTGGCGGCGCCCCCGGCACCGCCCACCCACCATCGGCCTGACGCACCAGATGAACCGCGGCCCCATCCACCCGCAACTCCACCACTTCAAACACGCCGCGCAACAGCGAGCGAAAGCGATAGCGCACCTGCAACTCATCACAGGTGAACGCCAGCGGTTGACCGGGCAGTCCGGCCCGAACCTGCCCCAAATCAAGCCGCCACAAGGGAGCAAACCGCACCCATTCCGCCGTGACCGGCAGGCCCATCGCCTGGCTGACCCGCGGCAAGATCTGCCCCTGAACAAACCACGGCCGCGAGCCCAGCCACAACAGGGCGCCGACCGTCAACGCCAGCACCTGCACCGTCCAAGCGGCGCGTTTCCATAACCGTTTCATGCCATTCTTACCTTGTGGCGATTCCGTGGCGGTTTGGCGGCACTCACTGAGCCAGCCCGTCGCAGGCGGCGGTGAGACGGGCGGCATCCTCCTCCAGACGGCGAAGACTTCCGGTACCGCGAGCCCCCTCCAGCAAAACGTCGAGTTCCCCCGTCAGCCGGCCGGCCATCACCAAAGCCTTTTCCAATTCCCGAATCGTGACGGCGAGCAACAGCAGTTCGCGCCGGGCCATCGTCCAGGGCGCGGGATTTCTTGCCGCGTCTTGGGACAAGAGTGGCTCGATGACCAGGCGTTGTTCTTGGGCTTGACGGATGACCTCGAAATCCCGTCGGACGGTGGCCACCAAACCGCCCAGCAACGCTTCCTGGGTACGGAACGCCAATCGCAGCCGGGGCGCATCCCGACGCAGCTCGTCGGCGGGGCGGCCACTTGGTAACGACGCCCAGGCCACCGGCGGCGGCCCCGTCGCGCCCAGGGGAAAATCAGGCAAAGCGCGCAACTCCGCCGTCGTTTCATTCAGGGACTGGAAAATCCCGCGCAGACGCTCTCGGATGGCCGCCGCCTCGGGTGCATCGGTCAATTCCCCGAGCATGGCAAAATAGCGCCCGATCAGGCGATTGTGATCCCGCAACCGCTCCAGAAGGTCGAGCCGGTGCGCATCGGCGGCGGCCACGCGCCGGTACGCTTCAAGCGTCTGGCCGGCCGGCGTGTCCTCCTGCAACAGCCGCTCGGAGGACGCGTCCACCGCCACGCGGCCCGTGGCCAGCATGAGGCGGTTCATGGCGGCGGCGTACGCCCCGCCGGCGGCCGCCACCGTGGTCGTGTCCACCGATGACACGCACCCGACACCGGCACCGGCGAGAAACGGGACCAGCAACAGCGGTCGCCACCAGCGACGAAGACGGGCGGTAATCCGGCACAGCTTCATGACGTGAACCTCGAACGAAGCTTCAAGACGCGGGCTGGAACCGAATATAGTTCCACGTCAGCGCCCCTGTTCCATGGAACGTCCCACGCAGACAGGATTGCCGGTTTCACCTTCTTCATTCCGCCTACGGTTCATCATCCTCGCCCGGAAGCGGACCGCGCAACGCCTCTCCGGCCGCCCCCTGCTCCACCGGAAGCTGGGCGCGCTTGGCGGTGTTGCACGTCTTGCAGCACGGGACCACGTTGCCGCGCGTCGAACTGCCGCCACGCGATACCGGTACCACGTGGTCCATGGTCAGTTCCCGCGGCGGGGTCGCCTGGCCGCAGTAATGGCAACGGCCCCGGGCCAGCTGGTTCTTCCACCATTGGGAGGCGCGGAGTTCGCGCGCCTTGTTGCGCTCCCGGCGCACTTGTTCCGGGTCGGTGGCGGAAAACCAGTCAAGATGAAAGTCAGCGGTCTCACGTCCCATGGATGCGCTTGGGCCTCTTGCAAAAACTACGATTGCCTAAAAATCAAAGATGGAATTCAGAATTTAGTAGCCAGAATGTAGTATGAAATGCGATCTTACTTTTTGCCCAGTTTTAAATATTCTGGCTACTGGCTACTGAATTCTGGCTACTTGGCAATTTTCTCACGATCAATGGGTTTTAAGATAACGGCGGCCGGCCGGCCGGCCGCCGTTATTCCATGATGATATTTTTGTAGGTGCCGCCCGGGGGAATCATGGGCAGCACGTGCTCCTGATACTCGACATGAACATCCAGCAGGAACGGCCCGTCGGTCTCCAGCATGTCGCGGATGGCATCGCGCACCTCGGCGCGGGTCCACACCTCACGCCCGGGAATATGATACCCCTTGGCAATCTGGACGAACTCCGGATACGGCCGGTCCCCCGTCTTGAGCACGGTATTGCCGCGATTGGAGCCGTAGAACCGGTCCTCCCACTGCGCCACCATGCCGAGATGCTGGTTGTTGAGGATCACCATCTTGACGCCGATATTCTCGGTGTGGATGGTGCCCAGTTCCTGGATGTTCATTTGGAAACTGCCGTCGCCGTCAATATTGATGACCAGCGCGTCCGGACAGGCCAGCTTGGCCCCCATGGCCGCCGGCGTGCCGAACCCCATGGAGCCGAGGCCGCCCGAGGTAAGAAACTGCCGCGGCCGCTCAAACTTGTAGTACTGGGCGGCCCACATCTGGTGCTGACCAACCCCCGGCACGATGACGGCTTGCCCCTTGGTCAGCTCATAAATCGTCTCCACCACGTATTGCGGCTGGATCAGCTTGGTCTTCTTGTAGGTCAGCGGAAATTTCCGTTTCCACTCCGCAATCTGCCGGTGCCAGGCGGCGTATTCCTGGCGCACCGGGTGGTGGTTCAACTTCCGCAGAATATCCTTGGCGTCACAGACAATGCCGATGTCCGCGTGCTTGTTCTTGTTGATCTCCGACGGATCGATGTCGATATGAATGATCTTGGCGGTGGTGGCGAAGTTCTGGACATTGCCGGTGACGCGGTCGTCAAAGCGCGCGCCGATGTTGATCAGCAGATCACATTCATTGGCCGCGAAGTTGGCGTAATAGGTACCGTGCATGCCGAGCCATTTCAGCGACAACGGATGCGAGTCCGGGAAGGCGCCCACCCCCATGAGGGTGGTCGTCACGGGCAGGTTGTAACTCTCGGCGAACGTGCGCAGTTCGGCAGTGGCGTTGCCGGAGATGATGCCGCCGCCGGCCAGGACGCAGGGTCGCTGGCTGGCGGTGATCGCCGCGCGAACCGTCTCCACCTCGGCGGCGGAGGCGGCGGCAGGCACCGTGTAGGCGCGCAGGGAGATGCGGGCCTGCAGGTCCGCCGGCACCAATTTCTGCTGCACGTCCTTGGGAATGTCGATCATGACCGGGCCGGGCCGGCCGCTGGCGGCCAGGTGGAACGCCTCGGCCACCACGCTGGGCAGATCCGCGGCATCCAGCACCAGGAAGCTGTGCTTGATGATCGGCCGGGTCATGCCGATGATGTCGGTTTCCTGAAAGGCGTTCTTGCCGATCAACCGCTGCGGGACCTGGCCGGTGATGACCACCAGCGGAATGGAATCCATGTACGCGTCGGCGATGCCGGTCAGCAGATTGGTGGCGCCGGGACCGCTGGTGGCCATGCAGACACCGACCTGGCCCGAGATGCGGGCAAAACCGTCGGCGGCAAACGCCCCGCCCTGTTCATGGCGCGGCAACACGACGCGGATCGTGCTCTTGCTCAACGCTTGGTGCAGTTCTATCGCCTGGCCGCCCGGGTAGGCAAAGACCAGCCGTACCCCCTGCCGTTCCAGGCAACGGATCAACAGCTCGGCGCCCTTGATGAGCGCGGCGGGTGCGGCGGGAGCCGCGGCACCGGCTTTGGCCGGCGCTTTTTTCCGGGTGGCAGTGCTCATGATATCGCTTGGGTGGGGTTGTCTATGCACGTAAAATAACGGCGGCCCCATCAGCCATCAGCCGATCTGCCGCCAGTTTGGTACTTTACATCCACCCGCCCGCCTTGGAAAGCCGGCCCGCCGGCCGGACTTGCCGGCACCGCACAACACCACGATATTGTTCTCCCATAAAAATTATATCCGGTACATAATGTGGGGGCGCCGCCCCCAACCCCCTGCCAAAGGGACCCGTCCCTTTGGAATCCCCGAGGCCTTCCATTTTGCGAGCGCCGGTGCCGTGCGCCGTGGAACGCTGAAACATTTGGCATGGTCGCTACAAGCGGCGCACGGCACCGCGCTCGCAAAATCAGGCATCAAGAATTCTCAAGGAACTGGGTCCTTGAGCGGGGCCTGGGGCAGAGCCCCACATCACTGAGGAATTATGACCATCATGTCCTCCCTGCTTCAGGCCAGTCCGGTTGTTCTGCCCGTGCTCGCCTTGGCGCTACTGGCGGGCGGGTTCCGGGGGTGGGGGCGGGGCGTTCGCGAATCCCTGCTGCTGGCGGCGCTCGCCGGCATGCTCTTCGTGGTCGTGATCAACGAAGCCCTCACGCTTTGCCAGGGCCTGACCCGCACCGGCCTGATCGCGGCCTGGGGCGGCTTGGTGGCGGTTCTCCTGGCCGCGGCCTGGCGCGGCCGCCGGCGAGCCGGCACCGCCGCAACCGCGGCGGCCGGACCGGCAACGCCACCGGACCGGCGTTGCTGGTGGAGCGTGGTCCTGTTGTTGCCGCTTGGCCTGATGCTCGCCACAGTAGCCGTCATCGCCGTGACCGCGCCGCCCAACAACTGGGACTCCATGGCCTACCACATGGCCCGGGTCATGCATTGGATTCAAAACCAGGGCATCGGCCATTATCCGACCCACATCACCCGGCAAGTTTTCATGCCGCCCGCCGCCGAGTGGATCATCCTGCACCTGCAGCTACTGTCCGGGGGCGACCGCTTCGCGAACCTGGTCCAGTGGGGCGCTCTGGCGGGAAGTGTCATCGGCGTGTCCTGGATCGCCAGACTGCTCGGCGCCAGGTACTGGGGGCAGACCTTCGCGGCGGTGGCGGCCGGGACCCTGCCGATGGCCCTGCTCCAGGCCTCCAGCACCCAGAACGATCTGGCCGGCGCCTTTTGGCTGGTGTGCGGCGCGGCGTTCGGCCTGAACACCCTTCGCGGCGCCGGCCCCGGTACCCCAGAACCGGCATCCGGGGCGGGATGCCGCTGGTGGCCGGTCGCGGCCACGGGCACCAGCTTCGGACTGGCGCTGCTAACCAAGGGCACCGCCTACCCCTACGCCCTGCCCTTTCTTCTCTGGTTCGGCGCCGCCCTGGCGTGGCAGAGCGCCGGACTCCGGTGGCCGCCGCCGCGCCACGCCTGGCGCGCCAGCCTGCAAGCGCTCCGCTGGCGGCCGGCCGCCGCTGTCCTGCTTCTGCTGGCCGGCACCACGTTACTGCCCACCGCCGGACACTGCCTGCGCAATTACGCCGTTTCCGGGCACCTCCTCGGCCCCGGCCTGGAGACCACGGGCTGGCGGGTGGAGCCCGCGTACTACGCCAACCACCAGCCCGGACTTCGGGTCATGGCCTCCAATCTCATGCGCAATGGCGCCCTGCAATTCGGGCAACCCGACTTCGAGCATCTGCTCGGCCTCACTCCCGCCGATGCCTGGCTGGCGACTACCGCCCGACGCTGGGGCTGGCAACAGCCAGAGGAAACACGTAACCAGCGGGTCCAGGAACTCGTCACCCGCTGGCATGCCTGGCTGCACTGGGACGTCAACGATCCGGACAGCAGTTGGGATCACCGGCCGTTCTCGGTACCGGTCCGCTGGAACCACGAAGATTGCGCGCCGAATCCGTTGCATGCCGTGCTCGCCCTGCTTACGGTTGTGCTGCTGCCATGGCCGCGCTGGCCCGAAAAAGGCCGGACCTGGAGCTATCTGCTCGCCGTCGCCGGCGGCGTCTGCCTGTTCGCGCTGCTGTTGCGCTGGCAGGAATGGCACACCCGTCTGATGCTGCCCAGCCTGATCCTGGCCATGCCGCTAGTCGGCCTGGCGATGGAGAAGGCGTTGACCCCCTGGGTGGGCCTGCCGCTGGCCGCCGGGCTGCTGCTGGCCGCAGTCCCGTACGTCGTGAACAATGAGGTCCGTCCCATCTTCGGCAACCCCGCGATGACGGCAAACGACGACGAGGATGGCGAGGCGAAAACGACACCGCCTGGGGCGTTCCTAAGTGAACGCAGCGTGTTCCGGCAGCCGCGCGAGGAACAGTATTTCGCCAGCCGGCCGGATAAACTCGACAACTTCACCCAAGCCGCCGAAACCATCGTGGACTCGGGCTGCGCCAACCTCGGTTTGGAGGCCGGCTGGAACGATTGGGAATACCCGCTGTGGGTGCTGATTCAGGCGCGCGGCGGCCGGCCCCGAATCGAGCACACCGGCGTAACCAACGAAACCGCGCGCCTAAGTGAACGCCCGCCCTTCCGCGGCTTCGTCCCCGACCGCCAGCTTTACCTCAGGGGCGCGGCCAGTTTCCGGCCCCAGGCCGCGCCGCGCCCACGGGCCGACTAGGGCGGGTTATGTTATCCCCCGGCCGCGGCGAGAGTGGCGGAATTGGCAGACGCACTGGATTTAGGTTCCAGCGGGGTAACCCGTGGGGGTTCGAGTCCCCCCTCTCGCACCAGCTCATTTCATGCACAAACGTTCGCGATCTTTCGCATTCCATCCGCCATCGACGACGCCTTTGGCGACAACAAAAAAACCGCCGGAGCGCGGGCTCCGGCGGTGCGTGATTCAGGCGATGCGGAACCGGCCGCTTAGCGGGCGCCGGGCGGCATCATGCCCATGAACAGATTGGGGAATTCCTTGACCGTCTGCTCGACGTTCTCGGGCGTGACCAGCAAGTACCGCTTGCTGAACGCATCATCCAGGTTGGACGGCGGCTTCTGGTTGTCGTAGGTCGCCTTGGGGTTGAAGGTGACGGCCGCGGCCACATAACCGGCCTTGATCGCCTCGGCCAAGTTGGAAATATTGCCGGAGGCAATGACCATCTTGGGGGGCTGCGGCTTGACCTGCCAGAATTTCAGCTTGCCCACCTCCATCGGCAGACCGATGGTGGTGATCACCAGGTCCACATTCTTGAGGTGGGGTTCCAGCATGGCGTCAAACTTCTCCGGGGTCAGCCAAAATTCAATCGGCCCCATCATCATCATTTCCGCGCCGGGCGGCATACTCTTGCCCTGGGGGCCCGCCGGCATGTTGGGCATCTTGGGCGGCTCGGGGCTGACTTCAGCCACGATGGTGATCTTGCCGTCCAGTCCCCGTTTCAAACCGCTGGTCAATGCATCCGCATTGGCCTGGTTGATCTTGGCCATGGGGGAGACGATCAGCAGGGCTTTTTTGCCCGGATACTTTTCCGCCAAATATTGCCCCAACTTCTCGGTGGACACTTCAACATAGCGCATCTGGGTCTTCATCACGGACTTCTGGCTGGGGCCGCCACTGGTGACAATGTGGGACAAAGCGCAAACCAAGGCGATCACGGCCGCCAAAGTCGCCAACGGCTTTCCCCACGCCATGCCCTGCTTCTGCTTGACTAGTCCAAAGACCATGATAGCCGCGGACGCGACCATGATGACAATCAACACCTTACTCATGTGACTCCTCCATCATAGGGATGTTAATGCTGTTTTTTGGGCAATGTTATACGTCACTAAATGCCCTCCGGTACCCACGGGGCACCGGAAAACGCAACGTATCTTACCGTACGATACCACGGAAAAAGCCTAAACACAAGCCGGCTAAAGAACGGGACTGAAGAGATTGCAAAAATTCTCCAGCAGCTGCCGGTGAACCGGCCGGGCCCGCCACGCGGTCAGACTGAGTTCCCGGCTGCGCGCCAATTCCGCTTCCAGCAACTGATGCAGCGGCAAGACCACGGCCGGGTCATAAATGGCCAGATTCGTCTCGTAATTAAGCCGCAGGCTGCGAATGTCCAGATTAGCGGACCCAACCAGGGCCAGGCCATCATCCACCAACATGGCCTTGGCGTGGGCAAACGGCGGCTGGCGCTCATGAATATGCACTCCGGCGTTGAGCAGGTCCTCGTAATAGGCCTGCCCCGCCAGCTTGGAATAGGGATGATTGTTCTCCTGCGGCACAATCAGCCGCACGTCCACGCCGCGACGGGCGGCGGCGCGGAACGCCTGCATGAGATCCGTGGTCGGCGCGAAATAAGGGGTCATGGCCAGAATGCTCCGACGCGCCCCCACCAGGCTAAGGAAAAACACCTCGCGCACGGCTTCCATCTCCGACGTGGGTCCGCTGTTGACCACGCGCATCAGCGCCGGGCCGGCGCTCGGGACCGCCGGAAAATGCTCGGGAATCAACAAGGTTTCAGCGGCCGCCCCGGTGATGTAATGCCAGTCCCGCAGAAAGGAAAACTGCAGTTCCTGGACCACCGGCCCCTCCAGATGAAAGTGAAAATCACGAATGGCCGGCCGGACCGGGCTCGACACGTTGGCCACGCTGATGTTGACTCCGCCGGTAAAACCAGTGACGCCATCCACCACCAGCAGCTTGCGGTGGTTGCGCAGATTGATCTGAAACTGGCGTTTGAGCAAATTGGCCTGGGTCCAGCCCACCAGCTCCAGGTTGGGAATGCCGCGGTAGCGCCGGAACAGGCCGCCGAGCACGGCATGGGTCGAGCCGAAGCGGTCGTACAACAGGCGCACCCGAACCCCCGCCCGCGCCTTGGCGGCCAACAGGTCGAGAAACTCGCGGCCGACGACGTCATTGCCCAAAATAAACGTCTGCAGATGAATATGATGCCGGGCGCCGCGGATCGCCTCCAGCATGCACGGATACGCCTCATCGCCATCCACCAGAATCCGCGCCGCGTTGCCGCCCAGCAACGGATAGGATTCCAGGACCCCGTCCATGGCGCGGTTGAGGTCGCGCAGCCCGGGGTCCGCCGGGACGGCGGCCAAGGCGTCATGGGCCGACCGCCAGAACGCCAGCGGCAGATTGCCTTCCTCCAGCGCGCGGCGTTCCGCCAAAAAACGGGCGTCCGCCACCTGCTTCTGCGACCCTTTGCGCGGCAAGCGGTAGATGCCGAACCCCAAATACGCCAGGGCGCCGAGCACCGGCAGAAACCAGGTCAGCAACAACCAGAACAAGGAGGACGCCGGTTCCCGCCGGTGCCGGAGCAGATGCACGGCCACCAAGAGAAATACGGCGGTATGCCAGGCCCACCCCGCCGCCACCCAGAACCAGGTCGGCTCACCGCCAACAATGCCCCACCATTCATCCATGAGAAACCCCAAGAACCGCAGATTGACGAATTATGAGTTCCGAATCCTGAAAGGTAAACGGTTGACTTCGCCACTCTGCGGTTCAACATCGGATATCGCGATTGGTTTGTCCGACGTCAGGTGTGGTAGTCCGCGTTGATTTTCACATACTCGTACGACAGGTCGCAGGTCCAAACCGTAAAGGAGCCGGACCCCACGCCAAGCCCGAGGGCTACCGTGAACTCACGAAGCTTGATCGCCTGAACCTGCTCGGCTTCGGGCGTGCCGGCGTCCATGCCGCCACGCACCACCGGAACCGTGCCGTAGTCGAGGCTCACCTTCGCGGTATTGATCTCCACCCCGGAATAGCCGGCGGCACACAGGATGCGGCCCCAGTTGGGGTCGCCGCCAAACCAGGCGGTCTTGACCAGCAGCGAGTTGGCAATCGCCTCGGCGCAGCGCCGGGCTTGTTCGTCATCACGGGCGCCGGTGACCACCAGCTCGACAAAGCGGGTCACCCCCTCGCCGTCCAACACCATTTCCCGGGCCAGACGCCCGGCCACGTGGGAAAAGGCGGCCTGGAACGCCGCCGCGTCGGGGTGGGCGGCGTCCAGCGGCCGGTTCCCGGCGGCGCCGTTGGCCAGCGCCAGAAAGGTGTCATTCGTGCTGGTGTCGCCATCCACCGTGATCCGGTTGAACGAGGCGTCCAGCGCCCGGTTCAGGCACTGTTGCAGGAACGCCGGCGCCACCGCGGCGTCGGTGGTCAGATACGCCAGCATGGTGGCCTGCGGCGGGCCGGCGGGCCGGAGCTTGGGGGCAATCATGCCCGCGCCCTTGGTCATGCCGCCGATCCGCACCGCCTGGCCGTCCACCGTCAAGGTTACCGCCAGGGACTTGCGGGTGGTGTCAGTGGTCATGATCGCCTCGGCCGCCCGCAGGCCGCCGGCGGGCGACAGCGCCGCCGCCGCCAGCTCGATCCCATGCCGGATCTTCGCCATCGGCATCGGCACGCCGATGCGGCCGGTGGAGGATACCAGCACCTCGTCCGGCGCCACCTTGAGCAGGCCGGCCGCGAATTGCGCCATCTCACGGGCATCGACCAAACCACGGTCGCCGGTGCAGGCGTTGGCGTTGCCGCTATTGACCACCACGGCGCGCACCGGCCGCCCCGCCGCCACCACCTCGCGGTCCAACTGCACCGGGGCCGCCGCGAAAGCGTTGGCGGTGAACGCCGCCGCCACCGCCGCCGGCCGGTCGCTCATCAGCAGCGCCAGATCCGGCGCCCCGCTCCGCTTCAAGCCCGCCACCACGCCGCTGGCCTGCCAACCCCGCGGGGTGGTCACACTGCCGTCCGTCATCTCCTGAAACACGCTCATCGCCACAGTCTCCATGCTACCCAGTTGTTGGTTTGGCAACATAATGGCCGTGCCCCCCCCCGGCAATGCCGATGGCGGCGGGGGCATGACAAGCGTGTCAGTTGGGAACCTCGTTTTAAGGAAAGGCGGTTCCCAAACCCTCCGTCAAACCTTTTTGTGCCTGTTGCGGATTCCGCAGGCAGCCTCGTGCGACAGACCGTGACTGGGATGACAGAGCTACCTGCGGAATCCGCAAAATGAAACAAAAGTTTTGGGAAGGGGGGTGCAGAGCGAACATGTGAGCGACCCGGCAAAGCCGGGACTGCGGAGCGCGAAGCGCGGGGGGAGCACCCTTTTCCAAAAGGGTGGCCCCAACATCGTTCGCCGCCCGCGACGACTTGCCATTCCCGCCAATTATGGTATATTGGTACCAGTTTTCCAAAATAACTCTAGGATCAAACCATGGCGGGACTCATTCATTTCTCGGAGGCGGTGAACTTGGGACTGCACGCCCTGCTGCTGCTGGCCGCCACCCCGGCGGCGGCCCGGGACAACCGCCGGCTCGCCGCCGACCTCGGCGTCTCGGCCAACCACCTGTCCAAGGTCCTGCAGCGCCTGCAGCACGCCGGCCTGGTCACCTCCACCCGCGGCCCCGCCGGCGGCTTTCGCCTGGCCCACGCCCCGCAAGCCGTGTCGCTGCTCAATGTCTATGAGGCGCTGGAAGGACCGCTGGTTCACCGGGACTGCCTGCTCTCCCGGCCCCACTGCCCCGCCGGCGGTTGCATCTTCGGCACGCTCCTCACCGACACCGCCCGCGCCTTTGAGCAGCATCTGCGCCGCACCACCCTGGCCGCCATCCCCCCACCCAAACCAGCGCCACGATGCAAGCACTAATTCCACTTTACGGAGGTATTTCCAAAAGTAATGCGGTTTTCCCAAAACCGGGAGCCGCCCGTCCTCGGGCGGACGAACCCGTCATCGTCGGAGACGCGCATCATAGGTTTGGCAAACCGTGGCCCAATACAAAGGGCGGAACTGGGGTGACGCCATCAATTTCCGCCCGAGGACGGGCGGCTCCCGGTTTTGAAATAACGCCGACGTTGCCTTGCAAATATTAAAAAGCCGCAAAGAAATTACCGCATTCCAAAGACGGTGCCAGCTAATGAAACGAAACATTATCCTGATCGATGAGAGCCGGTGCGACGGTTGCGGCCTGTGCGCCACCGCCTGTGCCGAAGGCGCCCTGCAAATCATCAACGGCAAGGCGCGGCTGGTCAGCGAGACCTACTGCGACGGCCTCGGCGCCTGCCTCGGCACCTGTCCCCGGGACGCCATCCGCATCGAAGAGCGCGACGCCGCGGCCTTTGATGAACAGGCCGTGGCGCAGCACCTCGGCCACACGGCCCCCGCCCCAACAGCACCTCCGCCCCCGGCGGCGCCGCGCCACGCCGGCTGCCCCGGTCTGGCGGTGCATGACTTCGGCGCCCGGCCGGCTACGGCGCCCGCCGGGGTGGCGGGCGGCGCCACCGCCGCCAGCGAACTCCGCCAATGGCCCGTGCAACTGCACCTGGTGCCTGCCCAGGCGCCGCTGTGGCAGGGCGCGAGCCTGCTGCTGGCCGCCGACTGCGTGCCGTTCGCCCTGCCCGACTTCCATGCCCGCCTGCTGGCCGGACACCGGCTGGCCATTGCCTGCCCCAAACTCGACAACCGCGAGGCCAACCTGGATAAACTGACCGCCATCCTGCGCCAGAACGACATCCGTGAACTCACGGTCGCCCGCATGGAAGTCCCCTGCTGCTCCGGCCTGACCCGCCTGGCCGAACAGGCCATGGCCGCCGCCGGCAAAACCATTCCCCTGCATGAAGTTATCATCACCCTCCGCGGCGAATTACCGAAACCCTTGTGAAACACGCTACCAACGATTAAACTGCCGGTTGGGAACCCCCTTTTGAGGAAAGGCGGTTCCCAAACCCTCCGTCAAACCTATTTGTTCCTTAACGCGGAGGGCGCTTCCGCCACAAGACCACGAGCGCGAAGGCAATGATTTGCCAGAACGGCTTGTGGTGGAAGCGCCCTCCGGCTTAAGATCCAAAAGTTTTGGGAAGGGGGATGCAGAGCGAACATGTGAGCGACCCGGCGGAGCCGGGGCTGCGGAGCGCGAAGCGCGGGGGGAGCACCCTTTTCCAAAAGGGTGGCCCCAACATCTTACGTTAAAACAGTCAGACCGTCTACAAGAGGAGTCCAACATCATGCACACTGAGATCAAGCCCGGCATTCACTGGATCGGCATCGTCGACTGGGGTCTGCGCCATTTCCACGGCCATGAACTGTCGACCAACCGCGGCAGCACCTACAATTCCTACCTGATCCTGGACGAGAAGATCGCCGTGGTCGACACCGTGTGGGCGCCGTTCACCGACGACTACCTGGCCCAGCTGCGGCAACTGGTCGATCCGGCCCGCATCGACTACGTCATCACCAATCACGCGGAACCGGACCACTCGGGCGCCCTGCCCGCCCTCATGCGCGAAGCGGTCAACGCCACCGTGGTCGTGTCCAAAAAGGGCATGGACAGCGTCCCCGGCCACTATCACCAGGACTGGCGGTTCAAGGCAGTGGGCACCGGCGACACCCTGTCGCTGGGCCGCCGGGAACTGCTCTTTCTTGAGGCGCCCATGCTGCACTGGCCGGACACCATGTTCACCTATGTCAAGAACGACGCCCTGCTCTTCTCCAACGACGCCTTCGGCCAGCATTACGCCACCGCCTTCCGCTTCAACGACCAGGTTGATCCGCTTGAATTGGAACAGGAAGCGCTCAAGTATTACGTCAACATCCTGACCCCGTACAGCGCCATGGTGACGAAGAAAATCGCCGAGATCCTGGCCCTAAAACTGCCGGTCGACATGATCGCGCCCAGCCACGGCGTCCTCTGGCGCCAGAACCCGCTGCAGATCGTCACCAAGTATCAGGAATGGGCCGCCCAACAGCCGCAGCCGCAGGCCGTGGTGCTCTATGAAAGCATGTGGCACGCCACCCGGCGCATGGCCGAAGCCGTCGGCGACGGCCTGGCCGATGCGGGCGTTCCCTACAAATTGATCTACGCCTCGGCCAATGACCGCAACGACATCCTCACCGATATCTTCCAAGCCGGCGCGGTGGTGGTCGGCTCGTCAACCGTCAACAACGGCTTCCTGCCCAGCCTGGCCCCCATTTTCTCCGAATGGAAAGGGCTGCGGATGAAGAACAAGATTGGCGCCGCCTTCGGTTCCTACGGCTGGAGCGGCGAGAGCGTCAAGCTGGTCGAAGCCCAGCTCAAGGAGTGCGGCGTCACCGTCGCCCACCCCGGCATCCTGGCCAAATGGCAGCCCAAGCCCGAAGAACTGGAAGCCTGCCGCGCCCTCGGCCGCGCCGTCGCCGCCACCCTGAAGGGAGAAACCAAGGCCTGATCCAATTTTGCCGAACGATGTTGGGAACCCCCTTTTAAGGAAAGGCGGTTCCCAAACCCTCCGTCAAACCTTTTTGTGCCTTAGCACGGAGGGGCGCTTCAGCCACAAGCACATCTCTCTGATTC
>CAITYL010000306.1 GCA_903896595.1 uncultured Lentisphaerota bacterium
CATCATTATCGGCTTCGGCCGCGCCGTTGGCGAGACCATGATTGTGCTGATGGCCACCGGCAACACGCCCATCCTCGACTGGAGCCCGTTCAACGGCATGCGCACCTTGTCGGCCAACATCGCGGTTGAGATTCCCGAGGCGCCCGCCGGTGGCACGCTTTACCGCGTCCTGTTCCTGTCCGCCGTGCTGTTGTTCCTGCTGACCTCCGTTCTGAACACCACGGCCGAATTGGTCCGCCATCGCCTGCGGAAAAAGTATGGGCAGTTCTAATCCAAGTTATTCACCATCATTCGATTAACCGCGAAAGAACGCAGAGAGCGCGAAAGAAAAACAGTATACAAGCATTTCTTTGCGATCTTTTGCGTTCTTTCGTGGTGAATAAGAATTCAAGAACGACATGAAAATGACATCACAACAACGGCGGGGCGGGTTTTGGCGCGAGGGCGAGCCCTTCGTTTGGGTCAGCGGCGCGGCCCTGGCCGCCGTGCTGCTCATGGCCGCGCTGCTGGTCATCGTGGTGATGGCCAATGGGGTCGCGGTATTCTGGCCCGCCCGTCAGACCGTGTTTGAACTGCGCCAGGGGCCGGCGGTGATGGGGGTGGTGCAGCAGGAGAGCCGCGACCCCAAGACCGGCGCCCGCCGCGTTCAAGTCAAGATCGCCAACCGCGACCTCTACGGCCTGGATTTCCGCTGGCTCGATGCGCCTGACATCCGCGCCACCCGGCAACCCGCCGACGCGGTGGTGCTGGAACGCCGCGAGTACGGCAATGTCCACGGGTTTCTGCGCACGCTTGACCTGGGCGCCGGCGCCCGCCCCGCCACCTGGGCCGAATTTCAAGCGGCCCTCCGGCGGGCGCGGCTGGACCGCCAGCCCATGGACCGCGTGCAACGGGACCTCAGTACGCTCGGCGGCCAAATGGAAAAGGTGCGGCTGAGCCTGGCCAAACTGCGCTATCACGGCCGGCGTGACGACGATCCGGCCGTGGTCGCACTCCACGCGCGGCAGGCCGAGATCAAGGCGGAGTTCGCCCTGCAAGTGGCCGCGTTCGACCGCTTGGCCATCGAGATCCGCCGGCGGACGGTCGGGATGGCGGATGCCGGCGGCCGCGAGATCATCACTCCCTTGATCGATGTGATCCGCGCCAACCAGCCCAATCGCATGGGAGTGCCGGCCAAAACCTGGTTCTATGCGGGCAAGCTGTGGGAACTGTTCTTCGGCGAACCGCGCGAGTCCAACACCGAGGGTGGCCTCTTTCCGGCCATTGTCGGCACGGTGATGATGGTGTTCATCATGAGCATCTTCTCCTTTCCGCTGGGGGTGGTCACCGGCGTTTATCTCCGCGAGTATGCGCGGGACGGCTGGCTGGTGCGCTTGGTGCGCATCGCCGTCAACAACCTGGCCGGGGTGCCGTCCATTGTGTATGGCATTTTCGGGCTGGGCTTTTTCGTCTATGGCGTGGGGGGCGCCTTGGACCAGTTGTTCTTTCCGGAACGCCTGCCGACGCCCACCCTGGGGACCGGCGGCATTTTGTGGGCCAGCCTGACCCTAGCCCTGCTCACCGTGCCGGTGGTCATCGTCGCCACTGAGGAAGCTTTGGGCGCCATTCCCAAGGGGGTGCGGGATGGCTCGCTGGCTTTGGGCGCCACCAAGCTGCAAACGCTGACCCGCGTGTTGCTGCCCATGGCGTCACCCGGCATCATGACCGGGTTCATCTTGGCCATGGCGCGCGCCGCCGGCGAGGTCGCGCCCCTGATGATCACCGGCGTGGTCAAACTGGCCCCGGCGTTGCCGCTGGACGGGCAGTATCCGTTCATTCACTTGGAACGCAAGTTCATGCATCTCGGGTTTCACATCTATGACATCGGGTTTCAGTCGCCCAATGTCGAGGCCGCCAAGCCGATGGTGTTCGTCACCACCCTGTTGCTGGTCCTGATCGTGCTGCTGATGAGCGCCGCTGCCATCCATCTGCGCAACACCATGAAACGCCGCTACACCCTTGGGTCCTTCTAATTATGGAACATCCCGCCATTTGCACGATCGCCGAACCGGTCATCGCCATGAGCAACCTCCGCCTGTTTTACGGGCCGGCGGAGGCGTTGCACGGCATTACCATGGGCGTTCCCCGCCAGCGGGTGACGGCGCTGATCGGCCCGTCCGGTTGCGGCAAGTCCACCTTGCTGCGCTGCGTCAACCGCATGAACGACCTGATTGACGGCGTGCGCGTGGTCGGCAGCCTGAGCCTGGACCAGACGGAGATCAATGACCCCGCCCTCGATGTCATTGAACTGCGCCGCCGCATCGGCATGGTCTTCCAGAAATCCAATCCGTTTCCCAAGTCGGTGTACGAAAACGTGGTCTACGGCCTGCGCATTGCCGGGGTCAACCAGCGCGAGGTGCTGGACGAGGCGGTCGAGAAAAGTCTGGCCGGGGCCGGGTTGTGGAACGAGGTCAAGGACCGCCTGCATGAGTCCGCCCTTGGCCTCTCCGGCGGCCAGATGCAGCGGCTGTGTATTGCCCGCGCCATTGCGGTTCAGCCCGAGGTGCTTTTGATGGACGAGCCGTGTTCGGCCCTCGATCCGCGGTCCACGGCGCGCATTGAAGAGCTGATCGTGGAATTGCGCCGCGACTTTACCATCATCATTGTCACCCACAACATGCAGCAGGCCGGCCGCGTCTCCGACTTCACCGCCTTTCTTTACGAAGGCAATTTGGTCGAGTACGGGCCCACCCGCGGCATTTTCACCAAGCCGGTCTGCAAGCAGACCGAAGATTACATCACCGGCCGTTTTGGGTGAGTGCGGAGTGCGGAATGGGGAATGGGGAGTGGGGGAGTGAAGAAAGGTGAGGTTACGGGGGGGCGCATGTCAGTTCCGTAGGGCCGGTGCATTGGCACGTCGGCGCGAACAGCGTGGTTACATTGGCCTCAAGGTTACCGTCAAGCCGGCGACACTCTAAAGCGCCAGCCCGGTTCCCGGCTGACGCGGTTTAGACCTGCAAAACCTTCCGCACGCTCATGGGCAAGTGAACGAACGGAGCGACAGAGAATCACCGACGGAACTGACATGCGCCCTGCGGGGGATTGACTTTGGCCCGCGCCGGGATCGTGATATACTAAGCGGCATGGAAACGACAGACGGCAAGCAGAATCCGGTTCCCTGCCGGTCGGTGACGGCGTTGCGCCGGGGCGACACCGTCGGCATTGCCGCCCCCGCCAGTCCGGTGCCGCGCGACGAGTTTTTTATGGCGCTGGACCAATTGCGCCGCATGGGGTTGCGGCCCCTTTACCGCGACGACATTCTGGATCATCACGCCCGTCCCGATGCGGCCCGGGCGGCGGAACTGGTCGGGCTGTTCGCCGATCCGAAGGTGAAGGCGATCTTCTGTGCCTATCCCGGGTACGGCTCGCTTCGCCTATTGTCCCTGTTGCCATGGGCGGAGATTGCCAGGCATCCCAAAATCTTTATGGGCTACAGTGACTTGACGGCGTTGCTGGTGGCTCTGCACGTGCGGTGCGGCTTTCCCACCTTTCACGGGCCGACCCTGGTGCGGGGGTTTCTCCCGGAGGCGGTGTCGCGAAAAACCACGGAGGCGTTGCGGGGTACCCTGTTTCGCGGGACGGCGCCGCGCCGGTTCCGTCTGCCCGCCGCCCAGGTGCTCAACGGCGGGGAGGGGACGGGGCCGTTGATCGGCGGCAATCTGGAGATGCTGACTTCCCTGATCGGCACCCCCTGGGAGCCGGTGACGGCGGGGGCGGTTCTCTTCCTGGAAGAAGTCGGGGAGGGTGAGGAGACGTTGGACCAGCGCCTGACTCATCTGCGGTTCAGCGGCAAGTTCGATGGCGTTCAGGCCGTGCTGTTCGGCGACATGAGCGGCAATTCCCTGACGCCGCCTTACCGGGTCGCCGACATTGTGCATAACGCCATCGGCGACTTGGGCTTGCCGATCCTGATGGGGTTCCCTGCCGGCCACGGCGTTCATAATCAGCCGCTGGTCATCGGTGCTCGCTATTCGGTTTCCGCCACGACCCGTACCGTGGTTCAACTCGATTCGGGAGTGTCTGTGCCATGAACCTCGCGCCTGCCCCCCGCTGGTACGACTTGGCGGTCGCCTATTGGTGCGAACGGGACGATATGTTCGTGCGCCGGTTGAAGGAATATTCCGCGCAAAATGGGGTCAATCTGTTCATCGTCGAACCGCTGTGGATCGAAGAGGTGTTACTGAAGTACGAAGCGCAGAAACTGGGCATTCGGGTCCTGCTGGACCTGGGGTCCGAGCCGGCCGATCCCGCCAGCCCGTACACCCGCCTGGTCATGCTGGCAAAGCAACGGGGCGCACAGGTGATCAATGACCCGCCCGCCGCCGCCCGCTTCAGTCATAAGGGCGAGGCCCATCACGCCTTGCGGGAAGCCGGTTTCCCGGTGCCGTTCGGGCTGGTGGTGACCCTTGAGGAAGTGGACAACCGTACTCTGACGGATCAGGAACGGTTGGGGTTGGGCGAGACGTTTTTTATCAAGCCCTGCCATGGCTTTGGCGGCCAAGGCGTCATCGGGGACGCCCGCGAGATCCGGGACCTGCATCGCTCCCATGCCGCCTTCCCTGACACCCATTTTCTGTTGCAGCGGCGGGTGGAGATCGCGGACTTGGCCGGCCAGCCCGCCTACTGGCGCGTGATTTACGTGCTGGGCGAAATTCATCTCTGCTGGTGGCACCCTCAGACAAAAAGTTACCGGGTGGCCATGCAGTGGCAGATCGAAGATTTCGCGCTGTGGCCGCTGTTCGAACTCGGGCAGCGCCTGGCCACCGTCACGGGGCTCGATTTTTTTTCGGTGGAGGCGGCCCGCTCGCCCGACAACGTGTACATGCTCGTCGATTACGTCAATGAACAGATCGATTTGCGGCCCAAATCGTTCTCGGTTGACGGTGTTCCCGATGAACTGGTCCGGCGCATTGCCCGGCGACTGGCGCGATTTGTGGAGGAGCAACGGCCCGTCTGGGCGGTGGATCGTGACTTGGACAGCCGCGAGGAACGGTTGCTCAGCATCCACGAGCGCTGCCGGGCCGCCGGCCGCTCCTGGACCATTGGAGCCGCGGGGTGACCACCATCGCCAAAGCCCTTAAGTCGGTGCCTAAGCAAACCGCAGATTGACGAATATTGAGGTCCGAATCACGAAGGAAATCCGTTGGCAAGCCGCAACGACTTCAATATTCTACGGTTCAATATTCGGCAATTTACGGTTTCGTTTTAACGTTCCCATCGACCGTACAGCGTGGCGCCATTGACGCGTAACTCATTCGGGGGAAATATGCAACCCCTCAACCGCCCAACCCCTCAACCCCTCAACCCCTCAACCGGTTTTCATGATCCCTCCCGCCATTACCCCTTTTAGTCTGAGTGTGTTGCGAACCGCCTGGCGTCGTCGCCATGACCCGCCGCCGGAGGATCTTCTGCTCTGCGGCAGCGGCGCGGAAGCCCTGTTTCATCTGCTGTCCTTTTTGCGGGAAACCCGCGGCTGCCGCCGTCTCCTGCTCAGCCCGTTCAACTGCGGTTCCGTTTGGGACGCCGTTACCGCCGCCGGCATCACGCCGGTTCTTGTCGATTTTTCCGGTCCGGGATTTGCCCTGGATGTGGCGGCATTGCGGCGTCAGGCCCGCCCGGGGCCGGCCGGCGATGCCGTGCTGTTTACCCATCTGTTCGGCTTTAGCCCGGGGTATGCGGAGGTCGTCGCCTGCTGTCGGGAGCAGGGGCTGGTTTTGGTGGAAGATGGTGCGCACCTGATGCCGGACTGGCCCCGTTCCGGCGCCTGTCGCGGGGATGCCGCCATTTTTTCCTTCGGGCTGAGCAAGGCGCTTAATCTTGGCGGCGGCGGCGCTTGCTGGCTTCGCGAGGAGTGGCGCGGCGCCTTTAACCGCCACTTGGCCGCGTTGCCGCAGATCGCCGCTGGGTTGGCGCCGACCCTGGCCGGGCTGGCCCGGGCGCGGGCGAAAACCCATCCGGGCCTGCTGGCCGTGGCGACCGCCTGCCGTCTGACGAAGTGGGAGCAGGGCGGCGGTGGTGCGTTCCGGAAAACCCCGTCGCACCGCCGCCGGTTCGGCGCGGTGACTTGGATGCACCCGTTGCAACGGCAACTGTTGGCCGTCCTGTTGGGAGACGTCGCCCCCCAGTTGCGCCAGTTGCGCCGTGACGTGTTTGCCGCCGGTCAGGCGGCCTTGGCGGCCGTGCCTGGCGTGCAGGTCATCGGCGATCCGGCGGAGCTGCTGGCGGACAACGCGCCCGTCCGGATCCCCGTGGCGGTGGCACCCGAACGCCGGGCGGCGGTGCTGGCCGCCCTGCGGCAACGGGGGTTGTGGGCCAGCCCATGGATCACCCGCCTGCTGGGTGGTGCGGACGTCGCGGCCGACGTCTGCCCGCAAGCCGCCCGTCTGCTTGAGCGCTTTATTTCCCTGCCCACCGGCTTCACTCGCGCCGAGCTGCCCCGCCTTGGCGCCGCTTTTGATCAACAGGTGTTATGTGTGAGAAAGACAGTATGAAAGCGGTGTCGAGCCGCCGCCACTCAAAAGGTTCCGGCCGTTGCCGGAACCGGTAAAAACTCAACCTACAAGCTCCTGCGGTCAACAGGTGTGCCGGTTCCAGGCACCGCTGGCGAAAACCTCGTTTGCCAGGCGTTGCACGGCGTCGAGAAACGCCGGGTCCGGAAGAAACGCCACGAACCGGGCGTCCAACGTTCGGGCAAACCCGTCGGGCAATACCGCCCGCAACTGGTCGCGTCGGGCGGCGGCGTCCGCCCCCAGGAGCAGGCTGCCCTGGTGTAGAAGGCCGGTGCGGGTGCGGCGCTGGGCACTGCCCGCCACCTTGTGGCCGGCGGCCAGGATGTCATAGCGGGTGGGCGTGGTGAAGCAGACCATGGTGGCGCGGTCCACGCTCTTGGGAATCTCCTGGGCCGCCAGTTCGCCGGTCAGGCCGCAGGCTTCCAGGGCGGCCAGCACGGCGCCGTTGACCAGGGCGTAACTGCGGAGCCGGTCCACCGCGACCAACGGATGCCCTGTCGGAATGACGACCGTGTAGGTCAGATCCTCGCCATGGAGGACCACGCCGCCGCCGGTGGGCCGGCGGACCACGGCGCGGCCGGCCGGTGCGGCGCTGAGTGGCTGGGTGTAGCCGAGGCTGGCGGCGGGCCGGTCCCAACCGTAGAGCCGGAGCAAGGGCTGGCCGCGGTCGACGGCGGTGTCGAGCAGAAACTGGTCCGCCGCCATGTTCCAAGCCGGATCGTGGTCGCCATCCCGCCATAACGCCCAGGCGTCGCCGGTGCCGGCCGGCACGGTTTTGTCCGTATTCATGTCATCGTCACCTTGACCTTGTGTTCGCTGTCGGGAAAATATAGCCGGCCATGGATTATGCGCGTCCAGCCGGTACATTTCCACCCAACGCACTTCACCCCCACCGGCCGTGTTCATTTGCCGTTTTTCATGCACCACGACGTCTACCGTATCCGCCTGCTGGTCCTCGCCGCCGCCGCCGTCATCGGTTTTGGCGCTTTGGCTTGGCATCTCTTTGAGATTCAGGTCCTGCGTCATGAGGAATTGCTGGACAAGGCCCGGGAAAAATACACGGCCAGCCGGCGCGTGGTTGGCTCCCGCGGCCAGATTTTCGATCTGCACGGGTCATTGCTGGCCGGCAATCTCGCCTGCCGCGATCTCTTTGCCGAGCCGCGCCTGTTCCGGCAGGAGCTGCCCGGTGTGCTGGCCTTGCTCAGCCAGGAACTGGACATTCCGCAGGCGGTGCTGGCCGACAAATGCGCGCAGTCGTTCCGGCCCCGCCGGCCCCAGGTCGAGGTCGTGCTGGTCCGTGGCATCGAGATCAAGCATGCCGAACAGTTGGCCCAAAAACTCCGCGCCAAGAAGTACCGCGGTCTGCGTTTTGTGGACAGCACCCGCCGGTATTACCCCAAGCAGTCGCTGCTGGCCAATCTGATCGGCTTCGTGGACGGTGAGGCCAGAGGGTCGGCCGGCATTGAAAAACGTTACGACAAGGAATTGCAGCCGACCAGCGAGCGCACGGTCTATGAACGTGACCGGCTGGGAAATACCATTCGCCAAAACGCCACCGAACCGGCCACCAAGCCTCGTGACGGCGGTAATATTTTCCTCACCATTGACGAAGCCATCCAGCAGATTGTCGAGGAAGAACTCCTCGTCATGGTCCGCGCCCACCAACCCAAGGCCGCCTACGCCGTCATGGCCGATCCGCGTACCGGCGCCATCATGGCCATGGCCCAGTATCCGACGTTTGACCCCAATAATCGCAAGCAAATGGATCCACGGGCCTGGCAAAACCGCATCCTGATCGAGGGCTTCGAGCCTGGTTCGATTATGAAGGCCTGCACCGTCACCGGCGCCCTTGACGCCAATTTGGTCACTCTCAACACCGCCTTTGACTGCGAAAGCGGCATGTGGTTTTACGGTGGCCGGTCCCTGCGCGACAGCGGCCATAAATACGGCGTTCTGCAAGTGCGCAACATCATCCAGAAATCATCCAATATCGGCACCGCCAAAATCGCCGTCCTCATGGGCCGGGAACGCCTGGACCAGGTGTTGCGCACCTTCGGCTTTGGCAAGCCCACCGGCATCGGGTTGGACAACGAGGCCTCGGGCATTTACCGAAAACTGAAGAGCTGGGACGGCCTGTCGATCACGCGCTTTGCCATCGGCCAGGGTATTTTAGTCACCCCGTTGCAGATGGTTCAGGCCTATTGCGCCCTGGCCAATCACGGGCGCATGCCCCAGCTTCACGTGGTGGCCCGCGTGGAGGACCCCGCCAACGGCCGGGTGGAAACCAACCGGCCGCCCCCCAAGGGCATGGTCGCCGGTGAGCAGGCCGTTCGCGACATCACCACGGCCCTCCAGATGGTCACCCAGGACGGCGGCACCGCGCCCAAGGCCGCCGTTGCCGGATATGAGGTGGCTGGCAAGACCGGCACGGCCCAAAAGGTGGTCAATGGCCAGTACGTGTCCAAGTACGTGGCTGATTTTATCGGCTACATTCCCGCCGAGGATCCGGCCTTCGTGCTGCTGGTCGCCGCCGACGAACCCATCAAGGGCGGCTACTATGGCGGTGTCGTCGCCGCGCCCGTGTTCAGCCGGATCGCCGAGAAAACTCTGCGTTACCTCCAGGTCGCTCCCGCCGTGCCCACCGCCGTCCCGGTGCCGCCGGCCAGTCCGGCCGCCACTCCCGCCGAGGACCCGCTCGCCGACCCCCTCGGCCCGCCGCCGGCCCCGGCGCCCGACGGCCTGTAGTCCGGGGGGCTTTGCGCCGTTCCTTAAGAGTATCGATCACCAATCAGAGCCGCGAACGAAGCGACCGTAGGGAGCGAAAGTGACCGGTCAAAAAAGGTTCCACTGCTTTTGGGAGACCGCAACTATTGAATGCTGAGCCGTTTTCAAAAGTAACAAGGTTTTCCCATAACCGGGAGCCGCCCGTCCTCGGGCGGACGAACCCGTCACCGTCGGAGACGCGCATCATTGGTCTGCCGGACGGTGGCCCAATAAAAGGGCGGAAC
>CAITYL010000307.1 GCA_903896595.1 uncultured Lentisphaerota bacterium
TCAGCCCCTGTTTTGCCCTCCCCCCATTTCGCGTGCCGTCAGGTACGCGGCGAATCGCGGCGTACCTACGGCACGCCCATTTTTGATTTCCCGGAACAGGGGCTGAAGCCCCTGCCTATTTTCATTCAGTCCCTCCGGGACGAAGCCGCTCCCAAACCCCGTATTTGTGCCAAACTCCAGGGACAGGCAATCCTGCCTGGCCTTGGAATGATGGGTGCGCCTGACCTCCGATCCCCGTTCGACTTCACGAGAAGTTCACCGTATATTAGAAACTTTGTGCACCATGCCCCAGGCCGCCGGGGCCGGTCCCAGACCGTGACCGCGGCGTGCCGGCACGCCACCAATACCTAACCACCTTACACACAAGGTGATAAATGAACATTTTCGGGAAATTCCCACGCCGGTTCCTTGGGTGCTGTGCGCTGGCCCTGCTGGCCGCGTCCCTGGCGGGCGGCGCGCCAACGGCGCCGCCGGCACCGGTGGAGACCCGCCACGTCGCGGCCGGGGCGAGCTTCACCGGCGAGGCGTTCAGCTACACCCTCCAGTTGCGGCACGTGAACACCCGGCACCGCATCTACGACCTGGCCTATCCCTCGCCACTGAAGACCGAACTGGCCAGCAACAACACGGTCCCGGCCGAGTATTATGTGCCGATCAACCTCACGGCCGGCGAGCCGCGCCGCCCGGCCGTGGTCATTCTGCACATTCTCAACGGCAACTACGAATTGGAGCGCATGCTGTGCACGATTTTGGCGGAAAACGGCGTGCCGGCGATCCTGTTCAAGCTGCCCTACTACGGCGAACGCAGCCCGGTGGCGGGACGGAACGTCGTGATCCGCGATCCGGTCTTGTTCACGGGCTGCATGAAACAGGCGGTGCTGGACGTCCGGCGCACCGTGGACGTGCTGGCCGACCGGCCGGAAGTGGATCCGGGGCGCATCGGGGTCACCGGCATCAGCCTGGGCGCCATCATGGCCGGCAGCGCCTGCGGTGCGGAACCACGGCTGCAACGGGCCGTCCTGATTCTCGGCGGCGGCGACCTGCGCCGGATCTTGAATGACGCCCGGGAGACCCGCTCCCTGCGCGAAAATCTGGCCCAACTGCCCGCCGAGCAGCGGCGGGCCGCGGAGGCCGCCATTGACCAGGCCGACCCCATCACCCACGCCGCGGCCCTGCGCCGCCTCGCCGCGGGCGGCCGGCTGATGATGATCAACGCCGCCGAAGACGAAGTCATCCCGCGGGACTGCACCGTCCGTTTGGCCGAGGCCGCCGGCCTGAAAGACCAGGTGATCTGGATCAAGGGCGTGGGCCATTACACGGCCCTGGCCGGCCTCCCCGAGATCCTCCGCGACACCGTCGCCTTCTTTGCCCGCGACTTGCCGCCGGGCATTGCGGCGCCGCCCGCGCCGCCCGCAACCCAGGAACCACCGCCGATACTGGCCCTGGCCGCCTTCCTCCAACAAACAGCGGCCGTCCTCACCCAGCCCCCCCGGCCGGGCCGCTGCCATTACCTTGATCTTCAGGCCGAGATCACCCTGAAAGACGGCAAAACCACCACCTACCGCCTGGCCTTTGTCCGTGGCACCCATGGCCAATTCAGCCTCACCGCCAGCCCCGTTCCCGAGGTGGGAACCCTGGCCATCGGCTGCGGCGAGTATCCCTGGCTGCTGGCCAAGAACGGCAAGCTGTTCGTCGGCCGGCAGGCACTTGACCCGGCGGTCACAGTGGCGGACTTCATGGATCCCCGGCAACTGATGCGCCTGCAACTGCTGACCGGGGCCGCCATGGCCCTGGCGGTCGCCCCCGATGCCTTCGCCCAGTACGTGCAGGTGGTGGATGAACCGGCGGCGCCCGGCGAACGCGTCCTGGCCATTACCCTCACCCACAAGGCCGCCCAGGGCACGGGCAAGCTGCATTTCCGCCGCGACACCATGACGCCCACCGCCCTGTCCTTCAGCGGCCAGGGCGTCACGGGAACGGCAACCTTCCGGTTGTGGGCCCTCAACGCCGTCAGTTCCCCGGAACTCTACCGCGAACCCGCCTGCACGACCGTGCAGGAAGTGCCCCAGCAGGATCTGCTGCGCATGTTCGCGGCCGCCTTCAACTTCCTGATGGAGAAAGCGCAATGATCACCTCCTCACCACGGTTGCGCCACGGCATGGCGGTGGTCCTGCTCGGCCTGGCCTGGTCCCTCGCCGCCTGGGCACAATCCGCCGACCAAATCCGTGTTCTGGCCCGCGACCCGGACGGGCACGGCCTCCTCTGCGAACACGGCGGCAAGCAGATCCTGATGCTCGCCGGCACACCGGAACAGATGGGCACCGCCCACGGCCGCCTCCTCAAGCCCGGCGTGCGCGGCGTCGCCAACGGCACCATGTATCTGGTTGGCGCCGGCTATTCCGTGGGCAAGGGCGACTGGTTCTTTGATCGCATGGCCGACATCATCCGCCGCACCCAGCCGCACACCCCGGAACGGTTTATCCGCGAGTGCGATGCAATGAGCCGCGCCGCCGGCATCAGCGAACGCGACGGCCGCACCGCCAACTTTTTCCCCGAACTCTTCCACTGCAGCGGCGTCGCGGTCCGCAACGGCGCCACCGCCGACGGCATGCTCCTGCACGCCCGGGTGCTGGATTACATGAAGGAGATCAATCTGCAGCAATACGCCGTCATCCAACTGTGGATGCCCGACGGCCGCCAGGCCTGGCTGTCCCTCGGCTACGCTGGCTTTGTCGGCACCGTCACCTGCATGAACGAAAAGGGGCTCGCCATCGGCGAAATGGGCGGTCGTGGCGAGGGCCAGTGGGACGGCGAACCGATGAACTTCCTGTTGCGCGACCTCATGGAACGCGCCGGCACCGTCCGCGAGGCGCTGGCCATCATGGCTAAAACCCCCCGCACCTGCGAGTATTACTACGTCCTCAGCGACCGCACCCGGGACATGGTCGCCGTCCATGCCACGCCCGGCCAGCTCGAGATCCTGGAAGCGGGCCAGCCGCACCCGCAACTGCCGCCGGTGCCGGCGGACACGGTTTATGTCAGCGCCGGCAACCGGGCCAAACTGCTTTCGGAACGGCTGCAAACCGCCCATGGCCGGATTGATGTGCCGGCCATGATCGAGATGATCAAGCGCCCGGTGGCGATGAGCTCCAACCTGCACAACGCCATCTTCCGCCCGGAGACCCTGGACATGTGGTGCGCCGACGCCAGCCGCAACTCGGTCGCCTGCGACCAGCCCTACGTCCGGGTCAATCTCGCCGACCTGATGACCTTCTACCGCACCGCGCCGCCGGCGACGCCGACACCCTAACCTGAATTATTCATGAACTTTCGTCGCCAACGGCGACACACGTGTTCAGCCCAGGGTTGGACAACCCTGGGTTATGAAAAAACACAACCCGATTTGCACCCTGTAGGGGTGCTACATGAAGACGTTTTTTTCCTCATTCGACCCTCTCCCATCAATACGTGAACGTGTACGTCCCCGTCAGGGACGAATGCGGTTGATGCTGATTTTCCCAGGGTCATTCGACCCTGGGCTGGACATGTCAGTCCCCGTTGGGGACAAGGCAGGCGGAAAACGCAACCGTTCATGAATAATCCAGACCAGCACCCAGTGACATTAAATCTTTCACCACAAAGGCTCGAAGGACGCGACGTTCGATCAAGCCGTATTTGAACCGGAGGCCGCCGAGGCCACAGAGAAGTTTTTTCTCCGGTCTCTCCGGATTTCTCCTGTTCAACCCCGCCTTCACCACCAGTAAACATCGGCCTGCTGGCGGAACGCCGGAACGACAACTATGATGCTCCCATGAAACCGACGCGGACTGCCGCCACGACCGTCCTGGTCATGATGCCGCTGGACATGGAAACGGGACGCGGCATTCTGCGCGGCGTCCGCGACTATGCCCGCAGCCAGGCGGCCACCTGGGTGTTCCAGGTCTGGTATCCCCATTTTCCGCTGGACACCTTGCGGCACGCCGCCCGGCCCGACGGCGTCATCGCCCACCTGCACCGTTGGGACTGGGTGGAGGCCGTACGCCAGCTGGACCGGCCGGTGGTGAACGTCTCCAATACCATCGGCGACACCCTTCCCTGGCCGCGAGTGGGTTCCGACGAGACGCTGGTCGGCCGCACGGCGGCCACGCACTTCCTGGAACGCGGTTTCCGCAACTTCGCCTTTTTCGGCTATGGCGCCTTTGCCTATTCCCGCCTCCGCGAGCAGGCGTTCCGCCAGCACTTGACCGCGGCCGGACACGGCTGCGAGACTTTTGCCGATGACCTTCCCGGCGGCGATGGCAGCCGGGCGTGGGCGCTGGACGCGCGGGTGCTCGCCTGGTTGCAGGCCCTGCCCAAGCCGGTCGCGGTGTTTGCGGCCAACAGCATCCGCGGCTTTGAATTGCTGGAGGCCTGCCGCCACGAGGGGCTCCGCGTCCCCCAACAGGTGGCCGTGCTGGGACTGGACAATGACGAGGTGCTCTGTGAAATGGCCACTCCGCCGTTGTCGGCCATCCGCACCGCCAACGAGCGGATCGGATTCGAGGCGGCGGCGCTGCTGGCCCGGCTGATGGCGGGCCGCCGGCCACCGCGCCAGCCCACCCTGGTGCCGCCTGGCGAGGTGGTGGTGCGGCAGTCCACCGATGTGCTCGCGGTTCAGGATCCGGCCTTGGAAAAGGCGTTGCGCTTCATCCGCGACCAATTGCACCGGAGCATGAGCGTGGCGGAACTGGCGCGGGTCGCCGCCGTCTCGCGCCGGGTCCTGGAACGGAAATTCCGGGAGGTGGTGGGGCAGAGCCCACTGCAGGAGATTCGCCGCCTGCGCCTCGCCCGGGCCGCGCGCCTACTGGCGGAAACCGCTTTGCCAGTGGCCGAAATCGCCGGCCGTTGCGGCTTCTCCGCCGTGCAAAAACTGGACGACGCCTTCCGCCGCGAGCACGGCCTCGCCCCCCGCCGCTACCGCCTGCTGCACGCGGACGCCGGGGCGGACGGCGCCGGCAAAAGGACCTAAGGGACCTAAAGGACCAAAAGTACAGCTTCTGTAGCTGAGCGCTGGCAACGCGGCGGAAACGCCCCGCCGGGCGGCAAGCCCCATCTGTTCTCCCGCAAAGGGCGGCGTTATTTCCAGACCGGGAGCCGCCCGTCCTCGGGCGGACAGCGACGGCGTCACCCTGGTTCCGCCCTTTTTCCACACTTTTCGAATCTTCTGACTACTGGCTACTGAATTCTGACTACTTTTGCATTCCCTCACGCGTCTCCGACGGTCACGGGTTCGTCCGCCCGAGGACGGGCGGCTCCCACGGCGCATTAGCCTTCAGCCTAACCAGCTTCAGCCTGGCTTCTCTCACCCCCGGCGGCGGCGCAGCAGGGCCAGGCCACCCAGGGCCAGCAGGGCCAGCGAGGCCGGCTCGGGAATCGGACCGACGCCTTCGAGAATCGTGCCGGCGCCCCAACTACCAGAGAAAGCAGTGTAGCCGCTGCTGGTCATGCGATACAGGCCGTGAGAAGTCCCGCCTTCAAGTGCGAACCCAGTCCCGTCGCCAGCACCGACCATAACCGTGCCGGGATTAAAGCTGCCGAGTATGCTGTAACCACTGCTCGTCACGTAACACATACCCGTGGTTTTTAACCTTCGGTATTGCAATACAAACCTTTTTCCCGGCTGATGCGGCGGCCTCAGGCGGCCCGCCGCTCGGACCGCACGGTCCGCGGCGTCTTCACCTCCTTTCGCTTTTGGCGCGCGGGACGGACGGACGGCGTGCCGGCGGCCAGCACCTCCCACAATCCGGCGGCCCGCAATTCCTGCTCCATGACGGCCGCGGCCGTTTCCGGCAGCACGGCCAGCGGCAGCCGCACCGGGCCGCAGTCGATCCCTTCCAGCCGGTTCAGCGCCGCCTTCTGCGCCGCGAGCCCGCCGTGGCGGATGATGATGCGGATGGCCAGGGTTGCCTGCAACTGCGCGGCGCGGGCACCGGCTAGGTCACCCTTCCGAAAACCGGCGAGCACACGGTTGAACAGCGGCATCAGGAAATTGTAGGTGCTGCCGACCGCCCCGCGGCAGCCCAGCGCCAGACCGGCCAGCAACGCCTCGTCGCGGCCGAACAGGATCTCAAACCGGCCGTCCGCCACCGCCTGGCATTCCTGCATGTCGAACAGGTCCTCAAAAGTAAACTTCACCCCGGCCAGATTGGGGATGAGCGGCCCGGCGACGCGCAGAAACTCCGCCACCGGCAACTGCACCCCGGTCATGCAGGGAATGTGGTAATAGAAAAATGGCAGGCGGGGCGCCGCCCCGGCAATGCCCTGGCAAAACCCGGCCAGGTCGCGAACGGTGGCGGGCTTGAAAAAGAACGGCGCCATGGCCGCCACCCCGACCGCCCCGATCTTTTGGGCATGCGCGGCCAACACCTTCGCCTCCGCCAGGCAGGTATGCCCGACATGCACGATGACCGGCAGCCGGCCCGCCGCCTGCCAGGCCGCCGCCACCTGTTGTCGCTCCGCCGTGGTCAGGGACGTCCCCTCCCCCGTGGTGCCGCACACGAACACCTTCCGCACCCCCTGTTCGGCCAGCCGCGCGGCATAAGCGGGAATGACGGCCAGGTTCAAACTGCCGTCGGGGTGCATGGGCGTGAAAGTGGCGGCGATCAGGCCGTCGGTGCGGGGAAAGGCGGGGGGGGGCATGGAAATGAAGGTTCCTTACTGTAGGCAGGGTTAAGACTATTCCATTGAACCGTAGATTGACGAATGCCGAGCTCCGAATGATGAAGGAAACACCGGTTGCGTGCGCTTGAGTTCGCTATTCTGCGGTTCGGCATTCGGCAGTCCGCGGTTTAATCGCGGGTTCCCTACCCCATTCACCATACCCGCCAGCGGCGGGCGCACAACGTCGAATTTACGACAAAAACTGATTGAATTGCGCCAACCCGGCGGCTATGGTGCCCCCAAGCCGCTTCCCATGCCGCAGTTACCGGTTCCGGCCGCGGCCGGAACCTTTTGAGTGGCGGTGGCCCGACACCGCTTTGCTACGGTATTATGAGGTGCTTTCAAGCGTAATAACGTTTTTCCATAACCGGGAGCCGCCCGTCCTCGGGCGGACAAACCCGTCATCGTCGAAGACGCGCGAGGGAATGCAGAAGGAGCCAGAATTCAGTAGCCAGTAGTCA
>CAITYL010000308.1 GCA_903896595.1 uncultured Lentisphaerota bacterium
AAGTCGGGAAAGTAAACGGCGAAGTAGAAGCGCCGGCCCAGCCATGGGCACCCGAATGGCCGCTTATGCGCCAACTCAATGGCTAGCTTTGAGCCAACTCAACCGGCTCAAAACTGAGCCCTTTCATTTGGCTCACGACACGGAGCGTGTGGACACCCGATCCGGGTACTATGAGCGGGGGTTGCAGACCAAGGCGGGAGAGGTACCCCTGAAGGTGCCACGCCTGCGGCGGTTGCCACTGGAAACGCAGATCATCGAGCGTTACCGGCGCCGGGAGTCTTCGGTTGAAGAAGCGATGATCGAGATGTACTTGGCGGGCGTTTCGTTGCGGCGGGTGGAAGACATCACCGAAATGCTGTGGCGCGCGGGGGTAAGCCCATCAACTGGTCTAGTTAGCCGGCGGCTGGGCTGTTCGGCAATGGTGCCAAAGGTGCGGAATAGCTTACATATCCGACAACAACGCCTTAAGCCGGCGGGCCAGTGGCGGGAAATCTGATGTTACGATATTCCACAGAATCTCATGGTCAACGGCATCATACCCATGGACAAGGCGGTTACGGGTGCCAATGATTTCCCGCCAGGGAATCTCGGGGTGAGCCGCCTGCATGGAGTCGGAAATCCGGGTGGCCGCTTCGCCGACAATCTCGACCAATTTCAACAGGGCCAGAAAGAAAATGCGGTCGCTTTCCACGTCCGCACATGTCCGCCCCTTGGCAAGGGCGACAGCTTCCACCACGTGGTCACGCATTTGCTGAAGGGTAATGCCGTCGTTATGCCGCGACATAGAGCGGTTCCGTTTCCTTCAGCACTTCGGCCCGGAAATACTTGCTCAAGCTGCCGGGCGTGTTCAAATCCACCCGGCGCGCCAAAATAGCCGACAGTTCGTCTTGCATGCGGATGAACGACAGGCCGACGCGGATACCGGGTTGGAACTCAACCAGCACATCAATGTCGCTTTCGGGCCGGAAATCATCGCGGAGAATCGAGCCAAAGAGCGCCAAGCGGTGAATGCCGTTGGCTTGGCAGAACGCCGCGATCCGCTCCCGTGGAATCTCGATGCCGTGCAAGATCATTTGCCCTTTTCCTCACCTTGATGGCAAAGCGTCGGTTCATGTCCGGGTGTCTACATACGCGCGCATGAACAACCCAGAATGTAACCGAAGGCACCCAATAACGCCAATGGGGGCGCCTGACCGTTTGGAACCCTACCGCGCAACTTTACTTTCCCCGCCAAACTGACGAAAAAATCTCGAAACGTCCACCCCGTGTTCCTGATTCCCGATAACCAACGGGCCGGGAGAGTGTGGTCGGGGGGGGGGGCCTACCTGACACGGGGCACACACCATGTTTACCCCAACACAACTCTTGTATCTGTTATGTATCTGTTATTAGCACGAAAATAGGGGTAAAATGAGGTTTTAACGCGGCAATAAACAACACTGCATAAACTACCACAACACGCTTATTTAGTGTTATTTAAGATGGTACCCCGGGGCGGAATTGAACCGCCGACCTGCGGTTTAGGAAACCGACGCTCTATCCAACTGAGCTACCGGGGCACGGAGGGAGAAATTAGCATGGGCAAAACCGGCCGCTACTATACACGGTCGGCCAAGAGCGGGAAAGGCCCGGATGCCTGCCGGTTTTGTCGGATGAGGTTGGGCCATCTTTTTGGAAAAAAGTGCTCCTTTTGCGGATTTCGTCGGCCGCGCCTATGCAACAAACCACGATTGGGGCACGCGGGCCGGCCGACGGAATCCGCAAAAAGGCACAAACATTTTTGACGGAGGGTGTAGGAACCGCCTTTCCTCAAAAGGGGGTTCCCAACTGCCCAAATCGTCAGGCGACTTCGGGCCCCAGCTTCAATGCCTGAAGGCGGTTGCGCAGGGTGTTGCGGTGAATGCCCAGGCGGGCGGCGGCTTCGGTCTGATTGCCACCACAGCTGGCCAGGGCGAAGCGGATCGCTTCCGCCTCGGCCACTTCGACCACGGTCTGGTGCAGATTCTCCAGGTCGCGGCCGGGCCCGGCCAAATAGGTCGCCACCAAGGCATGAAAACCGGCGGCATCCCCGCGCCCCGGCACGGCGCCAGCGCCTTCGCGCATCAGGGCCGGCAGATGCTCGGGGCGGATGCAGCCACCGGTGGCCAGCACCGCGGCCTGCTCAATGACGTGCTTGAGCTCGCGTACATTGCCCGGCCAGGAATAGGCCTGCAGCACGGCCGCCGCTTCCGGACTCAAGGCGGGCCGGGACCGCCCGGCCCCGGACGTCCGCCGCGCCAGAAAGTGGCTGGCCAGCAAGGGCACATCGCCGGTCCGCTCCGCCAGGCGCGGCACTGCGATCCGCAACACGGCCAAGCGGTAATAAAGATCGGCCCGAAATCGGCCGGCCTGAATCTCCTCCTCGAGATTGCGGTTGGTGGCAGTGATGACCCGCACCGCAAGTTTTATCGGCCGGGAGGAACCCAGACGCTCGACCACCCCGCTGTCCAGCACCCGCAACAGCTTGGCCTGGGCCGGCAGCGGCAATTCCCCCACCTCGTCCAGAAACAGGGTGCCGCCATCGGCGCACTCAAAGCGGCCGGCCCGGTCCGCGTGGGCGCCGGTAAAGGCGCCGCGCACATGTCCGAACAGTTCACTTTCGACCAGATGTTCCGGCAGTGCGCCGCAGTTGACCGCCAGGAACGGCCGGTCGCGTCGTTCGCTGTACTCGTGAATGGCGCGCACGACCAGTTCCTTGCCAACCCCGGTCTCGCCGGTCACCAGCACGGATTCATCGGCCATGGCGATGCAGGCGATCTGCTTGTAGAGCGCCTGCATGGCCGGCGAGGTGCCCACAATGCCGCCGGGATTGGCGGCCATCCCGGGGTCCCCAGCCGTCTGCGCGGCAGCCGGCGGTGACTGGCGGCGACTCCAGGCCGCATCAGCCAGTTCGGCCGCCTTGTCCAAATCCAGCGGTTTGACCAGAAAATCAAAGGCCTGGCCGCGCAGGGCGCGGGTGGCGGTGTCGAGCGAGCCATAGGCGGTGATCACGACCACGCAGGCATCCGGGTCTTCCTCGCGCAAACTGGCCAGCAAGTCCAGGCCATTGCCATCCGCCAGGCGGACATCCAAAAAGACCACATCGGGCCGGTTTTCGCGGTACAACGCCCGGCCCCGGGTCACGCCAGAGGCCACCTGTACGATCCAGCCGCGGGCCTGAAAAAAGCGCTGGAACGCCAGGCAGATCGCCTGTTCGTCGTCAATCACCAGCATGCGTTGGGACGTGGTGCTCATGAGCCGGAGAATATAACGCACGGACGCACACGAACGTTCACGCCGGAGGCAGTTCGAACCAGAAGCAGGCGCCGCCCGCGACATTGTCGCCGCCGATCCGGCCGCCGAGGCCGTCCATGATCCGGCGGCAGACATACAAACCGAGGCCGGCGCTGCCGGGCTTGCTGCTGTGGAACGGGGCGAAAATATCCACGCCGGGTGCGGCCTGGATGCCACCGCCGCTGTCAGTCACCGCGCAGCGCACCCGGCCGCCGGCACCCGGCGTGATGCTGAGGCGCACCGTGCCGCCGGCCGGCATGGCTTCCAGGGCGTTGACCAACAGGTTCATGACCACCTGGCGCACCCGCCCCGAGTTGGCCAGCACCGCCGGAACCGGCTGAAACTCCCGCGCCACCGTCACGCCGACATGGTCGCAGCGGGCGGCCATCAAAACCAGCACCGATTCCACAATCTGGTCCAGGGCAATGGGAACGACACTGCCGGGGATCATCTGGGCGGCGGCGGCCTCCATGCCGTCCGGCCGCGCCAGCATCATCAGTTCCTGAAGATAAAGGTCCATGCGGTCAATCTCATGGCCGATCACCTCCAAACTGGGGTCATCCACCTGGCGGCGTTCCAGTTCGTCCCGAAGCACGCGCAGGTTCATCTTGATGCCGCTGAGGGGATTTTTCAATTCATGGGCGATGGTGGCCGACAGGCGGCCGAGGGTGGCCAGCCGTTCGGCCGCGGCCAGCCGGTCCTGCGCACTCCGCAACTCCCCGAGCAGGTGATGGAACGACTCCGCCAGCCGCGCGATTTCCCGCGGCCGCGACACCGGTGCCGCCGCCACCAGTTCCAGGGCACCAGCCACGGTCGGGCCGGCGGCGGCGGCGCGCTGGTCCATGTCGCGCGCCAGCAGGGATAACGGCCGCGTCACCGTCCAAGAAAAGCCAAAGGCCAGCAGGGTAGCCAGCAACACGGCCGGCACGGTGAACTTCGCCACCATCCACGCCGCCCGGCGCCGTGCCTCCGCGAAATGCAACTGCGGCGCAAAGGCAAACAGCCGCAACGCCTCCGGGGCGTCCTGTCCCGTCACTGGCGCGGAGAAGTCGCACCCCTCGACCCGGCACCACCGCCCGGCATACTCGCCGGCCACCGGCCGGCCGCCCGCCCGCACGGCCTGGGTCAGCCGGGCGCGATCGGCCCCCGGCAGGCTCGTGCCCATGACCACGCCGTCGGCGGTGCGAACCACGGCAAAATCCACGTCAAAAATATGCTTTAACCCCTGCATCACGTTGTCGTTGAAGGGAAGATGACGTTCGTTGAGGAACTGGCCAGTATTGCGCAGAACCTCCCTGACCAAGCGGTCCTCGACCACCTGGCCGGCCACCCGGCCGGCCAGCCAGCCGAAGGCCACGGCCAGGCCAACAACCACCAGGTTCAACACTAAAATGGTGCGGGTACGGATTGACAACGACATAGACGAAACCCAAAAAAACATCGAACATTCAACGGTGGACGTCAAATGTTCGATGTTCACGGGGCGAGCTGAAATCAGGCGCGCTTGCCCAGTTCCTTGTCGATCATCAGCAGACCGGTCTTGGATTCGCCGAGCATGTCCAGCTTGGCGACGACCAGGCCGGCGTTTGCCTCCTCTTCAACCTGTTCATTGACAAACCACTGCAACAGATTGGCGGTGGCAAAATCACGCTCCTTGACGGCCAGGTCGGCCAGGTCGTGAATCAAGCCGGTGACCTTGCGTTCATGTTCCAGCACATTTTTGAACATGGCCTTGGCAGTGGCCCACGCGGCCGGCGGCTTGGCAATGCCGTCCAGGGCCGCCTCGGCGCCTTGGTCGAAAAGGTAATGCAGGAACTTCATGGCGTGGCTGTTCTCTTCCTTGGCCTGCAAGTCGAGCCACTTGGCGAAGCCGGCCAGATTCTGGGTGTGCGCCCAGGCGGACATGGCCAGGTACAGGTAGGACGAATACAGTTCGGCGTTGATCTGTTTGTTGATGGCCTTGGCCATTTTGGGAGTGATCATGAACTAGGATTCCTTGGTTGAGGGGTTGGGGGGTTGGGGGGTTGGAAAATTGTGGAGTTCGTACTCTGAAACTCTTGCAGAAGGAGTCTAGTCTAAAAAACACCTTCGATTTATCTTCGTGCTCTTCGTGACTTCGTGGTGAATCCGAACGTTTACATGTTACAACGTATTAGCACAAGGCGGCGACCGCTTTCAGGGCGGCTTCGTAATCGGGTTCCTGGGTGATTTCCGGGACCAATTCCCGGTAACGGACCACCCCGCCGGCATCGAGAACGAAGACGGCACGGGCCAGCAGGCGCCATTCGGCGATCAGAACGCCAAAAGCGCGCCCGAAAGCGGCCTCGCGATGATCGGAGAAGGCTTGAACGCGGGCAATGCCATGGGCGCCGCACCAGCGGGCCTGGGCAAACGGCAGGTCCATGCTGATCACGGCCACGGCCACGGTGGGCGACAACCGGATCGCAGCGTCATTGAACCGGCGCACCTCCAGGTCGCAGACCGGAGTGTCCAGCGACGGCACGCTGAGCAACACCAGCACCTTGCCACGGAAAGTGTCAAGGCTGACGGTGCCCATGTCATTGCCGACAACCGTGACGGCCGGGGCCGAAACGCCGCCGGCCGGCAGATCGCCGCTCAAGGTCAGTGGAGTGCCTTTGAAGGTGACGGCACCGGGATGGTCGCTCATGGTGGATTCCTCCGGGGATCAACCCCATTTATTCTTGCCGACATGCACGGCCATTTCGGTCATGGACAGTTTCATCATGTCGTAGGATTGGGCCAGCGACTTGGTGAACACGTCCACGCAACCGGCGTCCAGATTGTCCTGAATGCCCTCCTTGCAAACCGCCTCGATTTCGCGGGCCAGCGACACCAGCCGGCAATGCAGGGCATTGGTGTTCCGGGAGCGCTGGACCAGATTGGCCGCCGCATCGTCAAGCACGGCGAACTTTTCTTTCGGCGCCCCGCACTTGGGACATTTGTCGGGAGCGGTCTCCGCATCCGCGACATAACCGCAAACGGTGCATTTCCATTTTTTCACGGGAACCTCCTCAAGTTGTACAGACAGATCGTCACAGACCGCCAGGGCAAAGCCATACCGGCTGCCCGCAACCTAGCATGAGGCAGGCATGGGCGCAAGTTTCCGCAACGAAAGGTATGACAACTAGGTCGATTGGGAACCCCCTTTTGAGGAAAGGCGGTTCCCAAACCCTCTGTCAAACCTGTTTGTATCTTTTACGGATTCCGCAGGCCGCCATCGGGCGACTGGCCATGACTGGGACTGTGGGGCTGCCTGCGGAGTCCGCAAAAGGCAACAAAAGTTTTGGGAAGGGGTTTGGGGAGCACCCTTTTTCAAAAGGGTGGCCCCAACTTCGTCCCTCAAAAATTGCATTCCGCCAGCGGGCGGAACGTGAGTTCGTGAACGACCAGGTCGGCGGGGGCGAAGAGGACGTTGACGATGGCCGTGGCCACGCTGTCCGGGCGCAGGTAATCGGGCCGCGACTGGGCGCGGAAGGCCGTATTGACCCCGCCCGGATAAACCGCCGTCACCTTGACCCCGTATGGCCGCGCCTCCTTCACCAGCACGCCGGTGAGGCCGCGCAGCCCCCATTTCATGGCGGAATAAACGCCCATGGTTTCATTCGCGTGCAAGGCACAGGTGCTGATGACATTGACGATATGGCCGGTGCGGCGGCGGGTCAGGTCGCGCATGGCCTCCCGGCAGAGCAGATAGGGCGCACGCAAATTGACGGCGTATTGGGCCTCAAACTCGTCCAACCCGGTCTCCGCCAGCGGCGCTTTGCGGTTATTGAAACCGGCGTTGTTGACCAGCCAGTCGATTTCGCCCAAGGCGGCCTTGGCGGCGGCGTACAGAGCGAGCACGGTGGCCGGGTCGCGGAGATCGCCGGCCTGGATCAGGCAGCCGGTTTCGGCGCGCAGGCTGGCCAGCAGCGCCGCGTCACGTCCCGCCGCCAAAACCGTGACGCCGCGCGCGGCAAGCTGCTTGACCAATTCCCGGCCAATGCCGCGACTGGCGCCCGTAATCAAAGCCGTAGTGGTCATGATGCTGGTTCCTTGTAAATCTTCACCCCGAAGGCACGGAGACACAGAGCCACGTGAAGGTGTTTCGTTCAATCTCAAGATGTGCCCGGTACTGCTTTTCCCAGCCGTGCAACCGGCACAAAGAAAACCCGCCGGACTACCGGCGGGTTTCCCTTCAGGAGATGGGAGAGGTTGCTCTGCCTAACTTGTCTTGAGCGAAGCCTTGAGGCTTCTCACACTACTGCCATCTTGAGCGCCACTCCCATTTCCTACAAATACTATTACACGGAATTCACAAAAAAGCAAATCGCCTCAAGACTATTTTATGGTTATTCTTTGATTTTTAAGTATTTTACCATGTCTTGTCATAAAAATGCATGTTTATGGTATAAAAATGACATTGGCAAGGGATAAATTGTTTTAAATTACCTTGTTATACATTTTAGTCATCACCACAAGGCCATTAAGCCTATTTTGTCTACGCTCGTCTACTTTTGTCCAAAATTCACCTAATTCGTGCCGTCACACGACAGCGTTCCAAGAGGATTAACCCGTGCCGCCACTAAACAAGAAGAGACCCACCGAAGATTCGGCGGGTCTCTTTAGGAAACGGGGAAGAATTTGCTCTGCTAAACTTGATTGCTGAAGTCAAATGACTCCGGTTGCGTTGATTGCTTGATCAGAGTGTCGTTCCCTGTTCCTACAAATACAATATACCCAACCACGAAAAAAAGCAAATCACCGAGATATTTTTAAAAGTAACATGGTTTCCCAATAACCGGGCGCCGCCCGTCATCGTCAGAGACGTGCATATTGGTTTGGCGGACGGTGGCCCCATAAAAAGGGCGGAACTGCTGTGACGCCATCGCGTTCCGCCCGAGGACGGGCGGCTCCCGGTCGTGAAATAACGCCGAGATTAAAAAACGGCAAAGGCATTGCCGCACTCCAAAACGGTGTCCCACTTGCCCCGGCACAACCACGCGATATGTTCAGGTCTTTCGTTTCCCGCTTTCCTTGGCTTAGATTTCCGATTTAAAAACGCCCTTCTTTTGGTTATCCGCAAAGCGAGAAAGGTCTTCCCCATGTCCATCCGCCGTACGCTCCTTCCGCTGACCGCCATGGCCTGCCTGACCGCCGCCGCGGCCCAGGCCGAACTGTTCATGCCCAGCGTGTTCGACGACCACATGGTGCTGCAACGGGACACGGCCATTCCCGTCTACGGCGAGGACACCCCCGGCCAGGCGGTGACCGTGACCTTTGCCGGCCAGACCCAAAGTGCCACGGCAGATGGCACAGGGAAATGGCGGGTCAACTTGGCACCGGTCGGCGCCGGCGGCCCGTACACGCTCACCGTGGCCGGGTCGGACAAGAAGGAGTTCCAAGATGTGCTGACCGGCGATGTCTGGGTCTGTTCCGGCCAGTCCAACATGCAGTTCACGGTCAGCAGCGCCATCAACGGCCCGGCGGAGATCGCCGCCGCCAACCACCCGCAGATCCGCCTGCTGGGCATTCCCCGGGTCCGCAACCTGACGCCGCAAAAGAATGTGTCCGCGGCCTGGGTCGTCTGCACCCCGCAGAGCGTCGGCTGCTTTTCCGCCGTCGGCTATTTCTTCGGCCGCGACCTGAACCGGGACTTGAACGTGCCCATCGGCCTGATTGACAGTTCCTGGGGCGGCACCGCCGCCGAAGCGTGGACCCCACGCGAGATCCTCATCACCTTCCCCGGCATGAAGGAAATGCTGGGGGGCAACGGCGAAAGCCAGGAGGATATTTGGAAGAAACAGGCCGCCCTCCTCAACCGCTGGCTCGACGGCATCGGCATCCAAAATGAACCCGGCGCCAAGTTCGCTGAAGGCTTTGCCAACCTCGACTTCGACGACGCCGGCTGGAACGAGATGACTCTGCCCGGTCTGTGGGAGGATGCGGGGCTCAAGATCGACGGCGTCGTGTGGTTCCGCAAAACGTTCGAGTTGCCCGCCGATTTCGCCGGCGGTCCCGCCACCCTCACCCTCGGCGCCATCGACGACCTTGACTGCGCCTTCATCAACGGCCAACAGGTCGGCCGCACCCATGTGGACACGCCGTCGTTCTGGGCGGCCCTGCGCCGTTATTCGATTTCCGCCGGCGTGCTCAAGCCTGGCCGGAACGTCGTCGCCGTCCGCGCCGTCGACATCGGCGGCGGCGGCGGCCTGACCGGTCCGGCCGGCACCCTGCGGCTGAAGACGGCCGCCGGCACCTTGATACTGGAGGGGAAATGGAGATACCTCCTCGAGCAGACCGTGGTCATTCCCGCCGACAAGCCGCGGCCGCCGGAGCCCGGCGGCAACACCATGGCCACCGAGCTGTACAACGCCATGATCCACCCGCTGATCCCTTACGCCATCCGCGGCGTCATCTGGTACCAAGGCTGCAGCAACGCCGGCAACCCGGGCCTCTACCGGGAGCTCCTCCCCGCCATGATCCAATCCTGGCGCCAGCGCTGGGGCAGCGACTTCCCCTTCCTCATCGTCCAACTGGCCGGGTTCATGACCGATTCCGGCGATCCCGCCGACAACCCCGGTTGGGCCGGGTTCCGCGACGTGCAGCGCCAGATTGCCGAACAGACGCCCAACTGCGGCCTGGCCCTGGCCATCGACATCGGCGACCCCACCGACATTCATCCGCGCAACAAACAGGACGTCGGCAAACGCCTCGCCCTGCAGGCGCTCCAGAAAACCTACGGCAAAGCCGTGGTCGCCTCCGGCCCCACCTTCAAGTCGCTGGCCGTCGACGGCGGCAAGCTGGTGCTCCGCTTCGACAACCTCGGCGGCGGCCTAAAGGCCAAAGACAACACCCTGGCCAACAACTTCGCCATCCAGGGCGAGGACGGCAAATGGGCCTGGGCCGACGCCGCCATTGCCGGCGACACCGTGGTGGTTTCCAGCCCGACCGTCGCGCACCCCGTGGCGGTCCGCTATGCCTGGCAGAACAGCCCCAAGGCCAGCCTGTACAACCAGGCCGGCCTGCCCGCCGTGCCGTTTGAGGCCAAACGGCCTTAAGTTATGGCGTATAAACCGCGTCAGCCGGGAACCGGGCTGGCGCTTTAGCCTGAATTATTCATGAATGTCAATGATTCAACCATTGTTTTCTCTCGCAAAGACGCAAAGAGCGCCAAGGAATTCAAGTAACCGTTCAATAGAATAATGATTATCTTTGCGATCTTGGCGTGCTTGGCGAGAGAAAATTTTCTTCATGACGGTTCGGTTTTTCGGCACCATCCAGTCTCGAATCTCTGTGCCCTCTGTGGTGAAATGAGGTTATTGGGATTCCGGCTATGCCGGATTGGGGCAAAAATACAGTATGAAAGCGGTGTCGAGCCACCGCCACTCAATAGGTTCCGGCAACGGCCGGAACCGGTAATTTGACGTAATTTCACCCGTCCCCAACGGCATCGTCCCCAACGGCACGCCGTTCGACCAAAGCCAATCCGAACGTCCAACATTCAACGCTCAACATTCAACACGGCCGTCATCTCGGGTTTTCTTCAGCGTTGGACGTTCGATGTTGAATGTTGAGCGTTCGAATTCCGAAAACGGGTCGGGGACTGCCCCTGCCAGGCGGTGAAGGCGCGGGACAGATGGGCGGTGTCGTAAAAGCCCGTGCGCACGCCGATCTCGGTCACGTTGAGCGTGGTGTCGCGCAACAGGTCGCGGGCCGCCTGCAACCGGTGTTGCATGAGGAACACCATGGGCGTCAGGCCGGTGGCGGCGCGGAAGAAGCGGCAGAAGTAATTGCGCTGCATGTGCGCCGCCCGGGCCAGGTCATCCAACGTGAGGTGTTCGCGGAACCGCTGTTCCACCAAGGCGAATACGTTATGGACGGCCTGCCATTGTTGGGGGGCTGCCTGGCCGATGCCGGTAACCGCCCCAACCGGCAATTGCGCACTATACGCCTGGCAGAGAAACACCAGCCAATACAAGGCCAAGGCGTCCAGGGCCAAATCCCGGCCGGGCCCATGTCCGGCCCCCTCCACGAGCAGCAAATCTTGGATCTGCCGGGCCTGGGTAAACGCATCGCCGTCCAGGTGCAGTCCGTAACGGAACCCCGCCTGCTGCCGGAAATAGGGTTCCACGGTGAACAGCATGAGAAAGCCGGGCAGGCCGCGCAACTCCGCCTGGTGCCGCTGCACGAACAGCGGATGCACCAGGAGATGGAACACATCCAGGTTCTCCTCCTGCTGGTAGCCGTGCGAGACCTGGGGCGGGATCACGAACACATCCCCGGCCGCGGTGTCCAAGGCCTGCGCCTGCACGTGATGCCGCCCCCGGCCGGACAGCACCAAATTGACCTCAATGAAGTCATGGGTATGCATGCCGATGGCATAGTGCCGATGAATAAACGGGCACACCGGCGGCGGCCGCCCCAGCGGCGCAAAGCAGTCGGGCACGGACCAGTGATCCTTGCCCTCGGCGGGCGGCAAGGTCACGCGGTCACGGCCAGGGGACGCCGGCGAACGACGGGGGCGAACGTGAGCCACCATAAAAAGTCAACCTCATACAAAACGATACTAACAACCGCCAAGAATATACACGGAATTTGAGTATAATGAGATGCAAGCCCCTTCTCGGCAACGGAGGCATCCCCGTCTTCCGTTTGAAAGCCATTCAAAATTCAATATTCGACATTCGGCATTCAATATTTAAGGACACTGACTGAAATGACCGCCTCCTACTCCACTCCCGGCATGCCTGCCACCCGTGAGTACGCCATTTTCATGGCGGCCGGCGAACCGTTTGCCGCCGGCTTCTTTGAACAGCCCAACGCGCCCATGGCCAGCCGCCATGCCGACGCCATCCGCCGTTACCTGGAGGCCGCCCCTCCCATGCCCGTGGCTGCTGGCACACGACTTTATCCCTCCGGTGCCGGTTCGGTCTGGCGTCAGTTGCCAGGAGCATACGTCACCTTCGAATACTCTTATTCGCTGAGCATCCGGGATGGCTTGATCGAAAAGCTCCTGCCCCAGTGCGCCGATGATTTGGAGCGGCAGCTCGCCCAGCGTGCCGTCGGCGAGTTGCGGCATTGGTGCGGCAACGCCATTCCCGGACGTTTCTGCATCGGCGGCGGCGGCTACACGCACTCGATCCTGAACTATGGCCGGTTGCTGCGGGAAGGGTTGACGGGATGCCGCACCCGGATCTGCGCCGCCCAGGCCCGTCATGCCGCCGACGAGTCACGAACGCTACTGCTGCAGGCCATGGAAAAAACCCTGGACGCCATCGTGGCCTATCACGCCAAGTGCGTCCGGCAGGTCAATCAGGCGCGCGATGCGGCGACCGGCGACGAACGGCAGCGGCTGACCCTCCTGGCCGCAACCCTGGGCAAGGTTCCCCTGGAACCGGCGGGGTCCTTTTATGAGGCGTTGGTGGCCTTCAATTTCCTGTGGAACCTGGACGGTTGCGATTCGGTCGGCCGTTTCGATCAGGATCTGAGCGCCTATTTTGACGCCGACATGAAGGCCGGTTGCCTTGACGAAACCACCGCCGCCGCCCTGCTCTGCGAACTGTGGGCCAATTTTGACGCCAATGACGGCTGGCACCTGCTGCTGGGCGGCACGGACACCGTCAGCCCCCGCTTCACCCGGCTGTGCGTCAAGACCATGGCGCCGTTCCGCCGGCCCAATGCCGGCATCCGCGTCCATGACGGCATGCCGGACGAGCTGTGGGAAACGATCTTCGACGGCTGGCAGGCCGGCGGCGTGAACCCCGCCCTGTACAATGAGGCCGCCTACGCCAAGGGCATCGCCTCGCTGACCGGCATTGCGCCGGAACTGCGGAACCAATTTGCCTGCGGCGGCTGCACCGAGCTGATGTTCCACGGCGCCTCCAATGTCGGCTCCATTGACGCGGGCGTCAACCTGCTGGAAATTTTCGAGCGCGCGCTGCGGGCACACTGGGACGCTTGTGATTCCTATGCCGCCTTCCTGGCCTGCTTCAAGCGCGATGCCGCCGCGGAGATTGACGCCGCCATCGACGCGGCCAACCTGAACCAGCAGTACATGGCCCAGTTCCGGCCGCAACTGATCCGCTCCCTGTTCATCGATGACTGCATCGGGCGCGGCCTGGAATACAATGCCGGCGGCGCCACCGTCAACGGCGCGGTGATCAACGTCGCCGGCCTGAGCAACGTCATCAATTCCCTGCTGGTGCTGGAACAGGTCTTCGCGCACCGCCTGGCGATTCCCAAGGCCGGGGTCCTGCCCATGCTGGCCGCCAATTTTGCCGGTTATGAGGCCGTCCACGCCCAGATCGCCGCCATCAAGAAATTCGGCAACGCCGTGGCGGCGGCCGACGTCATCGCCCAAGACCTGAGCACCTTCGTCTTTGAAAAAATCCGCGCCCGTCACACCTGGCGCGGGAACGGCTACTGCGTGCCCGGAGTCATCCTATTCGTGACGTACACGTGGTTCGGCGCTTATGTGGGCGCCACGCCCGACGGCCGCCGGAACGGCGAACCGCTGGCGGACTCCGCCGGCGCCGTCCAGGGCAGCGATCTGGAAGGCCCCACCTCGCTGCTGAACGCCGCCGCCAGCCTGCGGCACGACCTCGGGACCGGCACCCTGGTGCTCAACCTCCGCCTCGACCCGGCCGCGTTCACGAGCCCCGGCGGCCGCGCCAAGCTCAAGGCGCTGATTCAAACTTATTTCAAGCTGGGCGGCTTGCAGTTGCAGGTGACCACCGTCAATCCGCAACTGTTGCGCGCCGCCATGCACGATCCGCAACACCATGCCAATGTGCTGGTCCGCATCGGCGGCTACAGTGAATATTTCACGCGCTTGTCCGGCGAGCTCCAGGCCGAAGTGCTCAAGCGCATCGAGCACGCCCTCTAGCCTAAATTAGTCACCATCATTAGATTCACCGCGAAAGAACGTAAAGAACGCGAAAGAAAAACCGGACCCGCATTTTCTTTTGCGATCTTTCGCGTTCTTTGCGTTCTTTCGTGGTGAATATGGCAGGTTAAAACGTGATCAGGGTGAACGGCAGCATCCGGTTGACCGGCTGCATGTGGGCCTGGACGATCCGGACAAATTCCGTGCCCCAGTTGCGGATGACCAATTCGCTTTGGCCGTAGGGCGTGAAGCCGGCCAGATCGAGGGCGGCGGCTTCGGCCCGTTCGCGGTCGGCGAACATGGCCAGCACCCGACCCGTCTGGGAGTCCACCACCTTGCCCTCCATCGCGATGCTCCCCTCGTTCAAATTGGACAAGGGACTCATCGCCGTACTGATCACCATGGGCAGGGCCAGCCCCACGGTTTTTTCAACCCCGTTCAGCACCGCCTTGGTCGGGACCAATTCCACGATGGCCAGTTCCAGGCGAAGCGTGTCCGGCCCGGGCACCTCGGTCACCAAATAGCGGTGCTCCTGATTGGCGATCAGATCATCACGAAACACCTTTTGCATGTAGGCGGCAATGCGCCGGCAGTCGTCATGGTAAAACCCGAACTTTTCGGCATAACTCTGCCGGTCCCACCAATTCTGGCGCAGCATGTAATCGATGTTGACCGGGGCGACAATGACCTTGCGATAGCGCGCCCAGTTGACGTGGGGGGCAATCCAGCGCTTTTGAAACGCCGCTTCGGCCGGCTGAGTCTGCATCCGGCCGGGATCGGGCAGGAACGCTGTGTCGGGCGCGGGGGCGGACCGGGTGATTACATAAACCAAATGACAGCCGGTCGTCAGCCCCAATACACCGCCAACGGCCAGAACCCGCAACAAACGCCTTGACATGATGACAGTCTCCAAGGCGGTCACCATACACTGGCAGGCCGAAACAAACAAGAGTCTGCTTTTTCCCGGCGCAGTCCGGGAAAAACATGAATATTGTGGCGTCGGGCTTGCACCCCGACTGCGACCCGCCCACGTGCCGCACTCGTAAGGCGTGCTAGGCAACGTGAGACAGGCAATCGTGCCTGTTTGGAACTCGTTCTTGCGGGGGATCATCTGCCCCGTAATGAACCGCGGGATTGACATTGCCTTTCCATGAAATTGCATGTAGACTATAACTTAGGGCTTAAGGTTAGGATCTCAGTCATGCCAACCCCAACCATCACCCCAACAACCGTCAGCGTCCATGGCAAACCTGTTGCCATCCACCACGTCGCTGCGCCACACCGGAAAACCGCAAGGGTGTCCCGGCAATGCCGCCGCGCGCAACCCGCTGCCGCTGTTTTGTTGCCGTGCCTGCCGACAAACGGCCGGGGTGGTCTCCGCCCAGGAGTGAACCTGGACTGCAACGTAGGGCGTTCTTTCATGAATTGAACGTGGCACCCTCTGACACCATTCGAGTGGGATGATCGAACGCGAGCGCGAAAAACCAAAACAAACCGGCTTTTCGCGCTCAGTGTAGCGGCGCTCGCGCTCGCCTCTCGCACTCGACTTGTTTCTGTTGTTTTGGTTCCGGTTATGCCGGGCGGGGCTGGACAGCCCGCCGCCGGGGCAACAAAAAGCCCCGCGGTTATTTGGCATAACCAACGGGGCTTCATGCAATTAAGAATGGGGTGAGTGACGGGTTTCGAACCCGCGACCTTCTGAGCCACAGTCAGACGCTCTAACCAACTGAGCTACACCCACCAGACGACGTGGAAGAGGCATAATATGGCTGGACAGAGCCGTTTTGCAAGCTGAAACCGAATCGGGGGGCGCATGTCAGTTCCATAGGGCCGTTGCTGGCACGTCTGCGCGAACAACGTGGTTACATTGGCACCAAGTTACCGGTTCCGGCCGCCGCCAGAACCTTTTGAGTGGCGGTGGCTCGACACCGCTTTCATACTGTATTTTTTGACCTAACACGTATCGTAAATACAGTATGAAAGCGCCGTCAAGCCGGCGACACTCTAAAGCGCCAGCCCGGTTCCCGGCTGACGCGGTTTATAC
>CAITYL010000309.1 GCA_903896595.1 uncultured Lentisphaerota bacterium
AGCCAACCAATGATGCGCGTCTCCGACGATGACGGGTTCGTCCGCCCGAGGACGGGCGGCTCCCGGTTCTGGGAAAACCTCATTACTTTTGAAAACAACTCTCTGCTTTGTTGCTTTCCCGACTTGTGTGTGCGTTGTCGTCCATCGTACTCGATTCGATCACGACAACGATTTTCAAACTAACAAAGTCGAACTGCGGAGCTCACAAAAGCCGGCAGGATGCCGCGCGCCAAAAAAAAGGCGGCCAGACCTTACGGCCAGCCGCCCCGTCCCACGCTCCGGATTGAATCAGGCCGGAGCGGAGGTTCAAGCCACAGCGGGACGGTGGCCCCGCCGTGGCAACCGTGTCATTCCGCGGGTTTGACCGCCGCCTTGTCGCCATAGGCGGTGACAGTCATCCGGGTGTAGACGCCGAGAACGGAGAAGAACTCGTAGTCGGCATACTGCACGTTCGTGATGCCGCCCGCCTTGGCCGCCTTGTCGATGGAACAATCGTCCCAGGCAAGGTCAACGTACCACAGGTGGAAGGATGAACTGCTGGCGCTCCCCGAGGTTTGCGCCACCGGGGTGTGTTTTTGATTGACCATCAGCGGCGCCTTCACCTGGGTGAAGATGACCCCCTGGGGCGGTTTGAACGGCGCGGTATAACACCCGCCGCCCAATCCCACGAGAGTGCCCGCCATCAGGCCGAGCATGCAAAGCCTTGTGGCATTCATAAGCTGCCTCCCGGCTTTGAGTTACTGGCCGAACACGACGACGGTGGTCTTCTGGTACACGCCAATGACGTTGAAGTAGTGATAGTCAACGTGTTCGATCGTCTGAATGCCACCCTGGGCCGCGGCCGCCTGGATGCTGTTGTCACCGGTGGTGACCAAGCCCAGGATACAGATCGATTCCGCTTTCCCGCTCTTGGGTGAGACCTGCGCCTTGTCGTAGTCCACCATCAGCGGCGCCTTGACGTCGCTGAAGATCATGCCCATGGGCGGCTCAAACGGCGCCGTCAGGCATCCGGACAACAGGGACGCCCCCGCCACCGCCGCGCCCGCACACACGATCCGCAATTTTTTCGTCAGCATGTCACGTCTCCCTTTTCGTGGTTGCCTCTGTCTGGCCGGAACCGGACCATCCGCCCGGCCTGTGGTGACCATACACCGCCGGGACGGCGATGGCAAGAGCGCACGCGGAAGGCCGCTGAAACCGCGTTACCCTCCGCCTGCCGCGAAGCCCCCCATGTGGGGGCGCCGCCCCATAAGCGCTAACTTGTTTTATAACCACTTTAACGATAACATCGAACATTCAACGTTCAATATTCAATATTGAATAACGACAATGCCAAAAAATCGTTAAAAGCCGGGTTTTTTAATCACTAAAAAAGACTTGGCGTGCTGCATTCTTGTCAATTCAATGTTCGATGTTGAATGTTCAATGTTGGACGTTCGACTTATTAAGTTAGCGCTTATGGGGCGCCGCCCCCAGGCCCCTGCCAAAGGGACCTGTCTCTTTGGAATCCCCGAGACATGCCATTTTGCGGGAGCCGGTACTGTGCGCCGCGCAACGCCTGAACCCATCGGCATTGTCATCGGCAGCGGCGCATAGCACCGGCTCCCGCAAAATCAGCCATCAGGGATTCTCAAGGGACTGGTTCCTTGAGCGGGGCCTGGGGCAGAGCCCCACATCATTTCAGCTGGGGGGCGGATTCCACGCGATGCAGGTCAGCGGCGCGATCGGTGGCGAGGTTGGCGGTGTCGAAGGCGGCGGCGGTTTCCGGCAGGCGCATGGTGAAGGCGGCGGCGCCATCGAGCCGGGCCGTCAGGCCGGAGAACGTCAGGTCCAGGACATGCCCGCCACGGCTCTTGTCGGCCGCCAGAAAATGCCAGTGCCAGCCGGGCACATTCACCCCTTTGACATAGGGCGGACAGCGGAACCCGATCAGGGTGCCGGCCACGTCGCGCCACTCGAACACGGCCTGCTGTTTGGCGGCGACCGCCAGCGGCGGGTACGGCTGGTTTTGGCGCGGCACACTGCGGGCTTTGACCCGGGCAAACACGCCATCCAGGCGCACGGTGTAAAACAGGTTGGGGGTCGGCAGGGCGGCGTCCGCGAGCCGGTTCAGCTCGTCGAGACTGGCGGCGGCCAGGGGCCCGAGCCGGCGGTCGGTGTCGAACCAGGTGACCACGGCAAAGGGCACGCCCGCGGCATCGGGCATGACCCGGACCGTGCCGTCGGCGCGCGCCTGATAGATCACGCCGTCCAGTCCGATCATCTCGCCATCCAGCGCCTCAAAGGTGCCGATGGCGGTGTCGCCGTGCCGCCGGAGTTCGCCCACCGTGCCGCACGGGTCATAGACGCCGGCCAACAGCGCGTCGATGGTCGACAACTGAAAAATGACATCCCGCGCCGCGGCGGCGTCCCCGGCGGCAGGTGTGGCGTTGCCCGTGGCCGCGTCACGCGGTTCCGCCAGCACCGGAAACAGCAGCACCCCGCCCAAGAGGCCGGCCAACAGACGCCTAAAAAACGATGATCTCAATTTCATAGTCCACCTGGAAGGTCATAACTGAGGGAAATTAAACGACCAATTTTAATACCGATTCACCACGATAGAACGCAAAAGATCGCAAAAGAAAAGGCTTGTCCGGTTTTTCTCTCGCGTTCCTTGTGTTCTTTCGCGGTTAATCGAAGGGTGGTAAATCATTCAGACCAGGAATAAAAAGGGCGGAATGGGTGTGACGCCATCGAGTTCCGCCCGGGGACGGGCGGCTCCCGGTCTTGAAATAACGCCGATACCGGGTTACGGCTTGGGCGCCGCTTCAGGATTGGGATTGACCTCAAGCGGGTTGCCCTTGGGCTTTTCCGGCTCGGGTCCGAGCAACAGGCGGATTTCCTGGCGACCGTCGGCGCGGCCATGAATGACATAGCGCGCCTCGGCTTTCCTCAGCACATCGCGCAAGGTATCGGCGTGCAGGGCGACCAGCATGGTCCCCGGGTTCTTGCGATATTCTTCCAGCACCTTGGTGAAATAGGAGGCGGAAGCGCGGACCGTGGCCACCACGCGGGTCTTGTAGGCCGAGGCTTCAGCCATGATCCTTGACTTGAGGCCCTCGGCCTCCGTCACCACCCGGCGCTGGTAGGCCAGGGCCTTTTCCATTTCCGAACTGAATTCCTGGGCCGCCTCAATCTGCTGGCGGAAGGCGGCACGGGTGTAGGCGGGCGGCTGGGTGTCCACCAGGCTCAACTGCTGCACCTCAATGCCCAGGTCCAACTGGCTCAGCCGTTGTCCGAGACGGGCACGGACCGCGGCGACCAGCGCCTCGCCCCGGCGCGCCGCCGCGGCGTCCCCGAGGCCCGGCACGGCGGCCCGCGACGACACCAGCACATCCTCAACCCGCCAGGAGGCGACTTCGCCCAAAACGGCATCGTCCAGCGCGCTCTGGATCAGCATCTCCACGCCGCGCCGGTCCGCCACCGGGAACGGCTTGCCATCGGGCAACGTCACGGGATCCTCGTAGAAATTCAGATAATAGGCCTTGGGATCGGCAATCCGGTAAGTCAGCGTCCACGCCATGTGCATGATATTGGCGTCACCGGTCAGCAGATAGCCGTCCTCACCGGCCCGCAGCACATTGGCGCCGGGACCGGCGGGGCCGCCCTGGAGCGCCTGCAGGTTGTTGGGATCAATCTTGGGCCAGAACTGGCGGCTGGTAATGGAAATGGAGCGTTGCGCGGGAATGCGCTTGACCTCATCGATCGGATACGGCCAGGCCCAGTACCAATTGCCGCTGCGCAGGATCTCGGCGCCATTGCGGGTTTCCAGGCGGCCGAAATGGAAGAGCATCGCCTCCTCGTTTTCCTTGACCGAGAACAGCCCGCCAAAGGCCAGGCTGAGCAGGGCCAGGACGATCACCACCCGCAGCGCCACAAAGAGCGCGCCCAAGGTGCGCGCCATGGCCTGGGCGCCCTGGCCGGCGGTTTCTTCCTGGTCTGAGATGGCGTCCGGGAGTTTCATGGTCATTTGCCGGGGGCGGCCGTGGGAGTCGCGGTGGGTTTCAGATCCGTGGCGCCGGGGCGCAGCAGGTCATAGGGGGGCGTGGCGGTATCCAGCACCAGGGTGGTTTTGTCGGTCACCACCTGGCGCAGCGCCTCCAGCTTGCGCAGGAAGGCGGCGAGCTCGGGCTCCTGGCTGAAGACAGAATAATACCCGGCGGCGGCGCGGTCACCATCGGCCCGAATACCCTTGGCCTCGGCATCGGCCCCGGCCAGCAGGTTGCTGGCTTCCAGGTCGGCGCCGGCGCGGATCTTCTGCGCGTCCCGGCGGCCGGCGGCGCGATAGTTCTCGGCGGTGCGGTTGCGCTCGGCAATCATGCGGTCAAACACCTTGGTGGTGACTTCCTCGGGAAAGCCGATGTGGCGGAAGCCGACGAACAACGCCTCAATGCCGAACTCGTTCAGGGCCACCCCGCGCAGATCGTTCAGAATCTCGCCCTCGATCTGCGGGATCTTGACCTTGGCCGGATCCACATTAATCAGATCGCCGAGGGCATGGCGCCCCAGTACGCCGTTGCGGGCGTTGCGGACCAGAATGTCGAGCTTGGACTCGGCCTCGGCGGTCTTGCCCACCGCCCGCAGGAAACGGCCCGGATCCCCGACACGCCACAGCACATAGGTGGAAACAATCACCTGGTAATCGTCGCTGGTCTGGACCTGCTCGTACTGGCCCTTTTTCAGCTCATAGCACTGAATGCGGTTGTCGTGCGTCCACACCGACTGAATCGGATAGGGCCACTTGAAATGGAGTCCCGGCTGAAAGACGCGGGCCTTCTCGACGCCCGCCACCGTGACGGTGTCCGGCTTGTTGAACGTCAGCACCAGGGCCAGGTCGGTCTGCCGCACCTGGAACACCAGCATGGCGGCAATAAACACCCCGCCCACCAGCACCCCAAGCAGCAGGGCCGGCCAATGTTGCGCGAGCGTATGCTTCTCTTCCATGATTGATTACTTCTCCTTGGTATCCAAATTGATGTCGAGCAGATCGGGGCGCAGCTTCTTTTCCAGGTTAAGAATGGTCACTTCACTACCGCCGGTGGTGGCGGCCACCACGTACTGGCGCGCCCGGACGGCTTCGGTCTCCAGCAGGTCAAGGAAACTGTTGAGCCGGAAGAGGGCCGGGGCGACGCGATAGGCGGTCATTTGCTTCTCAAAGCGGGCCGCCTCGGCCTCGGCGACACGCACGCGTTCCTCGCGGTACCCCTTGGCCTGGAAGACCCGGGTGACGGCGTCGCCTTCAGCGGCGGCACGGATGGAAACGGCGTCCTTTTCGGCCCTCAGGACGTCACTGTGCTTTTCCTCCATGGCCGCGACCACCCCGTCAAAGGCTTTGCCGACCCGGACCGGCGGATGCATCCCCTGCAACCCCACCGACACCACTTTGATCCCCAGCCCCATGCGGTCGGCGGCGGCCTGGATGCGGCGGCGCAATTCATCGCCCCCGGCCGCCCGGTTGCGGCAGAGCACGGCAAAGAAGTCAACCCCGGCCAAATAGCGCACCACCTCGCGAGTGGCGGTTTCTTCCAAGGTCTGGCGCGCGTCTTGGAAGCCCAGCATCCACGCCCGCAGATCGGTCACCGTGTAATACAACGGGATACTGGCCGACATAAAGTAAACGGACACCGGCTTGGCCCGGCCGCCGCTCAGCGCCGGCCCGCCCGGCTCCGCCCCGCCGGTCATCTCGGCCGGGCCAAAACTCTGCGGATCACAAGCGACGACAAAATTGGTCTCGTCCTTGACATGCGCCCGGTTCCACACCATCACCCGTCCCGTCAGGTCCCCCGGCTGCTGCGTGGGATCCGGCGGCATGGGCGGCCCGGCCTTGGGATCGTCACTGAACCCGATGTCAATCTCCTGCACCTTGGCCACGGGAAAAACCATCAGGCGGTCCACGGGCCACGGCAACTTGAAATGGAGGCCCGGCCCCAGCGGCTGGGGGCTCACCAGCCGGCCGCAGCGCAGTAGCAATCCCTGCTCGTCCGGATTGATCTCAATGAAACAGGTGAGCAGCCAAAACGCGGTGGCGGCCAGCACGGCAAAGGGAATGACCGCACGCTCCAGAAAGCGGTAGAACCACGCCTCGGAAACCCGGAAGCCAAATTGGTAATCGAGAGTGCCGGCCACGTTGCGGGCAATGCCGCCCGGCTCGGTCACCAGCGACAGTAGCCGGCTCTCATACGGCGGGCGCTCTTCCTCGTGCGGACTCCGCGGCCGATACCAGTCAATGATCACCCCCATCAGGACTTCCGCCCCCAACAGGGCCAGCAGACCCGCGCCGCCGCGGGCCGCGCTCCGCACCCAGCCGGCCCACTCCGGCCGGAAATAAACCGCCAACAAGACCGCGCCGCCGAGCAGCAGGAGCATGGCGGTCAGCATCAACCAGGCGCTGAACGGGCGCAGGGGCCGCCCGCCGGCCTCCCGGGACGAACCGGAATAATAGCTACCGACAATCACGGCCCCGATAAACAGGCTGATCGCCAGCACGGCAGCACGCAGGGCCTGGCCCGGGAGAATCACCACCGCACCGCCGCCCGCCACCGGCGCCCACGCCTGCCACAAGAACACGCCGCACAGCGCCAGGCCAACGCCCAGCAGGGCGGCCAGGATCGGTTGCACATACTGGGCAAACAACCGGTTGGTGCGCGCGGCCAGCTTGAACGCCTCGTCCGCCTCGGCGAACAGTTCGGTGCCGCTGTGGGCGGCCCGGTACTCGGCCACTGCCTCGGCTTCTTCGGCCTCGCGGCGGGCCAGGCGCAGGCGCAGTCCGGCCAGCGTCCCCGACAGCGCCGCCATCAGGGCCGCCGCCACCGGCGGCCACAACACACTGGCGCCAGACCAGCCGGCCAAAAACGCCACCAGCACCGCCGCGGCCAATCCGAAGCCCAGTGCCAGCCACGCCAGCCGTTCCAATCGCATGCTATCCGTCTTCATGCCTCTCCACTGCGCGCCAGCCGCGGAAACGACGTCCAAATAAAGGAATGATCAAGAATCGTCAACCATAGCGCCCGCACCCCGCTTTCGCAAACGACAAACAGAAGAGGGGGGTATGACAATTTGGGAACCCCCTTTTGAGGAAAGGCGGTTCCCAAACCCTCCGTCAAACCTGTTTGTGCCGTTTGCGGATTCCGCAGGCCGCCCCTGTTATCCCCGTCGTGGACTGTTACACTGGCGCGGCCTGCGAAATCCGCAAAACCGGTTCCCGGCTGACACGGTTTATCCGACGACGATTTCCAACCTGACAAAGTGGAACTAAAGTGGCAATTCCATGAATGATGCCATCACCGGAAAACCGAATCTGCTGCTAGCCGTCATCGGCAACACCCACACCCGGCTGGCGCGCCTGACCGCCGACGGCCTGGACGCCGTCGCGTGCGTCCCCACCCACGACCTGACCGAGCGCGGCGGACAGTTCGGCCTGTTCACGACCTGGCCCGACCTGCCGGTTTTCGCCGCCTGCGTGGTCCCCCAGGCCGCGGCGGCGTTGCGCGCGGGCTGGCCGGGACGCCGTTTCCGCTTTCTCGATGCCGCACTGGCCGCCACGGAGCTCGACTTGAGCGCCTGCGACGCCACCGGCATCGGCGCCGACCGCCTGGCCAACGCCGTGGCCGGCCTCGGCACCACCGCCCCGCCCTTTCTGGTGGTGGATTGCGGCACCGCCATCAGTACCGCCGCGGTGGACGCCCGCCGTGTCTTTCGCGGTGGCGCCATCCTGCCCGGCCGCCGCCTGTGGCGCCGCGCCCTCAAGCTTCACACCGCCCAGTTGCCCGAGATTGAGCTGCAAGACGCCTGTCCGGCCGCCCTCGGCACCGCGACCCGCGCCGCCATCCTGGCCGGCTGCGACGGCGGCATCCTCGGCGCGGTGCGTCACCTGGTGGAGGCCACCCGCCGCGAACTGGCGGCACCCGCCTGCCCCGTCTTCGCCACCGGCGGGGATGCCCCCTTCTTCCTCCGGCATCTGACGGAGCTCACCCCGGCCCCGGCCGACTTCACCCTGTGCGGCCTGGCCCGCCTAGCGGGCCGGGCCTGGGCGAAAGGCTAAACCGGCGGCGGCCAAAGCGGCTACACGAACCTACACGGACTAGCACGGACCGGCACGGACAACCACGAACAGCCACGGGCGTGCAAGGCCACCGCACGGGGAAAGCGTTGTCCGTGCTAGTCCGTGTAGGTCCGTGTAGGTCCGTGCCCCGTTTTTTTTCCTGATTTTTCTTCGCGCGCGCTCTTGCTTTTCCGCGCCCGGCCGGTTATGGTCTGGGGAAATTAGGTGAAGCTAGGAGTATTTAGGTGAACAGCGGGGCCAACAGGTCAGAACCGCCGGTGCGTTGCTTCCTCGGGGAGTTCGAACACACCGTGGATGCCCAGCGCCGGATCGCCATTCCCAGCGCCTGGCGCGCCAGCGACCCCGGGGCCGACCATTTCATCCTCCTGCCCGGCCGTGACCAAACCTTGCAATTGGTTCCCGGCGAACTTTTTCAAGAAGTCCTGGCCAAGCTGCGCCGCGTCTCCTTCGCCGATGCCAAGGCGAATGTCGCCCTGGCCACCATCGGCGCCATGGCCCAGGATTGCCGGCTGGACAAGCAGGCACGCGTCAACCTGACCGCCCGCCTGATGGCCCACGCCGGCATTCACGACCGCGCCGTGCTGGTCGGCGCCGTCACCACCATCCAGATCTGGGAACCCGCGGCCTGGGAACGCCAGCGCATGGACAGCAGCCACGGTCTGGATGTGCTCCAGGCCATTCAGGAAAAGCCCGATGACTTGAGCGACATCCTCCGAAAGGCGGTGCGCGAGCCATGACCTTTCAACACGAACCCGTGCTGGTCGAGCCGGTGCTGGAGCTGTTGCAGCCCCGTCCCGGCGGCCACTACCTCGACGGCACCGTCGGCGGCGGCGGCCACGCCGCCGCCCTGCTGACGGCCGCCCCCGACGCACATCTGCTCGGCTTGGATCAGGACGACGAAGCCCTCGCCGCCGCCGCCGCGCGATTGGCCCCCTTCGGCGACCGGGTCACCCTGCGCCGCGCCCGCTACAGCACCATGGCCGAGGTGGCCCACCAACTCGGCTGGAACCAGGTGGACGGCATTCTCCTGGATATTGGCGTGTCATCGCATCAGATCAACACTCCCATCCGCGGTTTCGCCCACCGGTTTGACGGTCCCCTCGACATGCGCATGGACCGCCGCCAGTCGCTCACCGCCTCCGGGCTGCTCAATCATACGTCCGAGGAGGAACTGGCCCGAATTTTTCGCGACTATGGCGAGGAACCGCGGGCGCGGGCCCTGGCCCATGCCGTGGCCGTTCGGCGCCGGGAAGCCCCCTGGGAACGCACCGGCGAGCTGGCCGAACTGGCCGCCGCCGTCTGCGGCGGTCACCAGCGCAGCCTGCCCGGGGCCACCCGCGCCTTCCAAGCCCTGCGCATCGCCGTCAACGACGAGCTGGGGGAATTGGAGCGCGGCCTGCGCGCCGCCCATGACCTGCTGGCACCCGGCGGCCGCCTCGCCGTCATTTCGTTCCATTCCCTGGAAGACCGCCTGGTCAAGAATTTTTTCCGTGACGCCGCCGCCGCCTGCCTGTGCCCGCCCGGGCTGCCCGAATGCCGGTGCGGCAAGGTGGTCACGCTCCACGTCGTGACCCGCAAACCCATTTTCGCCCGGCCCGCCGAGCTCGCCGCCAACCCGCGCTCCGCGCCCGCCCGCCTCCGCGTGGCCGAACGCCTGCCACCTCGCAAAGGATAACCTCGCATGCCCCCGCACCCATCCCCCCGCTTCCGGCGCCAATCCCTCCAGGTGGAAGTCAACGCCAAGGCCCGCCCCGGCTATGGCGTGGCCTGGCGTATCGCCCTGATCTGCCTGGTGATCATGTTTGCCGGTATTTTCTATGTCGGCATGCGCAGTTCCAGCGACAACATGGCCCGCGACCTGCAAAACAAACGGCGGACCGAAGCCATCGGCAAAAAGGAAATCGAGAACATGCAGGCCGAGCTGGAGAGCTACAAAAGCCCTCGTTACATCCTGAGCAAAATTGGCACCCTGGACACCGCCCTGCGCCCGCCCATGCCCGGCCAGGTTCGCCGCCTCACCGTTGAGGGTGGCCAGAACCGCGGCGACTTTTCCGACATCAATCTGGCCGCCTTCGACACCCCCATCGGCCGCGATTCCCGTTCCACCATCAGCGCCAGCGGCACCGTCCCATCCGCCGTCGGCTATCCGTAACGACGTGCGCCTTCGGCGAGCACAGGTTCGTCCGCCCGAGGACGGGCGGCTCCCAAGGTACATCACAAAAAGCGTAACACCGGACACAACGCCGGCAGTACTTCTACCGCTTGTCCGCGAAATTCGCCAGCGCGCGGAGGGCCGCCGCCCGCTGCCGGGGGGAGCCGGCAGCCGCCGCCTGCTGAAGCAGGGGCAGGCTGGCGGGATTGCGGACCATGCTGATGGCGTGCGCCAAAGCCACGGCGGCAGTCCCGTCCACCTGATCGATCCACGCCAATAGCTTGGCGACGCCTTGAGGCGCGCCGATCGTCGCCAAGGTATCCCACGCCGCGAGCACCAAGGGATCCGCCGCGGAAGCCGTGGCCGGATCGCCCGCCAGGGTGATCAGTTGCGGCACAAACTCCGCGCCCTCAAGCTGCCGCACCGCATCGGCCAGGGCCTGGCGCGCGGTGTCGTCCAAAGTGTCGGCATAGCGGTTCCCCAACTCCTTCAGATCGGTGGGGGACAAGCTGTGGGCCAGGGCGGAGACCGCCGCATCCCGCACGTCTTCCGGCACGCCCGTTTGCGCCAACAAGCTATTCCAGTAAGGCACGCTTTCCGGATTGCGCACCGTCTCCGCCAGGATCGAGGCCAGCTCCCGCCGCTGGTCATCCTCCAGCGGCAGGGATTGCAGATAAGCCACCAGCTCCTGGAGCGCCGCCGGCGTGCCGATGATCGCCAAACCTTCAGCCCCCAGGCGCGCCACCTCCGGCGCCGAATTGGCCAGCAGCGCCATGAAATCCGGAATGACCGCATCGCCTTGGGCGGCAAATTGCCGGAGTTTTTCCGCCGCCAGCACGGGATCGCCGCCATTGGCCAGGTAAACGCCCAGGTCGGCAATGGTGCGGATATCGCCGATTTCCCGCCGGTCCACGTCAAGCACTTTTGACTCGGCCGTCAGTGCCGCCGGTGAAGAACGGCCGGGCTTCCGGCCATCCAGCGTGGCACGCCCGCCGCCTGCGGCCCCTGGCACCGCGACGCTTCCAGAGGACGGCTCCGTGGCACCCGTCCCCGCCAATCCCGCAGGCCGGGCCGAGGCCTCCTCGTGCCCAGCCGCGCCCTTCGCCCCGCGGCCGCAAACGAAAACCACCAGTGCCGCCGTCACGCCGGCCGCGGCCACGGTCAAAATCATTTTTTTTAATGCACCGTTTTCGAAAGTCCAGATCAAAGTGGCACCTTTTTTGGAGTGCGGCAATTCCTTTGCCGCTTTTTAATGTCGGCGTTATTTCAAGACCGGGAGCCGCCCGTCCCCGGGCGGAACTCGATGGCGTCACATCAGTTCCGTCTTTTTTATTGGGGCACCGGCCGCCAAACCAAATTATGCGAGTCTCCGACGATGACGGGTTCGTCCGCCCGAGGACGGGCGGCTCCCGGTTAGTAGTCGAGTTCGAACCAGTTGTTGCCTTCGTTCAGTTCCAGCGTCTTGGCGCGGCTGTCAATCAGCACGCCCAGCGTCGGCGCCGCATTGGCCGGCGTCTTCAGGCCGGTCACAGTGATCGTCTTTTCCTGGCCCGGCTGGAGGGTGCCGACCGTCTTGTATTTGTTGCCCTTGGTCGTGCCGCCAGGCATCGGAGGGGCGGGCAGAACGGAACAGTCCGCCCACAGGTCGACAGAACCACCATTACCGGCAACGTCGCCCGCATTGGTCACCGTCACATAGGCGGTAAAGGTCTTGCCGGCGACCGGGATCGCGGGACTGAGCGAAACGCTGACAATCGCAAAATCCGGCAACCCGGTGGCATAGCCATAGGTGGCCTGGTTATTGGGTTCATTGGTTTCCGTGGTCAGGTTCCTGGCATCGGCAAAGGCGCGCAAGGTAAACGCCCCCAAGCTGTTCGGAGCCGTCAACGTCAGGCGTACCGTCTTGCTTTGGCCTGCCTTCAGCGTGCCAAGGGACGCGGATTTGTCGCCCCCTTCGCCCGCCACGGCCGGCGCCGGCTTGTCCACCCACACGTACAAGTTACCCGCCTTGCCACCCTGGGTGCCCTGGTTCCGCACCGTGACCGTCGCCGTAACCTTACCGCCCACGGCGGGCAATGCCGGTGAAATAGCCATGCTGGTGACCACAAAATCCGGGAGGGTGATCGTGAATGATTGCTGCCCGCCATAAGCGGTGCCGGCACTGTTGACGGCATAGGCCCGGACGTAATAAGCCGTGCCCACACTCAAGCCGGCGAGCGCACTGGTGAACGCGCCCGCACCGGCGCCATTGCTCGTCTTGGCATCGGCCACCGTCGGGTTGGGGGACGTGCTCCAGCAGACCCCGCGCGCCGTCACGGCCGCCCCGCCGGTGCTCGTCACATTGCCGCCGGTGGTCGCGGTGGCACCGCCAGTCACCACCGGCACCGTGGTGGTCACGGTCGGCACGACCGCCGTAACCACCAAGGATTGCGTCACGGACACGGCCGGATTCCAACTGCCATTCCCGGTCTGCGACGCCGTGATCATGCCCGTGCCCGCGCCAACGAGGTGAATCTTGCCGTTGACCACGGTGGCCACCGCGGCATTGTCACAGGCATAGGTCACCGCCAGCCCGGAGGAGGCCGTGGCCCCGGGTGCGAAATCCGCGGCGCCATACGTTTTCTCCGGCAAGGCGGGGAAGGTGATCGTCTGATCGCTCTTTGCCGGGGCTTCCGTCCACGCGGCATAAAGGGTATGGCTGGCAGGGGCGGCAACCAGCGTGGCGGCGGTCACCTGGGTGCCGGTGCGATTGGCGCCCGTCCACCAACCGGCAAACGTGTAGCCGCCACGCGTTGGCGTTGGCAACGCCCCGTAAGCGGCACCCACGGTCACGCTCTTGCTGGCCGGCGTCACCGTGCCGCCGCCAGCATTGAACGTCACCGTGATCGCCGCCGCGTCCCAAACGGCGGTGGGCCGCCCGGCGAACATGGCGCCCCAGCCCTTGGCGTCCGCCAGATAATACACGGTCGTGGTGGTGTCATTATAGAACACCGACGCCCCATTGGCGGGCACATTCCCCTTGAAATAGACGCCGTTCAGGCCGGTACACCCCGCAAACGCATAACCACCGACCAGGGTAACGCTGGCGGGGATCGTGACGCTGTCCAGACCACTGCAATCCGCGAACGCATCACTGCCCAGGCTGGTGACGCCGTCGGGAACCGTGTAACTTCCCGCCATCCCCGCCGGGCAGTTGAGAAGAATGCTCTGCTTCTTGTTGAACAAGACCCCGTTCGCACTGCTATAAGCGGGGTTGTTGGCGCCGACCGTGATCGTCGTCAGGCTGGAACAGCCGTCGAACGCAAAACTCCCGAGGCTGGTGACCCGGTCGCCAATCGTCACATCGCCCAAACTGCCGCAGGAAACAAACGCATAATTCCCGACATACGTGACCTGATCGGGGATGGTCACGCTCTCCAGGCTGTCGCACCCGCGGAACACATAATTTCCAAGGTAAAGCACCTGGTCGCCGATCACGACCGAAACCAAGCCATCACAACTGTCAAACGCATAATTCCCCACATAGGTGACACTGTCGGGAATCGTCACGCTGGTCACGTCGGTGCAATCAAAAAACGCCGAATCCCCGATCCGCGTGACATTGTTGCCTCCGAGGTCAGACGGGATAACCACCGCGCCGCCAGTGCCGGTGTAGCCGGTGATGGTGGCCGCACCGCCATTGGCCGTATAGATAAAGTCACCGGACTGAGCCGCGATGGTCGCCGTTACAACGGCCAAAAAAACAGACCCCGCCGCCCGCCACGCCCGGCTGAGTTTGGAACGGATCGCCTTCATGATAGTTCCCTCGCCAACAAAAAACGCCACACGACAGCTGATATCAATTCTTCTTATATACTGTAAGGTTTTTGCCCTCCCGTTGCAAGGGCGACCCATAACCGGGAGCTGCCCGGGCGTGGAAAAACACCGTTCTTTTTCGGGTTTGGCGGTTTAGCCTGAATTATTCATGAATTTGAACAGGAGAAATCCGGAGAGAACGGAGGAAAACTTCTCTGTGACCTCTGCGGCCTCCTGTTCAACATCCAGAACATGTGATGATTACGTTACGTATCTACAGATAGGCTGCACGTGCTCGCCACAGCAGGCAACAATCCGTATCTGCGGTCACTTCGTTCGCGGCTCGGATTGGTATTGAACCGATAAACGGAGTTTAGCAAAAGCCTCTCCTGCTTTCTCAATTTCTGTCTTGATGTGGCAGTCCCGGCGCGCGTGGTGTATGTTCACCCCGTTTTTGGTTGTCCCGCGCCGTGTTCCGTTCGCGACTTTTGGAACGTACCCAAATCATGAAATGCTTTTTTTCGCCAACCGCCGAACGGCACCACCCGTGGGGCGGCCTAGTTTTGGCCGGCCTGACGCTGGCCGGTGCCGGCGGCTGCCTGAAGATCAAGTCCGACCCGGTCGAGGTCAAGCCGATCCACATCACCATGGACGTCAACGTCAATGTCAAGGTGGACCGGCAACTGGATAATTTCTTCGGCGATGTCGACGCCGCGCGCCAAGCCGACACCGAGGCCGCTCCAACCACGCCCGCATCCAAGGAGACGAAAACGCCATGATCACCCCCGCCCTCCGTCGTCTGGCCACCGGCGTTACCTTGGTGTGGTGCGCCCTGTTCACCCTCACCGCCGCGGCCCAGAACCTGGACGCCGTCAAGGCGCGCATGCTTCAGCGCGTCACCGCCATTGACCAGCTCAAGGAGCAGGGCGTGGTCGGCGAGACCAGCCGCGGCTTCCTGGCCTTCGTCGGCGCCAAGCAGCTTCAGGCCGACCTAGTGGCCGCGGAAAACCGCGACCGTGAAACCGTCTACAACGCCATTGCCAAACAGACGGGTGCCACCGCCGCGGACGTGGGCCGCCGCCGCGCCCGGCAAATCGCCGACAACGCCCGCCCCGGCGACTATCTCCAAACCGCCGCCGGCAAATGGAAAAAGAAATGAACGACGACCTGCTGGAACTGGGCCGCCGCCTGCGGGCCATCCGCGAGAGCCGGAGCGAAACACCGGCCGACACCGCCAAGGCGCTCGGCGTTGAAACCGCCGCTTATCTCCAAATAGAGGCGGGCGAGGCCGACCTCCCCGTGGGGCTGCTATTGCGCTTGACCCGCCATGCCGGGATCAGCGCCGGCGAACTGCTGGGTGACGGCTCCCCGCACCTGCACCATTTCAACATTGTCCGCCACGGCAACGGCCTGCCCATTCACCGCCGCGCCGCTTATCATTACGTCAGCCTGGCGCCCCAATTCGCCAATAAACAGATGGAGCCGGTGCTGGTGACCGTGCCCGCCGAGACGCCTACCCCGGCCATCCCCTGCGTCCATATCGGCCAGGAATTCGATTACGTCCTGGAGGGCACCTTGGAAGTCACCCTCGGCACCCACGTCGTGGTCCTGACTCCTGGCGACTCCGTGTATTTCGATGCCGCCCAACCCCACGCCATGCGGGCGCTGGAAGGCCGGCCCGCCCGTTTTCTCGCCGTGGTCACCGGCGGCTGAGACCACCGCCGCCCCATCATGAAATGCAAACATTCAAACGTTACTACTTCTGTAGCAAAGGGCTTGCAGCCCGCCAAATCGAAAACCTGTTATTCGAAGAGCGCGATGCAATCGCTTTGCTACATTTTCACTGCCCCCTGAACACACCCCTTGCCGGCAAAACGGAGTTTTGCAAGAACCGCCGGCCTCAAACCGTGTGACATGCCGCGTTAGGGTAAGATCTTAATTACCTTCAGCCTAACGCCGTATAACTAGCAACTGGAATGACCATGTTTCTCGACCGTTATCTGCCGCAACGCGAGTTCGCCTCCTACGAGGCGTTCCGCCGCGAGTACCGGGTCACCGTGCCGCCGGCCTTCAATTTCGCCACCGATGTCGTGGACGAACTGGCCGCGCTCCAACCCGACGACCGCGCCCTGGTCTGGTGCGACGACCATATTGGCGACGCCGTGTTCACCTTTGCCGACATGGCTCGGGAATCGGCGCGCACCGCCCATTTCCTCCAGGCGTGCGGGGTCCGCAAGGGCGATGCGGTCATGCTGGTGCTCAAACGGCGCTACGAATTTTGGTTCTGCCTGCTGGCCCTGCACCGCCTCGGCGCCGTGGCCATCCCGGCCACCCACCTGCTCACCACCAAAGACTTCCTGTATCGTTTCAAGGCCGCCGGGGTAACCACCATCATCTCCGTGGCCGAGCCGGCCGTGGTCGAACAGATCGAGGAGGCCGAAGCCGCCCATGGGCACCCCCTGCTCAAGATCGCCGTCAACGGCACCCGTCCCGGCTGGCGCCAGTTCGACGAGGGCCTTCAGGGCCGCCCGGACACCTTCCCGCGCCTGGCCGGAAGCGACGCCATCACCAACCGCGACCGCATGCTGATCTATTTCACCTCCGGCACCACCGGCATGCCCAAGATGGTCAGCCACACCTACAGCTACCCCCTCGGCCATATTGTCACCGCGGCCTACTGGCAGGGCGTCATCCCCGGCGGCGTCCACCTGACCGTCGCCGACACCGGCTGGGCCAAGGCCGTGTGGGGCAAAATCTACGGCCAGTGGCTGGCCGGCTCCGCCGTCATGGCCTATGACTTCGACAAGTTTTCCCCGGCCCGCCTACTCAAGGCCATGGCCCGCCACGGCGTCACCACCTTTTGCGCCCCGCCCACCGTCTACCGTTTCCTCATCAAGGAACCGCCCGAGCTGTTGCGCCTCCCCGCGCTCCAGCGCGCCGTGGTCGCCGGCGAACCGCTCAATCCCGAGGTCTTCAACCGCTTCCGCGACCTTACCGGCCTCTCCCTGCTCGAAGGCTACGGCCAGACCGAAATGACCGTCGCCGTCGCCACCTTTCCCTGGCTCACCCCCCGCCCCGGTTCCATGGGCATGCCCGCCCCCGGCTATGACGTGGACATCGTGGACGAGGACGGTCGCTCCCTCGAACCCGGCTGCGAAGGCCAGATCATCATCCGCACCGGCGCGGACGGCGCGGGCACCCCCATCGGCATGTTTGAGGGCTACCACCGCGACCCCGCCCTCACCAACAGCGTGTGGCGGGACGGCATCTATTACACCGGCGATGTCGCCTGGCGCGACGAGGACGGCTATTACTGGTTCGTCGGCCGCGCCGACGATGTCATCAAGAGCTCCGGCTACCGCATCGGCCCCTTTGAGGTCGAGAGCGCCCTGCTCGAACACCCGGCGGTCCTGGAATGCGCCGTCACCGGCGTCCCCGACCCCGACCGCGGCCAGATCATCAAGGCCACCGTCGTGCTCACCGCCGGCCACCCCCCTTCCGACGCGCTGGCCGCCGACCTGCAGGAGCACGTCAAAAGGGTCACCGCCCCCTACAAATACCCGCGCCTGGTCGAGTTCGTCGCCGAACTGCCCAAGACGATCAGCGGCAAGATCCGCCGCGTCGCCATCCGCCACGGTTCCACGGCGGCCGACGACGACCCGGCGGAATAGCCGCTTGGACACGCGCTATAGGCGCCAACTTTTTTACACCACGTCACCTTACGAGTGAAATCAGTTGCAAGATGCGCAAGATTTTAGAATGTCTCACACGAAGGCACGAGGCCACGAAGGATTGAAGGACGTTGAGAAGAGATGGCGCATAAACGCGGTTTCCGGAAGTGCCAAATTTTTCTGATTTCTTCGTGATTTCGTGTCTTCGTGTGAGGTCTTAGTTTGGTTCCGGCTATGCCGGGTTGGGCAAAGCCGCCGTTATTTCAAGGCCGTGAGCCGCCCGGCTATGGAAAAATCTCGTTACTTTTGAAAGCACCTCGAGCCTCTTGCAAAACTCCGGTTATCGGTCAAAAAGAATCCATTTTTTCTATTGAATGTCCAATAATCAACAAGGAATATCCAATATCCAAGTCAATTGTCTTTTACAGAACTGAATGGCTTTTTCATTCTTCCTTGGACATTCCTTGTTGGATATTGGATATTCAATTTTTCGGCAACCTTATTCGGACCTCAAGATGAACCTGCCACTAAGCCAACCCGTCGCGGTGTTCGCCGTGCTGGCGATGGTCACCTTGGCGGTGCCCGCCCTGGCCCGGCGCATCCGCATGCCGGAGATTGTGGCGCTGATCCTGGCCGGCGCCGCGGTGGGCGCGCCGGGGCTGGGGCTGCTGGGGGAGGCCTCGGGACTGCGCCTGCTCTCCGACGTCGGCCTGCTCTATCTGATGTTCTTGGCGGGGCTGGAGATTGACCTGGCCCACTTGCGGCGGCACAACCGCCCCACCCTGGCCTTGGGAACGACCGTGTTTCTGCTGCCGTTTCTGGCCGGCACCCTGGCCGCCCGGTTCCTGCTCGGTTTCGCCTGGCTCCCCGCCCTGCTGTTCGGCGGCCTGCTCTCGCCTTATACCCTGGTCCCCTATCCCACCGTGCGCCGGCTGGGACTGGTGCGCGACCCGGCGGTGGCGGCGGCGGTGGGTGGCAACTTTGTCGCCGACACCTTTGCCCTGCTGACCCTGGCCGCCGTGATTGGCGCCCAGGCCGGCCAGAACGCCGGCACGCTCGGCCTGCGCCTGCTGGGTGGCACCCTGCTGCTGGGCCTGATCGGCTTTGGCGTGGTGCCACGGATGGGACGCTGGTTCTTCCGACACCGCGGCGACCACGACCTGACCGGGTTTCTGTTCCTCTTCGCCAACCTGCTCGGGCTGGCCTGGCTGGCCGAGGCCGCCGGGCTGTCGCCGATCCTGGGCGCCTTCGTGGCCGGCATCGCGCTCAACCCGCTGGTCCCGGCGGAAAGCCGGCTGATGAACCGGGTAGCCTTCACCGGTTCGGTGTTCTTTATCCCCGCCTTTCTGCTCAGCGTCGGCATGCTGCTGGACCTGCGCGGCTTTGTGCTCCAGCCGGCCGGCTGGGAAACCGCCCTGCTCATGCTGGGCATCGTTTTCGGCGCCAACCTGCTCAACGCCGCCCTCGCCCGGCGCCTGTTCGGCTTTGACCGGGACGAGGGGTGGATGGTCTTCGGCCTGTGTGTCAACAAGGCGGCCGCGGCGCTGGCTATCGCCTTGATGGGCTATCGGGCCGGACTGTTTGATCAGGGCGTCCTCAACAGCGCCATCGTCTTGATCCTGGCCACCTGCACAGTGGGGCCATGGGTCACGGAGTGGGCCGGCCGGCGGCTCGCGGCACGCCAAAAAGCGCACGCCGCGACGGGCACGCCACGCCAGCAACGCCTGCTGGTGCCGGTGGCCAACCCCATCACCGCCAGCGATCTGCTGGACCTGGCGCTCATGTTCCGGGACCGCCGTCACCACCAGCCGGTGATCCCCCTGGCGGTGGCGCTGGAGGACGCGGATCCGCGGGAGGCGCTGACCGCCGCCGAACGGCTGCTGGCCCACACCCTCGCCCACACCGCCGCCACCGACGTGCCCATGCAGCCCGAAACCCGCCTCGCCCCCAGCGTCGCCGACGGCATTCTGCGCGCCGCCACCGAACTGCGGGCGACCACGCTCATCCTGGGCTGGACCAGCCGCGCCGCCGTGTCCCGGCTGATCTTCAGCACCGTGCTGGACCAGCTGCTGCCGCGGAGTTCGCAACAGCTGCTGGTCTGCCGCCTGGAGCAGCCGGTGCACACCTCCCGCCGGCTGGTGCTGCTGCTGCCCCCGATGACCGCCAGGCTCAGCGGTTTCGCGGAAACCCTGCACACCCTCGGCCTCCTGCTGCGCCATTCCGGCCGGCCCCTGCTGCTGCTGGGAGAAGCGGAGGAACTGGCCGCCGCCCGGACCAGCCTGAGCCGCAATGCCGCCGCGCTTCCCGCCATTGCGGAACAGCCGCTGGCCGGCTGGTCGTCCTTCTGGCCCGCCCTGGAAGCGGCGTTGCGAGCCGATGACTGGGTCGTGATGGTGGGCTGCCGGGTCTCCAGCCTGGCCTGGCAACCGGGACTGGACCGCCTGCCGCAACGTTTCGTCCATCACTTCCCCAAACACAGCCTGATCGTGGCCTACCCCGCCGAAAGTGTGCCCGACACCTATCAGGCGGGGGAAACCGCGGCCACCGGAACGTTGACCGCCATGCTCGGCGCCCCGGCCACCTCGTTTCCCGGCCTGCCGCCGGGGCCGGGCGACCAGGCGATCTCCACCCTCCTCACGACCTGGTTTCAGAGCCGGGACCAGGCCATCTCCGCCGGCGCGGTGGCCGGCCTCACCGACCTGCTGCTGCGCGCGGCCGTCGAAGTGCAGCCGGGTGCCGTCCTGCTGCATGTCCATACCCAACACGTGGCGGAGCCGGTGGTGCTGATCGGCACCAGTCCGGCCGGCTTGCGGCTGCCGAACCTCGCCGGGCCGGTGCATGTCCTGCTGGTGCTGGTTTCTCCCGACACCTGTCCGCCAGAGGAACACCTGCGCAACCTGTCCGAAATCGCCCGCCTGGCCCTTGGCCATCCGGAGCTGGGCCGCCTCGCCCAAGCCGCCACCGCGGACGACATCCGCGCCCTTCTCAACCCGCCGCCCGCCAACAGCACAACCTGACGAGTCCCCGGGGCCGGGCGGCTCCTGTCATCTCGCCCGGTTCGCCGCGTCGATTTGCGCGACCTGACGGACGGCCTCGCGTAGAAACGCCGCATGGGGTTCCAATCCTTCGGTGAACGTCGTCGTCAGCCAGGCGTCCACCATCTGCAATGCCATGGCCTCGCCCAGGATCATGGCGCCCAGGGTGAGGACATTGGCGTCGTTGATGGCCTTGCACATCCTGGCGGCAAAAACGGATTCGACGCAGGCCGCCGTGATCCCGGCAAAGTTGTTCGCCACGATCGCCATCCCCATCCCGGTGCCGCACAGGAGAATCCCCTTGTCCGCCGCGCCGGATTGGATCAGGCGGCAGGCACGCTGGGCCGATTCATAGTAGGGAATGCTCTCCCCGGCATCGGCATCCACCACCTCGATCCCCTGGCCGGTAAGATGGGCGATGACCGCTTTCTTCAGTCCCAGCGCAAACGGATCCGCGCCAACAGTGATTTTCATGATCGTCTCCTTTAGCTTGAATAATTCACTTTCATTCGATTCACCGCGAAAGAACGCAGAGAGCGCGAAAGAAAAATCCGTACACGCCTTTTCTTTTGCGATCTTTTGCGATCTTTCGTGGTGAATTGGATTCGACCCCGCCGAGTTTTGAGGTTAACCATGGTTAATGGTTCGCGCCAGGATCTCATCCTGGACACTCTTGTCCAGCGAGGTGAACCGGGCGCTGTAGCCCGCGACGCGCACCATCAGGCTGTCGTACCGGGCGGGATCTTGCTGGGCTTCCCGCAAGATCCGCCCATCGGCAACCGTGAACTGCAACTGCTGACCGCCGGACAGGAAATGGGCGGTAATGACGGCAGCCACCGTGTCCGCGCCGTCGCTGGTATTCACCCAGTCGGGATCCAGGGTGACATTGACCACGGTGGAGGTGGGCAGCAGTTCATGGGGCAGCGCCGCCACGGAATTGAGCATGGCGGTCAACCCCTGGCGGTCGCGGCCGGCAACCGGTCCCAGACTGGCCGCGAACGGTTCCCCGGCCCGGCGCCCGTCCAGCGTCGCACCGGTCTGCCGGCCAAACTCGGCATGGGCGTTCTCATAGCCGGCCAGAGTGCCGAGCGTGTACCGGCCGCCACGATAGGGCGTGTATTGCTCCAGCATCCCCGCAACGTCCCGGATGATCGCCGCGGCAATGGCATCGACCTCCGGCTGGTCGTTGCCGAACCGCGGAAGCTGATGGTCAAGCCGCTCCCGCAACGCCTCATAGCCCTGCCAGTTGCGGCGAAGGCCGTCGGCGAGTTCGGCCAGGGAGATCGCCTTCTCCTCAAAAACCAGTTTTTTGACGACCAGCAACGCGTCCGCCAAATTGGCGACGCCGATGGCGTCCCAGTTGCAGTAATTGTAAACCGCCCCGCCCTGGGCCAGGCCGCGGGCGCTCTCAATGCAGCCGTCGGTCAACAGCGACTCGGCGAACCACCACGTTCCCTGCGCCCGCCGGGCGTCTTCGAAATAGGAGAACTCGTGGATGGCCGCCACCATCCCCGCCATCACCTGACGCCACGCGGTCCAAAACTGGTCCCAGTCACGCAAGCCGTCAAGCTGAAGCGCCGCCGCCCCCGGCATCGTCTCAACCCCCAGCACGCACCCCAGCGTCTTGGGCAGATTGAACTCGCCCATCAGGGCACCCATTTGCGATTTCCCCGGAATCATCACCTCATGACAGCCCGATGGGCAGTAATCCCGGGCATCGGCCGGGGCAATGCCGATCCGGACCAGGGCCGGAACGATCTGCTCATCGTTGCAAAAATCGGGGCTGCTAAAATTTTTTCGCAGCAGCTCGACGCCGCGCCGGATAAACCGCCGGGGGGTCTGACGATTCCACCGAATGGCGATCTGAGGCCGGATGATCGCCAGTTTTTCCGCCACGTCCAAGCACATATATGACAGGTCGTTGACCGCGCACTCACCCATTGCGGTCAGCCCGCCCAGGGCCAGATGGGTCACCCCGCTGCGCAAATGGTCCTTGCCCCAGGACTCGAAATATTTGATCCACAAACAGCCCAGCAGCTCTTCGGCAAATTCCTTGGTGATCCGCCCGGCCGCTAGGTCCCGCTGGTAATACGGATACAAATACTGGTCGATCCGCCCGGGCGAATCGGGCACCAGCAGGTAGGTGAAATACAATGCCTGGCACGCCTCCCAAAACGTCTCCGCCGGCCGTTCAATCACCCGCTCGCAGTTGGCCGCGACCATCTCCAGTTCCTGCCGCCGGGCCGGCTGGTCGCAGCGCGCCAGCTCGCTCCGCGCCACCGCCGCATACCGGTGGCAGTAGTGGATCATGGCGCCGGCCAGCGTCCGCATCGCCAGCAGAAACTCCCGTGACCCGCCAGCGTCGGCACCGGCCGGCAGGGCGGCCAGCTTGCCGTCAATCTCGGCCATCACCCCGCGGAGTCCGCCGGACAGGACTTTTTGATAATTGGCCACCTGGTGGTTGCCGCACTGGATCAAGAACCCCTGCTGCAGGAAAGCGTCGAGCCGGGCCGGGCGTGGTGCCGTTTCAAATTCGGGCACCGGGTCCTGGAACGCCGCCAGGCCCGCCGGATCCACCCGGCCGCTGAAACCGACGATCAGTTCGCCAGGATAGATGCCGATCTCGCAATGCCGCCAGCAATGGTCGGCCGCCGCCGCGGTCCGCGGCCAGGAAAAAGTCCGGGCCTGCCATCCCGGCGGCGTTTCCGCCGTCAGCACCCGGTTCCGCAGCCAGGCAAGTCGTTCGCTCACGTGCACATGCATCCGTTTCACCGCTGGTTGTCGTGGTTGTGATAAAAATGACTATATTAACAAAAACAACTTTATCTATTATCAATCATGCTCTAAAATTATTGAATATATAGATTAAATTATTGTAATTGGATGATGTTGGGGCCACCCTTTTGAAAAAGGGTGCTCATTTTGCGGATTCCGTCGGCCGCTCTTGTGCAACAGGCCGCGATTGGGGCAGCGGGGCGGCCGACGGAATCCGCAAATGACGGAGGGTTTGGGAACCGCCTTTCCTCAAAAGGGGGTTCCCAACAACAGCAATGACCATATCAAAATTTTACTCCAATCATGACGTCCCCCCGGCGGAAAGTTTTTGCATCCTGAACCTGGGGATTCACGAAACCATGGCGCCGGGCATCGTCCGCCATGGCGGCCACGGGTTTCCCTACCTGTTCATGTTCTTTCACGACCAGGCCTGGCTCCACCGGCACCAGCCGGAGGAGCAAGAGGCCACGCTCGGGCTGATCATTTGGAAACCGGCGGCGCTTCACGACTACGGCAATCCCGACCGCACCTGGGACCATTCCTGGATGATCGCCCGCGGCGACGCCATTGCCCATGCCGCCGCCAAACACCGGCTGCCGCTGAACCGGCTGCTGCTCTTCAAGGCGGAAAAACTGGTCGTCCATTACCTGAAGCTGATCTACAACGAACTGCGGAAACAGCGTTGCCAGGACGGCTATATGCTGGAGGGCCTCGTCACGCTCTGGCTGTACGAACTGGCACGCGCCTACCGCCACGGCCAGGCGCAAATCCCGGATCACCTCCTGGCGGCGGAAGCGTTCATCCGGAAGAACTTCAACCAGCCGTTGACCCTGCCGGCCATTGCCCGGGTCGCCGCGCTGTCGGTGCCGCGGTTCATGGTCGTGTTCAAGCAGTTCTACGGGGAACCGCCGGTCCACTTTCTCATCCGCACCCGGCTGCAGCGGGCGGCGCAACTGCTGGAATACAACCAATTGCCCATCAAACAGATCGCGCAAGAGGTCGGCTTTGCCGACCAGCTGTATTTCTCCCGCCAGTTCAAGGCCGCCTACGGCCAGTCGCCCCGGCAGTTCCGGCAGGAGCGCACCCCCCATCAGCAGGGAACGCCATCCCCGTAGCTGTAGCCCGGGAGCTGGCGTTGAGACTTGCCATCGTCACCCTCGCGGCGTACCTACGGCACGCCATTTCGAGGGGCCGAAAACAGGGGCTGAAGCCCCTGCCTATTACCGTTCAGTCCCTACGGGACGAAATCCATGCCGGTTGGCGTTCAAGGTGTTCCCCGTCCCAATCGGCACACATCAATTGGGGTTCGAGGGACACGCCGCTTGGGAGGCCGCGATTTCCCCGTCCCGGCGGGGACACCCCCGGCTGGGGGGCAAGGTGTTTCCCGTCCCGGCGGGACGGAGCGACAATAGGCAGGGGCTTCAGCCCCTGTGTGCCGTCCCCCCCCGATTTCGCGTGCCGTAGGTACGCGGCGAACCGGGCCGGACCGTCCACATGAATTCAACCGTTGGGCGGCTGATGCGCCAGTTGGCGGACGGCATTTTACCCGTCCCGGCGGGGACACCCCCGGCTGGGGGCAAGGTGTTTCCCGTCCCGGCGGGACGGAGCGACAATAGGCAGGGGCTTCAGCCCCTGTGTGCCGTCCCCCCCCGATTTCGCGTGCCGTAGGTACGCGGCGAACCGGGCCGGACATCCCTCACAGATACCGTTCGTCGTAAGGAATGTCATGTTTCTTTAAAAACGCCATAAACTCACCGTGAAAATTCATCTTCCGATGATGCTCCTTCTGGTTGGCGATATAAGCCGTGGTGGGGACAAGTTGCGAAATCCCAATGCTGAAAGCGCCATATCCCTCCTGCCAGCCGAAAGACGACAAGGAAGGAACGGCGTTGTGGACCCATTTCGAACTTCCCCCCTTCAATATTTGCATCGCCTTTGCCACGGCCAAATCTGCAGGCAAGGAAAGCAACAAATGAACATGGTCCTCAATGCCACCCACCTCCAAAAGTTTCATCTGGTGTTCTCTGGCAATCCCTCCCAAATACGGATACATCCGTTCTTGGATGCTTGGCGACAAAAACAACGCATTGTTTTTGGTGCGAAATACGGCATGGAGATAAAGTGAGGTATAGCTATTTCCCATGATGATGTCCACCTCCATTTTTCCACCCATCAACCAGATTAACGGATGAATTCAAATTTTATTGTCATATCTGGCAAAAAATATTTCGCGGCGTACCTACGGCACGCCATTTCGGGGGGCCGTAAAACAGGGGCTGAAGCCCCTGCCTATTTGCGGTCAGTCCCTACGGGACGAAATCCACGCCGGTTGGCGGACGGCGGTATTCCCCGTCCCGGCGGGACGGGGCGACAATAGGCAGGGGCTTCAGCCCCTGTTGTGCCGCCCCCCCCGATTTCGCGCACGGAAAGGGACGGGTGCCAAGCATCCCCTTTGCGGATTCCGCAGGCCGCGTCATCGGTACAACGAACAAGTCCCGCCGCCGCGTGGGGCCGCCCGACACCGGGCGGAACGGTTTTCCGGGGCGTCCTCGTTGTCCTCAAGGTCCTCTCCTGAATGCCGTTTTGTCCTCAACGTCCTCGCCCCGCACCGGCCACCCGCGCCGCCACCGAGGACGGAAGAGGACGGTACTCACCAAACTGGAGGACCTTGAGGACTTGGAGGACGCGGCGGCACCCCTCTTTTGGGACGGGCCCCAAGCATCCGGAATTTGCTCTCGCCAAGAGCGCAAAGCCCGCCAAGGAACCAGCTGCGGGGCCGTGGATTTCCTCTGCGTTCTTGGCGCTCTTGGCGAGAGACCATCTGCCGCGCCAGGGCGAGACTTTAATGACCTTCAGTCTACAGCCTAAACCGCTTCAGCCTAATCCGCCGCGGGAATGCCGATGGTGCAGGTCCGGCCAATGCGGGTGGGCGTGAGCCATGGCCGTGTGTTGGTGGGGATGCGTGTGCGGCGTCGCGGGCGAGTTGCCGGCATGCGCATGCCCGTGGTGCGGATCGTCATGCGGATGTTCGTGCTCGCGAAACAAAAAGTGGGCCAGCACCGCGGTGGCCACTGCCTCTAGATTCAGCCACATGGAAACGGACACGCCCAGCGAATGCTTCAGCCCGACCAGAAGCAGGACGGGGCCAATGACACCGCCAAACAGGATCGCCCCCAGCAGGTTGCGCCGATTGCGGCCATCGCGTGGAAAAATGATACTCCCGGCCAGCCACCGCCGCAGCACCAGGGGAAAGAGGCAGACCGCCGCGCCAAGATACAGCAGCCCGGCCAGCTGGTTGGCCTGCACCCCGGCCAGCAACGACTTGGAGAATGGCGTGGCAATGCCAAACAAGCCAGCGGCCACCAGAGCCTGAATAAACGCCCGTCGGTTCAAGAATACCCTCCCATCCAGCAACCCCGAATATAGCCATAGGAACCGCTGGCGGGTTTTATCCATGCCATCCGCGTCATCCACGGAACGGTTTTCCGGGGCGTCCTCGTTGTCCTCAAGGTCCTCTCCTGAATGCCGTTTTGTCCTCAACGTCCTCGCCCCGCACCGGCAACCGCGCTGCCGCCGAGGACGGAAGAGGACGGTACTCACCAAACCGGAGGACA
>CAITYL010000310.1 GCA_903896595.1 uncultured Lentisphaerota bacterium
CCTCGGGCGGAACTCGATGGCGTTACAGCCGTTCCACCCTTGGTTTATCGGGCCACAGTCCGCCCAACCGAGCATGCTTGTCTTCGACGATAACGGGTTCGTCCGCCCGAGGACGGGCGGCTCCCGGAGATGGGAAAACCGCGTACTTTTGAAACCAGCTCAAACAAATACCGTTACATGCCGGAGGGCCCTGCGACTCACGACAACCATGCGTGACACCCAGGTTTTGCGCAGGCCGGCACTGGGCGTCGTCCGCCATGACAAGACGTATCCATTTGCAGTGTCAATTAAACTTTTCAAAAACGCCGGGGCTGGGTGCCGCTGGTATCGTTCCGTCCTGCGCGTTGCTACCCATTGCGGCACCCAGCCCCGGCGTTTTTGAAAGGGGATTCCAAAGGGACGGGTCCCTTTGGCAGGGGTTATGGGGGCGGCGCCCCCGGCGGCGCGGCCGCTTCGTCTTCCAGGCGTTTGAGGGCGAGGCGGGCGGCTTCTTTTTCGGCATCCCGGCGACTGCCGGCCCGGGCGACGGCGAGTTCACGGCCGGCCAGCAGGACGCGCACTTCGAACTCGGGGGCATGGTCCGGGCCGCCCAGGTGCTGGACCTGATACTCGGGCAAGGTCCCGGCGTGGTCTTCCTGGGCGCGCTCCTGCAGGCGCCCCTTGGGATTTTCATCGATCAGCAACTGGGCGAGATCGAGTCCGGAAGCCGCCAGCAACCGCTCCCAAAAGGCGGTGGCCGCCGCCAGGCCGCCATCCAGATAGATGGCGCCGATCATCGCCTCCAGGGAATCGGCCAGCAGGGACGCGCGGTCGGCGCCGCCGGCGCGCCGTTCGCCCCGGCCGAGGCGCAGAAAACGGCCCAGATCGAGATGGCGCGCCAGTTTGTCCAGGGCGCCTTGGTCGGTGAGCGTGGAGCGGAGGCGGGTCAAACCGCCCTCGTCCAGGTCGGGATGGCGGGTAAAGAGCCAGCCGCTGACGCAGAGCTGCAGGACGGCATCGCCGAGAAACTCCAGCCGTTCGTAGTGCGGCGGCGGCTGATGGTGCTCGCTGCTGTACGAGGGGTGGGTCAGCGCCTCCATCAACAGGTCCGTGCGTTGAAACCGATACCCCAACCGTTCCTGCAGCTCGTCGGTCATCGCAACGTCATCCTTGTTGACTTTTCGAGTGTATGGCCGTTTTGTCGGACGCTGTTGGGAACCCCCTTTTGAGGAAAGGCGGTTCCCAAACCCTCCGTCAAACCTGTTTGTGCCTTAAGTAGGATACAAAAGTCCCGATCAGATTAGCACCGTTTTGGAGTGCGGCAATTCCTTTGCCGCTTTTTATATCGGCGTTATTTCAAGGCCGGGCGGCTCCCAGTGATGGAAAATTTCGTTACGTTTAAATGCACCTCAGCGGAGAAAAACTTCTCTGTGGCCTCTGCTGCCTCCTGTTTAAAATCCAGGACAGTGAATACACGCCCATGTAGCAAAGCGATTGCATCGCGCTCTTCGCGCAGCACGTTTTCGATCTGGCGGGCTGCAAGCCCTTTGCTACAGAAGACGTTCGCGCTTCATGTTAATTCTGGCTTCTGAATTCTAATTTCCCGGCAGCCGTTTGTTTTGTAAGAGACTGTTAACTAACAGCCTACAGCCTAAAATGCTTCAGCCTCTCCGCTGTTGTTCAGGCCACGGTGTATTCCCAGGCGCCGGCAACGAAGGCGCGGGTGATGCGGCGGCCGGCCAGGGGACGGCCGTTGACCGCGGCTTTGTCGAGCCAGCCGGCAATGGTTCGGGCCTGCTCCGGACAGCCGGCCGCGGTGGCGGCGGCCGCGGCTGAACCGCGCCAGGCGGCGGCGGCCGGCGTGGCGAGCCAGTCTTGCAGTTGGCCGAGGATCACGGTGACTTCTTTGCTGGCCAGCTTGTAGGCCTGCACTCCCGGCTGGTGAAAGGCGTTGACGTGAATCAGTTCGGCATAGACAGCGACCGCCCGCTCGAACAGGGCGATGAGCATGCCGAGATTATAGACGTCCGCCGCGGTCAGGGTGATTTCCATGGCCCGGCGCCCCTTGCCGGTGAGGGCGCGGACCAGGCCTTCCTTGAACCCGTGCAGATAATCGCCCATGGACAGGCGGGCGTCAATGGGGTAGTCGGCGGCGTCGCGCAACGGCTCGATGAACACGGCGAAAAAGTCATCGCGCCCGTCATTGAGCTGCTGGATATAGGCGTGGGCGTCGGTGCCGCCCTTGTTGCCGTAGACGGTGAGCCCCTGGTGCACCACCTTGCCGTCCAGATCTTTTTCCTTGCCGAGACTTTCCATCACCAACTGCTGCAAATACTTGCCCATCAGTCCGAAGCGGTCGCTGTAGGGCACCACGACCATGTTGCGGTCGCCCTTGCCATGACCGGCGAGGTACCAGGCGGCGGCCAGCAGGTATCCGGGATTGCGGGCGGGGTCCGGCTGGCGGGTCAGTTCATCCATGTGCCGGGCGCCGGCCACCAGGGCGGCGAAATCGATGCCGGCCAACGCGGCGGGCACATGGCCGACAATATTGATCTCGCTGGTGCGGCCGCCGACGGAATCGGCCATGGGAAAGATCTTGCGCCAGTTGCCGGCATGGGCATACCGGTCCAGTTCGCTGCCGGGCATGGTGACGGCCACCGCGTGCGGCCCGAAGGGGATGCCGGCCGCGCGGTAGCGCGCCTCCAGGGCGAGCATGTTGTTCTTGGTCTCCTGGGTGGCGCCCGACTTGGAGATGGTTACGGCCAGGGTCTTGGCCAAATCCAACACGGCGAGGGCATCAGTCAGGCCGGCGCTGTCGGTGTTATCGACAAAATAGATTTTGGGATACCCGCGGCGGGCGGCGGACGACTGGTCGTTCCAGTACGGGCCGTGGGCGGCCTGCTGGAGCAATTGCGGTCCAAGAGCCGAGCCGCCGATGCCATTGATCAGCACCTGGGTGATCTCGCCGGCGGCGGCGAGGTCGCGGGCAAACGCCTCCACGTCGCGGAACAGGGAGGAGTCCGCATAGACCAGGCGGTCGCTGAAATGGGTGACCTTGCGGTTTTCGTCGGGGTTTTTGATGGCACCGGCTTCGAGCCGGACCATTTCCGCGTGGGCCTGGGCCAGGGGGCCGGCCAGAGTGGCGAACTGGGCCGGCTGAATGCCCATGCCGGTCAGGTCGAGGGTGAATCCGGTTTCGGCATCAACAAACACGGCGGGAACCGCGGACGGACAGGCAGGGGCGGACATGGGATACGCTCTCCTTGAAAATGAGGGGGACGGCCGGAGCCCGAGACGGGCCGGGACCAGCAACGGGTTACAGAGGTGGACAACGGCGTACTATAAACCGGAATGAACGTCCATCGAGGTTGTCGGACGATGTTGGGAACCCCCTTTTGAGGAAAGGCGGTTCCCAAACCCTCCGTCAAACCTGTTCGCAACCGTCCCGCGTTCCGCTATGTTACAGGGTTTTAATGTATTCCCTGGCCCGAAAGCACGGGCCACGTTTTTACCGGACCGTGAAAGGACGGGGGCATGACCAGGCAAAACGGGCGATCCACAACACGGCTCCGGCCGGCGTGGCTGACGCTGCTGGCCGTGCTGGCGTTCACCCTGGCCACGGCCACCGCCATTGCCGCCAAAGCCCCGGCGGCGGCCGCCGATCCCGGTCAGGGCGGTACCACCGCCGATCCGGAAGGGCCGCTGAGCCAGGAGGCCGCGGTCAGGGCCGCCAATTCCGCCAAGAGCATCAAGGAAGCCGCCGGCAAATTGGCGCTCGGGGACAAGAGCCCGATCGACATCCAGGCCGACCAGTACGAGTTCCGGCCCGACACCGGCGAGGCCCTCGGTCACGGCAACATCCGCCTGGTCTTCCAGGACGTCATTCTGACCGCCGATGAACTGACCGCCAACCTGTACACCAAAACGGTGGCCGCCAAGGGGCATGTCAAGCTCCAGCGCGGGGTGTTTGTCTGGGAAGGCGATGCCGTCACCGGCAACCTGGGCACCCGCGAATTCCGGGTCGGCGAATACCGCGCCCAAGTGGAGCCCTGGTTCTTCCGCGGCCAGACCGGCGTCTACAACAGCAAGGGCGAGGTGGAGATTGGCCAGGCCCAAATGTCCTCCTGCAGCTACCTGAACGAGACCGTGCCACATCCCCATTACAGCATGTCGGCCAAGCGCATTGTCTATTACCCCGACGGCCGTTACAAGGCGTACGGCATGGTCGTCCGCTTCTGGGGGGTGCCCGTCACGCCGCCGATCACCTACAGCGGCAACACCCAGGGTAATTCCGGCTTCTCCGTGCGCCCCGGCTACAGCAGTTCCTGGGGGGCGTTCCTGTTGGTCGGCAAGACCTTTGACCTCAGCCGCAACCTGACCGTGGACACCACTCTTGAAGGCCGCACCAAGCGCGGGGTGGCCGCCGGCGCCAATGCGACCTACAAACAGGGTGACTCCACCACCCAGGCGATGGTCTACGGCATGAATGACACCAAGCCGCCCACGACCTCCGAAGGCCAAAACCGCCGGTTCGACGAAACTCATGACCGCTACCGTGCCGAGGCCTACCATCGCACCGACTTCAGCAACGACCTCACCCTCCGCGCCCGGGGCGACCTCCTCAGCGATGTCGACATGCTCGAAGACTGGTTCGAGAACGAATACAACAGCAACCCCCAGCCCAAGACCTTCGTCGATGCGACCCTGGACAAGGAACGGTTCTCCCTTTCCGGTTACGGCCGGGCGCGGATCAACTCTTTTGAATCCACCGTGGAAACGCTCCCCGGCGTGCGCCTGCAACTGCCGCGCCAGCGCCTTTTCCAATCGCCGATCTATTACCAGAGCGAAACCACGGTCGCCCACCTGAAAATGCGGTGGCGCGATTACGACTTCCAGCGGCCCGACGGTGAGGACGGCAAACCGTTGGCGGAAAATTCGGATTATGAGGCCACGCGCCTCGACACCACTCACATGTTCTATGCCCCCTTCAAGCTGCAGGACGTGGTCCAGGTCGTTCCCCGCGCCGGGGTCCGGGCCACCTATTACGACCAAAGTAGCAAGCAAGCCATCACCACCAACGACCTCAACAACATGTTCATTGTCGACGACCCTGACAATTACAACAGCACCGTCCCGGTCAAGGCCTATGACGACCAGGGCGGACAGGTCACCCGCCTCTTGGGCGAAGGCGGCCTTGAATTGTCCAGCAAGTTCTACCGCTCCTGGCAGAACCTGAAAAACGAGTCCCTGCAGCTGGACGGCCTGCGTCACGTGGTTCAGCCGTACGCCAACTACACCTATGTTACCGACCCCAACGAAAACCGCGACAACCTCTACTTTTTCGATGAGGTGGACCGGCTAAACGAGCAGAATTTCGTCCGCGTCGGCGTCAAGCAACGGTGGGAAACCCGCCGCAGCCAGCGCATCTACACCCTGGCCTCCCTGGAAAACTACGCCGACTTCCCCTTCACCAGCGAGGACGGCCAGGACGAATTGGACAACCCCGGCTACTTTGGCACCCGCGCCGCCTTTTCGCCGCGGGAGTACCTGAAATTCTACGGTCATCTCCTGGCCGACATGGGTGAAAACAAAGTGGACAGCGGCCGCATCGGCACCAACATTGGCGACCCCAAAACGGTCCTGTGGGATTTCTCCTACCTGTACCGCGACCAATACACCCCGCGCACCGTCTACTCCATGGGCAGCAATCTCACCACCGTTGGCGGCGACACCATCTTCCCCCATTCCGGCAACGACGGCAGTTTCGTCACCATCGGCGCCTCCTTCCCCATCAACCAAAAAACCGGCGGTCATGTTGAATACCGCTACGATATTCTCGACAACCGGTTTGCCTCCCAAATCTACGAGATCACCCGCGATCTCCACTGCTGGGTCGGCGCCCTCCGTTTTGAACAGGACGCGGACGGCCGCTCCAACGTTATGGTGACCTTCTACCTCAAGGCCGATCCCCACCTCGGCTTTGACACCAGCTACTAGAAAAAAGCTGAAAACTGAGCCTCTTAAAAAACCACGGCTGCCATCCTTACAGTATTCGACATTCGACATTTTCCATCCGAGCCCGGAACGTTAGTGACGGGTCAAAAAGGGTGCCGTTTTCTAAGAAAAGTGGATTCTTTTTGACCGGTCACTTTCGCTCCCTGCGGTCGCTTCGTTCGCGGCTCGGATTGGCATCGAACCGATAACCGGAGTTTTGCAAGAGCCTCACTAATTTCTGCTTTCTGCTTTCCCCGTTTCTGCTTTTCTTCTCAACCGCCCAACCCCTCAACCGCCCAACCATCATGAACGTTCCCCTGCTTGACCTCAAGCCGCAATACCAGGCGCTCCGCGAGGAAATCCGCCGCGTCATGGACGAGGTGTGCGACGCCCAGGCGTTCATCCTTGGCCCGCGCGTGGAGCAGTTCGAGAACGAGATGGCTGCGTACTGCGGCGCCGCCGGGGCCTGTGGCGTCACCTCCGGTTCCGACGCCCTGCTGGTCTGCCTGATGCTCGAAAACATCGGGGCCGGGGCCGAAGTCATCACTTCGCCCTACACCTTCTTTGCCACCGGCGGCGCCATCGCCCGCACCGGCGCCACTCCGGTGTTTGCCGACATCGACCCCGCGTCGTTCAATCTCGACCCCGCCGCCGTCGCCCGCTGCATCACCCCGCGCACCCGGGCCATCATGCCGGTGCACCTGTTCGGCCAAACCGCCGACCTGGGCCCGCTCCTCGAACTTGCCGCCAAGCACAAGTTGGTGGTCATTGAAGACGCCTGCCAGGCGATCGGCGCCGAATATCGGGGCCGGCGCGCCGGCAGCGTCGGCGACTACGGCTGCTTCTCCTTCTTTCCCAGCAAGAACCTTGGCGGCTTCGGCGACGGCGGTCTGGTCACCGTTCGCGACCCCGCCCGCCTGGCCCTCCTCCGACAGTACCGCAACCATGGCATGGAGCCGCGCTACTACCACCACCACATCGGCGGCAACTTCCGCCTCGACGCGCTGCAGGCCGCCGTGCTCTCGGTCAAGCTGAAATACTTGGACGGCTGGACCGCCGCCCGCCAGGCCAATGCCGCCGATTACGCCCGCCGCTTCGCCGTCTCCCCGGCCGCCGCCCAGGTCGGCCTGCCGGCAGTGCTGCCGTGGTGCACCCGTCACGTCTACAATCAGTATTGCATCCGTTTGCCGGCCGCCAAGCGCCAGACCGTGTGGGACGGGCTCCGGGCCGCCGGGGTCGGCTGCGAGGTCTACTACCCCGTGCCGCTGCACCTCCAGCCCTGCTTCGCCAGCTTGGGCGGCAAGCCAGGCGACTTCCCGGAAAGCGAGCGCGCATCCGTGGAAACGCTGGCCCTGCCCATCTATCCGGAAACCACCGGCGACCAGCGCCAGTTCGTCGTCGACACCATCGCCCGCCAGCTGTAATCTGAATTATTCACCACAAGGAGATGCCAATCCGAGCCGCGAACGAAGCGACCGCAGGGAGCGAAAGTGACCGGTCAACAAAGAAAAAGCTGAAAGCAGAAATTAAGAAAGCTGAAATAAATATCGGATTTCATTTCTGCTTTCTGCTTTCTTAATTTCAGCTTTTGATGGTTGACCCGTCACTAACGTTCCGGGCTCGGATCAGCAAATTCAGTTCGCCACCGACAGAAATCAGGATGACATGAGCAACGCGACCACGCAACGACGCATTTTGTCCGGGGTGCAGTCCTCCGGGACCCTGCACCTGGGCAATTATTTCGGCATGATGCGGCCGGCGCTTGAGCTTCAGGACAGTTGCGAGTGTTTTTACTTCATCGCCGACTACCATTCCCTGACCAGCAATCCCGCCCCCCAGCAACTGCGGGAGCGCGTGCTGGGCGTGGCCATGGACTTCCTGGCCTGCGGCCTGGACCCGCAACGCACGGTGTTTTTCCGCCAGTCGGACATTTCGGAAGTGACCGAACTCGCCTGGATCCTGAGCTGCATCACGCCCATGGGGCTGCTGGAGCGCTGCCACAGCTATAAGGACAAGGTCGCCCGCGGCATCGCCCCCAATCACGGCCTGTTCGCCTACCCGGTGCTGATGGCCGCCGACATCCTGATCTATCAGGCCAACGGCGTGCCGGTGGGCAAGGACCAGAAACAGCACTTGGAAGTCACGCGCGACATCGCCATCCGCTTCAACAACCAGTACGGCGAGTTGCTTACCGTGCCCGATCCGATGATCCGCGACGAGGTGGCGGTGGTGCCCGGCCTCGACGGCCAAAAAATGAGCAAGAGTTACGGCAACGCCATCGAGCTCTTCGCCCCCGAAAAGGCGGCGCGCAAGAAGATCATGAGCATTGTCACCGATTCGACGCCGATGGAGGCGCCCAAAAACCCGGACACCTGCAACGTGTTTGCCCTGTACAAGCTGATGGCGACGCCCGACGAGGTGGCGGCGCTGCGTCAGCGCTACTTGGCCGGCGGCATGGGCTACGGTCACGCCAAGCAGGCGCTGTTCGACTGCTACTGGGCCTATTTCCAAGCCGCCCGGACCCGGCGCGCCGAACTGGAAAAAAACCTGGACTATGTTGAAGGGGTGTTGCGGGACGGTGCCGTCCGCGCCCGTGCCGCCGCCACCCAAACCATGGCGAACGTCAAGCGCGCGGTCGGTTTGGCCTAGTACAAAAAGTAGCCAGAATTCAGTAGTCAGTAGCCAGAATGTTATACTTCGTTAGGCTGAAAGTTTTAATTTAATGGCATTTCTGTAGGCACGGGCGTGTCGCCCGTGTGCGACGCGCCTTCACGGCAGAGTCGCACAACGTGGTGCAACCACGTTCCTACAGGAAAGATAAAAAGCCTCTTCGATTTAGCTTCGTGCTCTTCGTGACTTCGTGGTGAATCCGATTTTTTAACTTTTGCAAGGTAGTAACGAGGTAAGTCATGGCTTGGGAATACAGTGAGAAAACCCGGCAGTTGTTCATGGACGCCGTTCATGGCAAGCCCGGCACCCATATGGGCGAGATCGAGGACCCGGACGGCTTTGGCGAGCATGGCTCGATCGTCTGCGGCGACGCCCTGCGCTTCAGTTTCCGGGTCAAGCGCCACCCGGCCGACCCAACCCAGGACGTGATTACCGAGGCGCGCTACCTGACCTTTGGCTGCACCTCGGCGATTGCCGCGTCCGAGGCGCTGTGCGCCATCATTGAAGCGGGCGGGTTCACGCCTTTGCAGGCCTTGAAAGTCACCAACCAGGAGATCGTCAAGTATCTGGACGGCCTGCCCAACCAAAAGGTGCATTGTTCGGTGATGGGCGCCGAGGCGCTGGAAGCGGCGGTGTTCAATTGGGCCCAAAAGCGGGGGGTTGACCTGGCCAAGCACGGCGTGACCCTGGGCGGGGAAAAGGACAACGACGGGCGGATCGTCTGCACCTGTTTCTCACTGAGCGAGCCGTACATCAAAGCCAAGATCCGGGAATTGAACCTGCACAGCATCCCCGAGATCACCAATGCCATCAAGGCCGGAGGCGCCTGCATGAGCTGCCATCATGCCCCCGGTGGCCTGCAAGACCTGCTCGACGACGCCTGGGGACCACGGCCGACCTCCTTGAAGGCCAGCCCGACCGCACCCGCCAGCCCTGAGCCGGTTGCCCCGACGTCGGTGCCGGCACCGCTCTCGGCCTGGCAATTGGGCAAGAAGGTGGAGAAGGCCGTGGACGATTACATCCGGCCGATCCTGAAAAAGGATGGCGGCGACATCGAGATCGTGGACATCAAGGACGCCCTGATCTATTGCCGGCTAAAGGGCGCCTGCGCCGGGTGCGCCGGTGCGGCCACCACCCTCAAGCTAATGGTCGAGCGCACCCTTAAAGAACAGGTGGATGAACGCATCCGCGTCATCGCGGTGTGATGCCTTCAATAACCTCAGATTGAACAGGAGAAATCCGGAGAGAACGGAGAAAAACTTCTCTGTGGCCTCTGCCGCCTCCTGTTCAAATCGAGTGCGAGAGGCGAGCGCGAGCGCCGCTGCGCTGAGCGCGAAATGCCGGCTAAAAAGCGCGGTATCGTTGTGACGCCGTCGATGTCCGCCCGGGACGGGCGGCTCCCGGCCTTGAGATATACCGCGTTAGGGTGAAATCTTAATGACCTTCAGCCTACAGCCTAACAAGCTTCAGCCTGACGACGTATAAAAACGCCAACGGCCGGCGCGCGATGAAGCGGCCGGCCGTCAGGGAAAACATCGGGCGGCAAAGGTGCCGCCCGGTCTGTGCTTACTTGCTCAGCGGGATTTGGATGGTCATGTTGGGCTTGAGGTCGGCATTGCCCTTGATGGCCGGGTTGAGCTTGATGATCGCCTCCGCGGTGGTGGAATACATCTCCGCAATGCTTTCCAGGGTCTCGCCGGTCAGCACGGTGTGATCCAGGGTGTTGGCGGCCGGGGCGGGGGCCGGGGCGGGAGCGGCATCTGTGCCGGTGGCGACCGGGGCGACGGCGGCGGCATCCGTACCCGTCGGGGCAACGGTGGCGGCCGGGGCGACGGCGGCGGTCTCCTCCGCGGCGGCGCCGGCGACCGGGGTCGCGACGGCGGCGTCAGTGGCGGCCACAGCGGTCTCGCCCTTCTTGCCGGGGATGACCAGGGTCTGGCCGATCTGCAGCTTGTCCGACTTCAGGTCGTTGGCGGCGCGCAGGTCAGCCACCTTAACGTGGTGCTTCTTGGCGATGCGGTCCAGCGAGTCGCCGGACTTCACCGAATACTTGCCTTCGCCAGCGGGGGCGGCGGAACCTGTGCTACCACCCTTGGCTTCGGCCTTTTTGCCCCCGGCCTTTTTCGCCTGGTGCCGGCCTTCGCCCTTTTTGTGGGCGGCGGAAGCGACGTGCTTGGACTTCGCCGTCGCCTTGTGCGACACCGTGCCGCCGGGCGGGATGCGCAAGGTCTGGCCGACCTTGATCGCCTTCTTTTCGCTCAGCTTGTTGAAGGACGCGAGTTCGGCGGCGCTCACGCCGTACTTGGCGCCGATCTTCGAGAAGGAATCGCCGGACTTGACGGTGTAGGTGTCAATCTTGCTTTCCACCTTGGGCGGCAGCGAGAACGCCTTGGTGCCTTCGTCTTTGCCCTTGCCCTTGACGTCGGCCGGTTCCTCGACCACGACCACTGGTTCGGTGGCGGCCGCCGTGCTGGCGGCCACGGAGGCGGGATCCTTGTACGGTGGCGGCACCACTTGGCGCGGGCCCATGAGCCCCGCGTCCTGGGGTTTGGAGGAGGAGCAGCCGGCGGCCACCAGCAGGGCCAGCCCCGACACTCCCGTAATCACCAGGCGTTTTACAGCCACTTCCGAAGCCAACAGCGTGCGCATCATGATGACAATCTCCTTTTGACCAGCTCGCAGAACCGGTTCCCGCGGTCCGCATAGTTCACAAACATATCCATACTGGCGCAGGCGGGGGACAATAACACCGCATCCCCAAGTTGCGCCATCCCTGCCGCCGCGTCGACAGCGGAAGCCAAGGTTTCACATTCCCCGCAATATACCACGGTGTTCCACGCTTTTGCCAACCGTTCCTTGCAGGCCCCGATAAGAAAAACGCCGCGCGCGTGACGGGCCAAGTGCGAGGGAACGGCGGAGAAATCCATGTTTTTGTCCAGCCCCCCGGCAATCAGCACGATTTTTCCGGTAATTTCACCCTGCACGGCGGCCAGCGCGCGAATGAGCGCGTCGGGATTGGTTGCCTTGGAATCGTTGATGTAGGCCACGCCGCGAACGTCGACGCCGACCCACTGGATGCGATGAGGGCTCGGCTGAAAACTGATCAACCCCGGCCGGACCGCCTCAGGGGGCAGTCCGGCCAGCTCGCACAGCGCGCTGGCGGCCAAAACATTTTCCAGATTGTGCCCTCCCTTGAGCTGAAGCTCCCGCCGCGCCACCAGTGGCGTCGCGCCACCGTCGGGGCGGCGGCGGCACAGCATGCCGTCAGCCCGCACGAACCAATCCGCGCCGGCCGTTTCGTCGCCACTAAATAGAATTGGACGGGACCCATCCCGCGGTAGGGCGGCACGGACCTCCGGCCAGTCCAACAGGTCGCTGCGCAGCACGGCCTGACCGGCCCGCCGCAAGTTGCGGAAGAGCAACCCCTTGGCCGCGGCGTAACGGGACATGGTGCCGTAGCGGTCCAAATGGTCCGGCGTAATATTGAGCAGCGCCGCGGCGGCCGGGGCAAAGCGGTCGCAGCTCTCCAGTTGGAACGAACTGACTTCCACGACCAGCCAGTCAAGATCCCGCGACCGTCGGGCCGCTTCGCACAACGCCACGCCGATATTGCCGGCCGCCAGCACGCGCCGTCCGGCCGTCCGCAGGCAATGTTCCAGCAATTCGGTGGTGGTGGTCTTGCCGTTGGTCCCGCTGATCGCGAGCACCGGGCAGGCGCAATGCCGGAAGCCAAACTCCAGTTCGCCGAGCACCGGACAGGGCAAGGCGGCCGCCAGCCGCCCCAGCAGGCTGGCCGGGGCAATGCCGGGGCTGATCACCGCCTGCCGCGGCACGGGGCCGGGCCACGACGCCGCCGTCCAGCCCAGCCGGACGTCCACGCCGGCCGCGGTCAACGTCCCGGCACGCTCGCGCAACCCCGGTGAGTCGCCGGTATCCAAGCCGATGACCGGGTCACCCAACGCCGCGGCCAGTTGCGCCGCCGCGACACCGCTTACGCCGAGACCCAGAATCAAGGTGGGGCCGGCGGTATTCATTGTGGTTTGCCCGCCGGCGCCTTGGCCGCAACACGGGGCTTGAGGATCACCCGCACCGCATCGCCGACCTTCAGGCCGGTCTGGTCGGTGTTGACGACGAACCGGGTGTCGTCCCCGGCGGCGGCGTCGGCCAATTCCAGCACGGTGTCGCCCACGGCATAATTGACCGCCAGATTGCCCTCGATCTCGGCATTGGCCACACCGTTGCTGAAGGTGACGCCGGTGAAAACCCAGCCGAAGCGGGCCGACGGCTGATTGGTCTTGGTGTCGTGAATCCACTGCTCCACGGGCCGGCGGGCCAGGACGCCATCGGGCCGGCGCCATTCCAGCTCCAGGTCCACGATGTCACCTTGGGGCACGGCGCCGCCGGGCAGGCGGGCGCCGTTGCGCAACCCCAACAAAATCAGAGCGGTCTGCAATTGAAGCGGGCGGGCGGCGGAACGCAGCAGGCTCTCATGCAGGCGCCCCTCGGGCGTGGCGATCAGCACTTCCAAAATGCCCTGCCGCAGGTTGTAGGTGGCGGGAAACGAGAGCTCACGCGTGGCGGGATGGACGGTGACCAAACCGATGCGCACGTCGCCATTGGGCAACTTCACCACCTCCGGACTGGGCGTCGGTTTCGTGCCGGGCGGAGCCGTGGGCGGCGGCGGCGGCCCGCCAAAGGGCCCGCCGGCTTCGGGTGGCGGCACGGGAGCATCCGCGGCCCAGGCAGATCCCGTGAGCAGCAAACCGGCGGTCATGAGAAGAAAAAACGGTCTTGTCATGGGGAGATCCTTCGCGTCAGGGTTCCGGGTTTTCCCGGCCGGGCGGGGCGGGGTGGACTGTCCATTCCTCAATCAGGGCATAGCCCATGGCAAGAAGCACCGGCCCGAGGAACATTCCGATGAAACCGAAGGCCAGCACCCCGCCGAGCACGCCGAGCAGCACCAGAATGAACGGCAGATTGCAGCCGCGGCTGATCAGGTAGGGCCGGACGACGTTGTCCACGCCGCTGATGACGAAAAAGCCCCAAATCGCCAGGAACACACCCCACCCGGTCTGGCCGGTGTAAAACAGCCAGACCGTCGCCGGCACCCAAACAAAGGGGGGGCCGCCCGGAATGAAGGAAACGAAAAAGGTGAGCAGTCCCCAGAGCAGCGGGGATGGCACGCCGGCAATCCAAAACCCGATCCCGGCCACAATGCCCTGGGCCAGCGCCGTGCCCAAAATGCCATAGACCACGCCCTTGACGGTCTGGCCCACCACCGTGAGCAGATGCTGGGTCCGGTCCCCCAGCAACCGCTTGGCGCCGTCGGCGACCTTGCTCACCACCCGTTCCCCATCACAAAAAAAGAAAAAAGAGACAAAGACGCTGAGAATCATGTAGAACACGCCGGTGCCAAAAGCCAGGCCGCGGTGCAGGCCCCAGGTACGGAGCGGCGTCGCGGTGGAACGCACCAGCGCTTCCAGCCGGGCGCCATCATTGGCCCAGCTGTGCCAGCCAGCATCCAACTGGGGGCCGACCAGTGGCAGCGTGGCCACCCAAGCGGGCGGTTGCGGCAAACCGTTGCGCACGGCGGCCTGTCCCCAGGCAATAATGCCGGCCAGGTTTTCGGCCAACGTCATCGCCACCACCGCGAACGGCAGGACCAGGACAACTCCCAGCAACAGGGTCATCAGCAGGGCGTTCAGGTGGCGGTGGCCGGGAAACCGCCGCTCCAATACTTGGAACAGCGGCCAGGTGCAGTAGCACAGGATGGCCGCCCACAGCAGAGCGGAAACGAAGGGCCGCAACACCACCACGCAACCGGTGAGCAGCAGTCCCAGCAGGACCATGCCGCCCAGTTTTTCCGCCTGGTTGAACAACAGCTTGCCGCTCATGGCGGTAACATACCGCCAACCGTGCATTCGTCACCGGCACGGCGGGCGTGGGTGCATGACAATCATGTTGGTTGGGAACCCCCTTTTTCAAAAGGGTGGCCCCAACATCATCCAACAAAACGGTCATGCTCCCAAGAGTTCCGCGGCGTTGAATAATGCCACCGAACGCACTAAATTGAGCGTAATGAATGCCACGCTTCAACTTGAGCAAATGTCCCGTGAAGAAAAACTTCAGGCCATGGAAGCCTTGTGGGCGGATTTGTCCAAAGATGATGCGGCGGTAGTCTCGCCCGCATGGCATCATGACGTCCTGAGGAAGACTGAGGCTAGGGTGGCTGCGGGGCAGGAGCAGATTGCGGATTGGACAACGGCCAAGAGGGATCTGAGGACGCGGTTTGAATGAGGATCAAGATACTCTCCTCGGCCGTTGAGGATCTTCATGCCGTTTACTACACTCTCGCTTCGGACATGGTCGTGATTTTCAGGGTTTTGGATTTGCGCCGTGATCCAGCCCGGACTCATCATGCGTTGAGGTCAGAGTAAGCAAGTCCACTACAATAGGCGAGTTATCGTAAATGAAGTCAGTCCCATTCGGCCAACGAAGCGGGTTCCGGGTTCCCCGGGCGAACCTGGGCGGCATGCGTCTGCCGCCGGACACGGACGAGGCGGTGGCCCTGATCCGGCACGCCATTGACGCGGGGCTGCGCTACATCGACACCAGCCGCGGTTACGGCGACTCGGAGATCAAGATCGGCAAGGCGCTCAAGAACGGCTACCGGGAGAAGGTCATTCTCTCCACCAAGTGGTCACCCTGGATCACCCGAATCGAGGCCTCCGACGACACTTCCGCGGACTGTGTCCGTAAGCGGATCGAAGAGTCCATGAACCGCCTCGACGTGGATTACCTGGACTACTACCAGGTGTGGAACATCGACTCGCGGGAGCATTACGACCAGGCCGTGGCCAAGGGCGGCATGGTGGACGGTATTCAAAAGGCCATCTCCGACAAGCTGGTCGGCCACACCGGCTTCACCACCCATGACACGGTGGAGAACCTCCTCACCTACGTGGAGGAGGCCGACTGGTGCGAGATCATCCTCTTCACCTACAACCTGCTGAACCCGCTCTACGACAAGGCCATTGCCGCGGCGCATGCCAAGGGCATCGGCACCATCATCATGAACCCGCTCGCGGGCGGCCTGCTGGGCCATGACAGTCCCCTGCTCAAGACGTTGGCGGAACGGGTTGGCGCCAGGAGCATTCCCGAACTGGCCATCCGTTTCCTAATTTCCAACCCCGCCGTCACCACCCTGATCACCGGCATCGCCAAACCGTCGGACGTGGACGACACGGTGGCGGCGGTGAACCGCGGCCCGTTCGCCCCGGCGGAAATGGAGTTGCTCCACCAGGCCTTGGCGGAGATGCTGGTGGCCAACAAGGCGTTCTGCACCGGCTGCCGCTACTGCCTGCCCTGCTGCCAGGGGATCGAGATTCCCGCGATCATGAACCAGATCGCCCAGTACCGGTTCTGGGGTTTCCAAAAACCGGCCCAAACCGGCTATCACGACCTGAAGGGGCCGAAAGCCGACGCCTGCATCCAGTGCGGCCAGTGTGAGGCGAAGTGCACCCAGCACTTGGCCGTCATGGACGAACTGAAATACGCCGTCCAAAATCTGGCCACCGGGGAGTTCGGGGTTCGGTGACCCCAATACCAATCCGAGCCGCGAACGAAGCGACCGTCGAGAGCGAAAGTGACCGGTCAAAAGAATCTACTTCGTTTGTGAGACCACAATCGTTGTGACCCGTCACTAACGTTCCGGGCTCGGATAACCCCTCAACCCCTCAACCACCCAACCCCTCAACCACCCAACCACCCAACCGCCCAACCGCCCAACCGCCCAACCGCCCAACCGCCCAACCGCCCAACCGCCCAACCACCCAACCCCGAACACCTGAACATTCCGCCGACAAAACACGTTTGGCCAAAGGCTCCCTCATGAGCGTGCTGCTTTTTGAACCCGTCCTAGGCGCCTCGGGTGACATGACCCTGGGGGCGCTGTTCGACCTCGGCGCTGATCCGGCGGCGGTCACCGACGCCCTCCATGCCGCCGGCCTGGACGGTTTCACCATCGCCTTCTCACGGCGGGTCGGCCCCCATCAGGTGGGTTACGGCCGCTGCGAGGTCAGCCTTGAAGCGGACAAACCTGACAGCGGCCACGGCCACGCGCACGGCCATCATCATCACCGGCGTGGCCTGTCCGACCTGCTGCGCTTCATTGACGGCGGTCATTTTCCCAGCCGAGCCGCGGCCCGGGCCGCGGCGGTGTTCAAACGCCTGGCCGAGGCGGAGGCGGCGGTGCATGGCATTTCCGTCGAGGCGGTACATTTCCACGAGGTCGGCGCGGTGGACGCCATCGTGGACGTCGTGGGCAGTTGCCTGGCGCTGGAACAACTGGGGGTGGAGCAGATCTGGTGCGCACCCCTGCCCGTTGGCACCGGCACCATCCGCTGCGCCCACGGCATTCTGCCCAACCCGGCACCGGCCACGGTGCGGTTGCTGGCGGGCTTTCCCGTCGTGCGGCTGCCGGTCGAGGCCGAACTGACCACGCCCACCGGCGCCGCCATTCTCACCACCCTCTCGGCCGGCGACTGGACCGGCCGGCCGTGGCGGTTCCTAAAAAGCGGCTCCGGCCATGGCTTCGCCGAGCTCGCCGCCGGCCCCAACCTCCTCCGGGCACACCTGGCCGAACCCCTGACCACCCCGACGGCGCCAGCCGCCGGCATGGACAGCGTCGCGGTTTTGGAAAGCGATCTTGACGACGAATCGCCCGAAGTCATCGGCGCCCTGACCGCCAAGTTGCTGGCCGCCGGCGCCCTGGATGTGGGCCTGTTGCCGGTGCAGATGAAAAAGGGCCGCCCCGGCGTGCGCCTGTCCATCCTGGCCCGGCCGGAAGACGGCGCGCGGCTGGCCGCCCTCGTGCTGGCGGAGTCCGCCACCATCGGCGTCCGCAGCCACCCGGCGCAACGCTGGACCCTGGAACGTGAAGCCGTGGAGGTGGAAACGCCCTGGGGCGCGGTCCGCGGCAAACGGATCCGCCGCCCCGATGGCAGCACGGAAACCACCCCCGAGTTCGAAGCCTGCCGTGAGCTGGCCGAACGGGCCGAAATCCCCCTCCGCCGCGTCCTCGCCGCCGCCCGCCGGTGGGAGTGAAGACGGCATATAAACGTGATGCGCGTTTCACGCATCACGCCTCATGTTATAGTAGTCGGCACACATGAAACACGACCACTGGCAGTTTGGCGTTTGGGAACGGGACGAGCTCTCGCTGCCGCGCCTGCGCATCAATCCTCTGGAGTTGCCGGCGGAGGGGACGCCATGGTGCCATCTCCTGGGCAATGGCCGTCTGGCGGTGTTGGCGGGGGCCGACGGCCGTCTGCGGTTTTTGGCCGCTGACGCCGAGGCGCCGGCCGGCCTGACACCGGCGGGGCCGGGCGAGGGTGGCGCGTTGCATCTCACCGTCACTCCGGCCGGCGGACGTCCCCGGTCCTTGTTGCAATGCGAACTGCGCGCCAACGAGGTGCCGGACTGGCAGTGGGGGATTGGGCAGGTCGTCTACACCGGCGAGCCGGTGCTGGATGCCGCGGCCGGCGTGCCTCTGCGCTTTCGCCTGGAAGCGGTGCTGCCGCCTGACCACGGGCACCTGATCCTGGTGCTGACGCTGGAAAATCCATCAAAGGTCCCCGTATCCTTGCGCCTGGCGGCGGGCTGCCAGGTGCGGCGGCCGGCCGGGGCGCCACTTAACCCGCTGCCCGCGTTTTGCCGCCAGGGCGTGGCCATGGTCACGGATGTGCATCCCGCCGTCGGCGATGTCTTTTTGGCCGGCGGCGACGGGTGGACCGCCGGCGAACCGCTGCCGGGGCGGTTGCGCCTGGAGCGCGAGGTGCGTCTGCCGCCGCGCCACAGCGAACGGTTGATTTTGCTGGCCGGAGTGCAACGGGATTGCTCGCTGGCACGGGTCTTGCAGGCGCTGGCGGCGGCCGATCCCGCCGTGGCGCGGGCGGCCTGGAAAACGCGCTTGGATCAGGCGCCCAAACCGGCCGAATTGTGGCTGCGCGAGGAAGCCCAGTGGCAGACCGGCTGCTGGCTGGCCTGCCGCGTCGGCAGCCGTTCGGCCGCCAACCCCCTGTTTGGCGCGGCTGGCGGCGAGCTGCGCCTCGGCTTGGGCGGGGCCGGTCTGGTGGGAAGCGACCCGGCCCACCCCGCGGCGGTCACGGAGTTGCTGCAAGTGTGCCTGGCGTTGACGGGCGAGGACCGGTCCCTGGTGCTCCACACCCTGCTGGCGCTGACGGGCCGGCAGGAACGGACGGGCCGGCTGCCCGCCTGGCCGAACCAGGCGCCGGCCCAGCGACCCGACCCCACCCGCGACCGCGGCGATGTTGAATTGTGGCTGCTCGTGGCCTGGCTGACGTTGCTGGAGACGTGGCCGGAGAAAGAGGCGGCGGCCGTGTTGAAGATGCCGGTGCCGTTTGCCGAGGGCGGGGTGACGCCCCTGTGGGAGCACCTGGCCCAGGCCTGGCGGTGGGTGCGGATCGAAATCGGCACCGGCCGCCACGGCCTGTTACGCCTGCTGGCAGGCGATTGGTGCGGCTGGCTGGATCGTGCCGGCCGCGAGTGGCGCGGCGAATCGGTGGTCACCACCGCCATGGCCGTGTACGCCGCCGAACGGCTGGCCCGCTGGGCCCGCAACGGCGGCGACCCCACCGCCGCCACATTGTTCGAAACCGCCCGCGACGAGTACCGCCAGGCGGTGGGCGACGCCTTTGACGCCGGTGCCGGCTGGTTCCGCCGCGCTCATGCCGATTCCGGCGCGGGGATCGGAGACGCCGGGGACGGCCGGCTGTTCCTGGATGCCCAGGCGTGGGCGGTGCTGGCCTGCGCCGGCACCATGGCGCAGCGCGACGCGGCCCTTGACCACGCCCTGGCCACCAACGGCGCCGCCGCCGGCCTGGTGCTGGTTTCACCCCCCTGGCCGCCCCCGCCGGATCCGGCCTTGACCACGCAGTTTTTGCCTTCGGGCGAAGGCCCCAATGGCGGCGTCAGCCAAGCCGCCAATGCCTGGCTGGGGTGGGCGCTGGCCACCGCCGGCCGGCGCGAGGCCGCGATGGCCCTGGTGGAAAAAATGGCCCTGCGCGCCCGCTTGGCGGAAATCGGGGCCGGCCGGCTGCCGCACCTGCAGGAAAACCTATGGTGCAACGGGCCGGCCGCCGGCGCCCGCGAAGGCGGCCCGGCGCTGGCGTTTGCGGAGTCCGCCACGGGTTGCCCAACGGCCGCGCCGGCCGCCTGGTTCCTGTTTGCCCTGCGGCGCGCCCTGGTTTGACAGCACCGGCTACAACGTTACAGTTCTCGGGGTGACAAGCTAAAAACCTCCTGCTAACCTAAACTATTCATGCGAGCTGATCAGTGTGTGCTGTAGCTGAGCGCTTGTAGCGCGGCGGAGACGTTCCGCCGGGCTGCAAGCCCTGAGCTACAGGAGTGAATAATCCAGGCTTGTGGTGATGGCGGGCGGGCGGCCCAATAAATCGGACAGGTCTGACCTGTCCGACACGTCCGACACGTCCGACACGTCCGACACGTCCGACCTCGGCCGCCCGCCCGGTTTTCCTTTTGGACAAAAGAGCAAATCAACAAGGTTGGTGCAGATCATGGCCAAACCACCCGCACCCGTCCGGCTGGGCATTGTCGGTTTCGGCAACATGGGCCGGTTCCACGCCGAGTACCTGCGCGCCGGCAAGACGGTTGGCGCCGAACTGGTGGCCGTCTGCGATGTGAATCCGGACGCCCTGCGCCATCCGCTGGCCCAGGGACTGGCCGCCTATGGCGACAGCCGGAAGCTCATCCGTTCCGGGACCGTTGATGCGGTCATCGTGGCCACGCCACACTATGATCACACCACCATCGGCATCGAGGCGCTGACGGCCGGCTTGCACGTGCTGGTGGAAAAACCGATCTCCGTCCACACGGCGGACTGCCAGCGGCTGATCGCGGCCCACAAAAATAAAAAACAGGTGTTTGCCGCCATGTTCAACCAGCGCAGCAGCCCGGTGTACGCCAAAGTGCGCGAGCTGGTGCGGAACGGCGAACTGGGCGGCCTGGTCCGCGTCAACTGGATCGTGTCCGACTGGTTCCGCACCCAAGCCTATTATGACAGTGGCACCTGGCGCGCCACCTGGGCCGGAGAGGGCGGCGGCGTGCTGATGAACCAGTGCCCGCACAACCTGGACCTGCTGCAGTGGATCTGCGGCATGCCGCGGCGCGTCCGCGCCTTCTGCAAGCTGGGCGCCCGGCACCGGATCGAGGTCGAGGATCAGGTCACCGCCTATCTTGAATATGACAACGGCGCCACCGGCGTTTTCATTACCAGCACCGGCGAAGCCCCCGGCACCAACCGCCTGGAGATCGCCGGTGAACGCGGCAAGCTGTTGGTGGAGAACGGGAAAATCCGGTTCTATCGCAACGAGACGCAGGCGGACGAGTTCCTGCGCACCTCGCCCCAAGGCTTTGGCGCGCCGCCGGTGTGGAATATCGAGATTCCCGTCCCCGCCGAGCAGCCGCAGCACCAGGTGCTGATGCAGGGCTTTGTCGACGCCATCCGCCTCGGCACGCCCCTGCTGGCCCCGGCGTCCGAGGGCATCCACTCGGTCGAACTGGCCAATGCCATGCTCTACTCGTCCGCCCTCGAAACCACGGTGGAACTGCCGCTGGATGCCGCGGCCTATGAGAAGGAACTCAAGCGCTGGATCACCAATTCCAAGCTCAAAAAGACGCCGGCCAAGAAAATCACCGGCAATTTTGGCGCGTCATTCCAAAAGTGAGGATAAAATGGCCGGATGAGGTAGGACTCTTGGGACCATTAGGACCCGTAGGACCCTTGGGACAACCCGGCCGACCGACCGTTGCAACCACTGTTCTTGTGCCGCCGCCGCTGCCGTCCTAAGAGTCCCAATGGTCGCAGGGGTCCCAAGAGTCCCACAACGCGCCGCCCCCCCCCGCGAACCCCTTGTGGGGGCAGACACCCTTCCCCAAGCCGAAAAGGATCCCCCCCCCATGCCCCGCTATTACCTCACCGGATTCGCCGACGAAGCCGCCAAGGATCTTGACGGCCAGATCCGCGCCACCCAAGAATTGGGCTGGCGCGATATCGAGAGCCGGAACATCGGCGGCACCAACATCCACGACCTCGGCGACGCCGAATTCGACGGGGTCTGCGGCAAGCTGGCTGACGCCGGCGTGCGCATCAACTGCTTCGGTTCCGCCATCGCCAACTGGAACAAGCAGATCGACCAGCCGTTCGAGAGTTCCCTGGCCGAAACCCGCCGCGCCATTCCCCGGATGCAACGGCTGGGCACCAGGCTGGTGCGCATCATGAGCTTCGCCGTGCGCAAGGACGCCGCCGGGGCCGACCTGCCCGACCAGATGGAGGAGGAGCGCTTCCGGCGGGTGCGCGAGCTGTACCGGATGTTCACGGACGCCGGCATTGTTCCGGTGCATGAAAATTGCATGAATTACGGCGGCATGAGCTGGCGGCATACCCTGCGGCTGCTGGACAACGTCCCCGGCCTCAAGCTGGTGTTCGACACCGGCAACCCGGTGTTTACCGACGACCGGAGCCGGCCGGCGCCCCATCCCAAACAGTCGGCCTGGGAATTTTACGAACACGTTCGCGAGCATGTGGCGTACGTCCACATCAAGGACGGACGGTGGGATGCGGCCGCCAACAAGCCGGTTTTCACCCACATCGGCGAAGGCGACGGTGATGTGCGCCGCATTTTGGCCGACCTGCTGGGCCGCGGCTATGCCGGCGGCATCTCCATCGAACCGCACCTGGCGGTGGTCTATCATGACCCCACCCAACAGTGCGAAGACGCGGTCCGCTACGCCAACTACGTCGAGTACGGCCGCCGCCTCATGCGCCTGCTGGCGGAAATCGAAGCCGGTCCCTGAACCATAGGGCGCGTTGGGGATGCTTCGACCGTTTTGTTAGACGATGTTGGGGCCACCCTTTTGGAAAAGGGTGCTCCCCAAGCCCCTTCCCAAAACTTTTGTTTCGTTTTGCGGATTCCGCAGGCCGCTTGCGCGCGACAGGCCATATCCGTGACTGTAGGGGCGGCCTGCGGAATCCGCAAAAGGCACAAACAGGTTTGACGGAGGGCTTGGGAACCGCCTTTCCTCAAAAGGGGGTTCCCAACTGACATAATTATCACGCAACCGCGCCGCGCGTGGCGCTGGCTTGCAGGCGCGGGTTCGGAAGCTAGCTTAATTGGTTGCACAGGCGGCCGTTCGCCGCGCGTGGCCGCCAAGCACAAAGAAGCGTCGATGAAACCGTAGGGGATGCATCATGAAACGGACGGGATGGCAGATCGTAACGGCATCGGTGCTGGGCGTTTCCCTGAGCTTGGCGGCGGCGGCCCAGGGGCCGGCGGGCGGCATGGCGTCGCCGTTGCCCTTTGGCGAATTGGAGAAAATCTTTGGCCAGCATGAGGGCTTTTCGGCCAACGCGCTGGTGACGGTGACGGAAACCGGCAAGGCCAAGCCGATGAAACTGACGCTCCCCATGGCCTATCTGGATGGCAAGTTCCGCACCGAAATCAACTTTGCCCAGGCCATGGCCGCCGCCGGCGCGGACGAACAGGGCGCCCAGGCCGCCCAGATGATGGGCATTGACAAAATGGTCACGCTGGCTGATGCCAAAACCCGCCAGGCGTGGATGATCGTGCCGGCGCTCAAGGGCTACACCAAGGTCCCCGTCGCCACCGGCGCCAGTCCCGACGGCAAGACCGCGGAAGCCAAGGTGACCAAGGTCAAACTGGGCGCGGAAACCGTCGAGGGCCGCGCCTGCGTCAAGTATCGCATGGACGTCACGCCGCCGCCGGCCGACAAGAGCGAAATCTACCTGTGGGAATGCGCCGCGCTCAAAAATTTCCCGATCAAACTGGAGGTTATTGACCCGAGCACCCACACCACCTTCCTGTTCCGGAACATTTCCCTCACCAAGCCGCCGGCCGGGCAGTTCGTGATTCCGGCCACCTACAAGGCCTACGGCAACATGCAGGAACTGATGATGGGCGGGATGCAGCAGATGATGATGCAGGGCGCCGGCGGACAGTAACGCGTCCGCCGTTGGGTGTCGGGTTTCAGCGTTCAGGTTTCAGGTATGCGCAATTGCTTATCGGGTGCGAGGTTTTTTTCCGAACCTACAGCCTAACTGGCTACAGTCTACAGCCTAGCAAGATGGGAGCGCGGTGTCATGGTTAAACGGGTCGCGGATGAGTGGATGTGGCGGCTGGTGGCGGCAGCACTGTTGCTGACCCCGGCGGCCGTCTGGGCCGCCGCACCGGGGAGCGCTGATACCGTGCCGGGACTGCACCTGAAAACGCTGGGCGATGTCATCCACGCCGGCGGCTGGTGCATGTATCCGATCATCGCCCTGTCCGCCATCGGTCTCTTTCTCGCCATCTATTTCTTCTTTTCGCTGCGCGAGGAAGTGATCTATCCCAGCATGTTCCTGGGGCAGGCCGAGGCGGCCATTCGCCAGGGCGACAATGAGGGGTTGCGCCAGCACTGCCAGGGGAACGACTCCGCCGCCGCCAAGGTCATTCTGGCGGCCCTGGAGCAGCTGGATGTGCGGGAGAAGGTGGACTACGAGGTTATTCAGTCCGCGCTGGAGGACGAGGGGTCACGTCAGGCCAGCCTGTTGTGGGCGCGCGTCCAATACCTGCTCGATATTGCGGTGGTCGCGCCCATGATCGGGCTGCTGGGGACGGTGCTGGGCATGTTGCAGTCGTTCTCCAATCTGCAGGCCGAGGTTGGCGCGGTCATTCCCCTCGCCATGGCCCAGGGGGTGGCGGTGGCCATTATCACCACCGTCGGCGGGCTGATGGTGGGCATTCCCGCCATGCTTCTCTATGCCGTGTTCCGCACCCGCGTGACCCGGCTGGTCGCTGGCCTGGAAATCGCCTGCGGCCATATCCTGCGCATGTATTACGCCCATCTGCGCCAGAGCCAGCCCAAACCATGAATTTCCGCCGCAACATGCCCGCGACGCCGGTGGGGTTTCAGATGGCCCCGCTGATCGACATTGTCTTTTTGTGCCTGATTTTCTTCATGGTCTCCTCGGTGGTCGCCCGCTGGGAAGCCAAAATGGGCATCACCGTGCCCACCGCCGCCTCGGGTGCGCGGAGTTCGCGTGACGCCGGGGAAATCATCATCAATGTGGACGCCGGCGGCGCCATCTCGATCAATAATGTGTCCATGACAACGGAGCGCCTGCGGTCCGTGCTGAGCCAGGTCGGGCGCGAGTTCAAGGATCAGCCGGTGATCATCCGCGCCGACGCCCAGACCCGGCATGAGCGCGTGATCGCCGTCCTCGACGCCTGCCGTCACGCCGATATTTGGAACGTGGCTTTCGCCACCCTGCCCCCGCCCCCCGCCAAGCCGGCGCCCGCCGCCGCGGCGAAATAACCGGGGCTCACGCAGAGCCTGCCTGCCTGGATTATTCATCTCTGTAGCTCAGGGCTTGCAGCCCTATCTACTATACGTATTTCTCCCGCAGAGGCGCGGAGGCGCAGAGGAACCGCCAAAACTGCCAAAAATCCCGTTCTTAATCCAAATTTTCACCATGAAGAACATGAAGAGCACGAAGAAAAAGCGTAATCAGGACGTCTATCTGCGTTTTGGTCGCCTTGCTGCCGGTTTACTTCATGTGCTTCATGCTCTTCATGGTGAAAAATGGTGCTCGGAACCATCCAGTTGCCGGTTGTTTTGGGCGATTAAAAAATGCGTATAGTAGATAGGGCTTGCGGCCCGGCGGGACGTCTCCGCCGCGCTACAAGCGCTCAGCCACGGCACACACCGATCCGGCCTCATGAATAATCCAGGCCGGCCGTTGGTGATGCTGATCAATCGACGCCGCGCGCCCAGAAGGCGCGGGTGGGCAGTTCCCCCTGCCAGACCAGGGCGGCATTGGGCAGTCCCTGCAAGGCGGCCGGCGCGGGCGCCTGGTAGACGAAACGGACGGCATGGCCCCCGTCGGTGAGTTCGGTGAGGTGCTTGTGCTCCCCCTTGCCGTTGACCAAGTCCCAGGCCGGATCACGCAGATCCACCGGGTATTCGACCATTTCGCCCGGCTTCAGCACCCGGACCTCCCGGGCCGCCACCGGCGGCGGCGGCACTCCGGCCGGGCGGCCGACCCAGTGCCAGCCGTTGTCCGCGGTCGAACGCCCCCACCCCGGCCGGACCGCCTCGACCAGCGTCCATGCGCCGAGTGCCGGCCGTTCCACCACCGCCAACGGCTGGTCTGAGCTGTTCTTAAGCTTGAGCGTGACCCCGGTGAGGCGGCGATCTTTCCTGTCAAAAACCTGGGCCAGGCCGATGCCGAGGGGGGACGGCTTGACCTGGCGGATAACGGCCGAGCCATCACGGGCACGCACGGCGGCCTCGACCAGCAGCGGCGTCTGAATGTCGCCGCCGCCGCCCCGGACCCCGGCGGCGCGCTCGAGGTCGAGCCCCTTGCCCGCCTCGACAAAAAACGCCTCCAAGCCGTAGCGCACCTGCAACACGTCACCGTCGAACGCCTCAACCCGGCCGCGCAGCCACAGGCCATCCGTTCCCCGCGGCCGCTGGTCGGACACGCTGGTGGCGTGCATCAGGCCGCCGGCATCGGGGGCCAGCGTCACATACACCCGGCGGTCATTAAACCGGCGACGGTGGCGCCAATCCGTGTTCTTGGGCCACGTGGCGACGCCATCGCGGAACAGCGCCCTGGGAAGCTGATTGAAGGAATAATTGAGGCGCACGTAATCGCCGCGAAACGGATCGTTGGGATCCACCGGCGCGGTGCGCAGCCAGACAGTGCGGCCGGTGCGCACCACCCATTCGCGGTCGGCCGCCATCCAGCCCAGCACCAGGACCTGAAACACCACCGCCGCCAAGATCAGCATCGTACGCATAATTTAGAGACGCCTTAATTTGAAACACCGAGGCGTGTTTTTAGGTTTCAGGGTTCAGGAAATGCCAATGCGGAGCGGCGGGTATCAGGGCCCGGAACGTCAGTGACGGGTCAAAAGGTGACCGTTCTATAAGTATGGATGGAAAAGCGGCAAAGGAATTGCCGCACTCCAAAAACCGTGCCCTTTTGATCAGTACTTTTGAAACCGGCTCTCATGATTTTTTTTCTAAAACCCGACACCTTAACCTGAATTATGCATGACTTTGAACAGGAGAAATCAGGAGAGAACGGAGAAAAACTTCTCTGTGGCCTCCTGTTCAAAATCCAATTCAGCTATTGGGCTTTCACGACCCGGCGGCGGGCGTAGGCGACGGCTTCCACGGCGAACAGCGCGCCAACGGCGAGGAAGACCACGCCGCGCGCGAGCTGGCTGTGGAACAGGTCGAAATAGCGTGCCACGGCCAGGGCTAAAAAGAGCAGGGACCCGCCCAGGGCCTGACGCCCATGGCCGTCACGGCACCCGTAAAACATCCGCATCGTGGCCAGGGCCAGCAGGGCCAGGTTGAACAGGCCGACCGTGACCATGCCGTCCGGGTCAAGGAACACCGGCCCGAGCATGCGGGCCAAAACCAGATAAAGGCCGAGCAACGGCAGGAGCACCAGATCCCAGCCGGGCCGGTGCCCGGCGGCGGCGGCGTCCGCACTTTCGGCGCGGCGGCCGGCCGCCAGCGCCCACCCCCACAAGCCGAGACTGGCGACGAGCATGACCCCGACGTAAGCATGACCGGCCATGAGACCGGCCGCATCGCGGCCATGCTCATACCGCAGCAGGTCATGGACCAGCTCGCGAAAGGTCAGCAAATACCCAATGACCACCACCAGCACCCAGCCGAAGAACGCCAGCACCGGTGCGGACTCCGCAAAGCGGCCGAGGCGGCCGGCACGGGCCAGGGCGCCGGCGGCAATCAGCGCCGCGCCGAAATTGAACAGGGTCATCATCACCAGGCGCACGGCATCTCCGCCATGCCCGGTCACCGTGCTCAAGACAAAGATCATCGACACCATGAACGCGGCCAGGGTGACTGCCAGCAGCAGGCGCGACCGGTGTTGCCAGGCCAGGGCCCCGCAACCGAAGGCGATCAGCACCGGCGCCAGATGCTCGGGCGAGCTGAATTGGATCCCCTCGCACCCCGCCCAGGCGGCCAGCAGCACGGCGGCCAACAGCGCCTGGGGAACGGAGGGCATGGCCCAGGCCAGGACCAACGCGCCGGCCGCCCACCAGACGAAGGCGTTCGGGTAATGCTCGGAGATGTGATAGATCTGGGCGACCAGCCAGATGCCGGCGCCGAACAGCATGGTGCCAAGCAGGCACAGTGCCTCGCCCAGGGGACGGTAGGTCGTGGATTTGAGGAACAGGCGCAGACCGGCGGCATGGGCGGCTATCAGGGCGCCGAAAACCAGGGCGAGCTTGCCGTATTTGGGAATGGCATGCCAGTTGTAGGCAAACAGCAGGATCACCCCGAGCCCGACCAGAACGGCGGCCAGCCCGCCAAAGAGAATGGCGCCCCACGGCCTGGACGCGGCGGCATCGGCCATGGGCGGGACCGCCGCTTCAACGGCCATGGCCGCCGAATAGCGGGAACGAATGGCGCGGGCCTGCTCGGGAGTGACCAAACCTTCGGCTTCCCAGGCGGCCAATTCCCGGTCAAGCCATGCGGGCGCGGAGGGTTTCATGGCCGAACCATATCCTGTCATGAAGCGGCTTGCAAAACCCAAAACACCGCCAGCTCACAAGGGGCGCGTAACCACACCCAAAAAAAACGCGCCGGCCGGGGTGAACCGGTCGGCGCGTAAAACGGGCGGGCGACGGGGAAGGGCGGCCACGGGGGGCCGCCCCTACGAGGCCGCAATTACCCGGCCTTGTCTTCGGGGATGCGCATGCCGTAGAAGGAGCGCCAGACGAAGATCAGGGCCACGGCGAACAGCACCCCGCCAATGGCGTACTTGGTGGAGGCGTTCTTCATGGCCACCGCGATCTCGACGGCCAGCAGGCCGAAGAGGGTGGTGAACTTGATGATCGGGTTCATGGCCACCGAGGAGGTGTCCTTGAACGGGTCGCCGACGGTGTCGCCAACCACGCTCGCCTCATGCAGCGGCGTGTTCTTGGCGCGCAGGTCGACTTCGACGATCTTCTTGGCATTGTCCCAGGCGCCGCCGGCATTGGCCATGAAGATGGCCTGGTACAAGCCGAAGAAGGCGATCGAGATCAGGTAGCCGATGAAGAAGAACGGATTGAAGAAGGCCAGCGACAGGGCGAAGCAGAAGATGGCGACGAAGATGTTGAGCATCCCCTTCTGCGCGTAGATCGTGCAGATCTTCACCACTTCCTTGCTGTCCTTGATCGAGGCGGTCTCGGCATCCAGGTTCATGTTCTCCTTGATGTACACCACGGCGCGGTAGGCGCCGGTGACCACGGCCTGGGTGGCCGCGCCGGTGAACCAGTAGATCACCGCGCCGCCCATCAGCAGGCCGAGCACGATCTCGGGCCGCACCAGGCTCAGGCTGGAGATGACCGAGTTGATGCCCAGGGTGATCTGGGCGTTGGTCAGGGGCACCGTGGCGTCCAGCACCAGGCCGGCCTTCGCCGCCACCGCTTGGGCCAGGGTGACCGCCTCGTTCTTGCCAAGCATGATGATGATGCCGAAGATCATGGTGGTCGCGCCCACCACGGCGGTGCCGATCAACACCGGCTTGGCCGTGGCCTTGAAGGTGTTGCCGGCGCCGTCATTCTTCTCCAGGTTGTGCTTGGCCTTCTCGAAGTCGGGCTTGAAGCCGAATTCCTTCTCGATCTCCTTGCGGATGTTCGGCTGGGACTCGATCCGGCTCAGCTCGTAGACGGACTGGGCATTGTCGGACACCGGGCCGAAGCTGTCGACCGCGATGGTCACCGGGCCCATGCCCAGGAAGCCGAAGGCCACCAGGCCGAAGGCGAAGATCGGTGCGGCGAATTCCAAGCCGGCCGGCATCAGCCCGGTCACGGCGGGATTGGCGGCCAGCAGCGCGGCCACCAGCATCAGCACCAGCATGGTCAACCCTTCCCAGAAGGCCGAGAAGTTGCCGGCCACGAAGCCGGAGAGGATGTTCAGGGAGGCGCCGCCCTGGCGGGAGGCGGTGACGACTTCCTTCACGTGCTTGGCATTGGTGCTGGTGAACACCTTGGTGAACTCGGGGATCAGCGCGCCGGCGATCGTGCCGCAGGAAATGATCGTCGACAGCACCCACCACAGGTTCGGCTGGGCGACGCCGGCGACCGTGATGTCGCCGAGCAGCACCTTGCTGGCAATGTAGGTGATCGCGATGCAGGCGATCGAGGTCAGCCAGACCAGCCAGGTCAGCGGCTGTTCGGGATCGAATTCCTTGACATCCTTCAGCTTGCCGGTGAAGTAGAGGTCATTGGCGAAATAGGAGAACAGGGCCGCCACGATCATCAGGATGCGCATGACGAAGATCCAGACGATGATCTGGCCGCACAGGATGGTCGGGCCCAGCACCAGCGCCAGGAAGACGATCAGGGCGACGCCGGTCACGCCGTAGGTCTCGAAGCCGTCGGCCGTCGGGCCGACGCTGTCGCCGGCGTTGTCGCCGGTGCAGTCCGCGATCACACCCGGGTTCTTCGGGTCGTCTTCGGGCAGCTTGAAGACAATCTTCATCAGGTCGGAGCCGATGTCGGCGATCTTGGTGAAGATGCCGCCGCAGATGCGGAGCACCGAGGCGCCCAGGGATTCGCCGATGGCGAAGCCGATGAAGCAGGGGCCGCGCAGTTCGGAGGGCAGGCAGATCAGAATGCAGATCATGAAGAACAGCTCAACCGTGATCAGCAGCATGCCGACGCTCATGCCGGAGCGCATCGGAATGGCCAGCGCCTCCCACGGCGTGCCGCGCAGGGCGGCGAACGCGGAACGGCTGTTGGCGTGGGTGTTGATGCGCATGCCGAACCAGGCCACGCCGTAGGAGCCGAGAATGCCCAGCACCGAGGCGGCCAGAATCAGCAGCACGCTATGGGTGGGCAGCTTCTGCAACACCCCGAAGTAATAGATCATGCAGGCGCCGATCAGCACCCACAAAATGGCCAGGAACTTGCCCTGCTGCCAAAGATAGCTCTTGCAGGTTTCCCAGATGATCGCGGACACGTCACGCATGGAACTGTGCACGGGCAGGTTCTTGGTCTTGACGAACTGGACCAGCGCAAAGCACAGGCCGAGCAGGCAGACCACGATGCCAACCCCCATCAGCGCGGTGCCGGACACATTGCCCAGAGACGGAAAAGTGACCTTCCCCAAGTCCGGCAAAACCAGATCCGCTTCACTGGCCCGGGCCAGCCCCGCCGTCATGGCCGTGGCCAGAACAGCACTTAGTCGCGTCATGAACTTGTTGCCCATCGCGTTACGCACCTGTATGTTGATTGATTTTGTTTGACGGCGACGCTCCGTGCCGGCGTCTTTTCGCCAGCCACCAACCGCCGCAGAGGGAATTCCTGCTCCGAAGCCGAAAGCCGGCCCCGTAAAAAAACAAAAATTCGCGTCTACTCTAATGCCGGTTTTGCGGTTTTCAATGTCATCGTCAAGCCCTTGCTGGTTTTGGCGGCTGTTGTCATGGCGGCGGGGCGGCCGGCGGGGGGAGAAAAAAGGACCTAAAGGACCTATGGGACCGGGGTGACGCGGTGCAAGGCGCGCCCTTGACAAAACCCTTTTTTGGCCTATAATGGCTAATAAAATAATGTGTTTCTATGCCATCCCTTAGGTCCTTTAGGTCGCTTAGGTCCTTTCTTGGGTTCCTCTTCCCCGGAGGCCTCCCGCCATGCCCGCCCGTTTCATCCCGCCCCACGGCGGCTATCAGCGGCTGCTGTCTTATCAGAAGGCGGAAATCGTCTATGACGCCACCGTCCGCTTCTGCGACCGGCTGGTCCCTGCCGGTGACCGCACCCGCGACCAGATGATTCAGGCCGCGCGCTCCGGAAAACAGAACATTGTGGAAGGCAGCCAAGCCTCCGCCATGTCCAAGCAGACCGAGATTTTTCTGACCAGTGTCGCTCGTGCCAGTTTTGAGGAACTGCTGGGCGATTATCTCGATTTCCTGCGGAACCACGGCGCGGCTGAATGGCCCGAGGCGCATCCTTATGCGCAGCGCCTGCGCCACCTCAACCGTACCCCCGGCGCCACCTATGCCACGTTCCAAAAGGGGCTTGAGCATTCCGATCCGGTCATCTGCGCCAATGTCATCCTCGGGTTGGTCCGGGCGACCTGTTACCTCCTGGACCGGCAGCTTCGGCAATTGGAAGCCGCATTTGTCAAAAACGGCGGCATCCGTGAACGCATGACCCAGGCCCGCTTGCAGGAACGCCGGCAGCAGCGGGAACAAGGGACCTAAACGACCTAAGGGACCTAAAAGAAGCGAGGACAACCCTGCGCGCCCCCGGCAGGACTGCGCTGCGGTTCTGTTGTTGCCCACCCCAAGCGGGGCGTCTCTTTCGTCCTTTAGGTCCCTTGGGTCCTTTAGGTCTTTTGTTTGTCCCTTCCCCGCCCCCCAGGAGTTGCCGCCGGCCCGGCCTCAACGGCACCCGCGCGCCCAAAAACCCAACCCGGCATAGCCGGAACCAAAATAATGTCATTTCACCACAGAGGACACAGAGGGCACAGAGGGCACAGAGAGGTGAGACTGATGGGGCCGAAAAAGCGAACGCTCCCCCGGCATTTTTTTCCTCTGTGTTCTCTGTGCGCTCTGTGGTGAAATCATGCGCATCTTGCAACGGATTTCACTGGGGTACTAAAGGCCCCAAGAAACAGCCCGGTGCAGGGTCCGATTGCTTTTTGCCGTCCCTTAGGTCCTTTAGGTCCCTTCGGTCCCTTTTGGTTCCCCCCCCCCGCGGCATTTTCCCCGCCCCCGCTACCCCTGGGTAGTCGCACCCCGCCCCGCGTCCGCCGACATTCCCCGCTACCCAGGAGTTGCCGCATGCCCGACATCAACACCACCGTCCGCCTCAACATCCGCAAGCGGGTTACGCAAGGAAACGCGTTGCGCGATGAAACTCCAAATACGGAACGGATTGCGAAGGACCAAAACGTAAATGCAATTAGTTGTGAATGTGCAACTTAGATCAGTCCGATTTCTATAACTGGTGTTCGTGTGCCGGTCACTGCACATTGTCCCTGCCAACCGACGGCTGTTTCTGGCATGGGTGTCCGCGCTGTTACCGGCGGCCGGGGAGCAATCGCGCGTTCTGGGACGCCAAGCTCGCCCGCAACCGGGCGCGTGACCGCGCCGTGGCTCGCGACCTCCGCCGGCGCGGCTGGCGCGTGCTCCGTCTTTGGGAACACGCCCTGGCCGGTCCCGCGGCGGCACGTGCGGTGGAGCGGGTAAAGCGCGCGGTGGGCGGGGCGGGGCGGAAAACCACGGACTAACACGGACGGGCACGGACTGACACGGACGGCCCCGCCTTGATGAGGGGGTGGCGGGGTCCGTGCAAGTCCGTGAACGTCCGTGTCGGTCCGTGCGAGGGACCGGCCGCCTGCACGCCGCATCCTGACACACGCCACCCCAGACCGGCCAAGCCATCTTGAATGTTGGACGTTATTCCTTGACCAGGGCGGCGATGCCGCCGGTATAGTACGGTTTCGTGAACAGCACTTTTTTCGCCCGCTCGTCGGTGATGGTGATGCAGGCTCCAATCATGTCCACCTTGCCGGCTGCGAGGGCGGGGATCATGCCGCCGAAATCCATGTTGACGACCTCGAGTTTCATATCGAGCCGTTGCGCGATGCGGCGGGCCATCTCGATATCGAACCCGACCACGTTCCGCGACCCGTCGATGAACGAGAACGGTTCGGTTACGGCGGCGGTGCCGAAGGTGAGCACGCCTTTGCCGCCGGCCGCGGGCAGCTCCGGCATGGGGGCCGGGGCGCCGGTCTTCGGCAGCCAGCGGGCGAGCATCTCATCGTAGGTGCCGTTCTTCCGGAGTTCGGCAATGACGCTGTCCGCCGCCTGCTTGAGCTCCGGCTGGTCCAACCGGACCGCGAAACCGTACTGGTCCGTGGTCACCATGTCCGGCAGGATGGCGAAGCCGCCATTTTTGGCGGCGAGGTTGCGGAGGATCGGTTCGTCATAGGCGGCGGCATCGACCTTGCCGCTGCTGACCGCCATGGCGGCGTCCATCACGCTGTTGAAATATTTGAACTTGGCCTTGGGCAGGCGGGAGAGGACCAGTTTGTCGGCGATGGTTCCCGTGGGCACGGCGATTTCCTTGCCGTCAAGCTGGCCGAGCCGGGTGATTTTTTCCCGCGCGCCGCAGCCGGCGAACAGCAGGCAGGCGGTCATGGCGAGACCGATAACGGCGGGGATGACGGGCAGACGAGTCATGGCGGAGTTTCCTTTGGGTTGGTTGGTTTTTACCGTAGGGGCGACCGGCCGGTCGCCCCTACGGCTCATTTGAGGATCAACCGCAGCAGGCCGCGGTCTCCGACGCGTTCGAAGGTGAAGTCTTGAACATAATTGAGGATAAGGGACATGCGCAGCCCGTCGGGCTCGTCGGACGTCTCCAGCGGGTTTCCCGCCAGGCCGGCGCTGTCGACGCGCAGTTCCAGGCGGCCCTGCTTCTCGGACCAGGCCACGATAAAATCAAGGTCGGCAAAACCGGGTTGCGCCACGTGGAGGCCGATGAGCTCCTCGGCGAGCAACTGCACGGTGTGGGCGGTCCGGGCCGGCAGCACATGCTTTTCGCAGAACTCATCGATCTTTCCGAACAGGGCGTACAGGTCGAAGCCCGCCCCGGTGACGTGGAAGGAGAGGCTGCGCACCCGGCCAATGAAATCCCGTGTCCGCTCCCGCTTCGGCGACTCGAAGATGACTGCGGGCGGGCCCTCTTCGTAGATCACTCCCTGGTCCAGATAGAGCACCCGGGTGGACACGTCGCGGGCGAACGCCATCTCATGGGTCACGATGACCATGGTCATGCCCTGCCGGGCCAGGCGCCGGATCACGGCGAGCACTTCGCCCACCATGGTCGGATCCAGCGCGGAGGTCGGCTCGTCAAACAGGATGACTTCCGGATCCATGGCCAGGCAGCGCGCGATGGCCGCGCGCTGCTGCTGGCCGCCGGACAATTCGGCGGGCAGGCTGCCGGCCTTCTCCACGAGCCCCACCATCCGGAGCAGTTCCAGCGCCCGGGTTTCGGCGGCCGCGCGGCCGACCCGCAACAGCTTGACTGGCCCCAGGGTGAGATTTTCAAGCACGGTCAGGTGGTGGAAGAGATTGAAGGACTGGAACACCATGCCCACCCGGCGCCGCAGTGCGGGCACATCGGCGCGCGGATCCAGGATGTTGATCCCGTCGATCTCGATCTTCCCCCCGGACGGGCAATCAAGCCGGTTCAGGCAACGCAGCAGCGTGCTCTTGCCCGTCCCCGAAGGCCCGATGATGGAGATGATGTCACCCTTGGCAATGGTCGCGTTGACGTCCGTGAGCACGTCCAGGGAACCGAATTTATGGGTGAGGTGTTCAATGCGGATCATGTCGCTACCGCCCCCTTTCGGCGCGCCATCGGATCTGTCCGCCGTTCGAGGTGGTCGAGCGCGAGCCCCAGCACCCAGGTCGCGGTGAAATAGATGACCGCGACCATGACCAGGGGAAAGAAGGCATCAAAGGTCCGGCTGCGGATGATGTCGCTGGCCTTGGTCAGATCCTCCACGCCGATGTAGCCGACCACCGAGGTGGCCTTGAACATCGAGATGAATTCGCCGCGGTAGACCGGGAGGATGCGCCGGGCGGCCTGGGGCATGACGATGTGAAAAAAGACCTGCGCCCTGGAAAACCCCAAAGCGGTGCCCGCTTCGGCCTGCCCCCGGTCAACGCCTTCGATGCCGGTGCGGAAGATTTCCGCGACATAGGCGCCGAAGTTCAACCCAAAGGCAATGACCGCGACCAAGACCGGATTGATGTTCACCGAAGCGAACACGACATAATAGGTCAGCATCAGGATGACGAGCACCGGCGTGCCGCGCACGATCGAGATGTAGGTCGCGGCAACCGCCTTGGGCAGGCGGTGCCGAGACATGCGCATCCGGCAGGTAATCCCGCCAATGAGGGTACCCAGGGCCGTCGCCAGCACCGAGATGATCACGGTGGTCCACAGGCCGTTCAGAATGAGACGCCAGCGGCTTTCGACCAGGATGTTCTGCCGGAAGCTTTCCCCGGTGCGGCCCAGAAATGACGCCGGTCGCACGTCAGCGGCGGCGGCAATGTTGGACGCCGGCACGGTTTCCCGGGCTGCGGGGGCTTCGGCGGGCGCGGTGGCGGCCACTGCCGGGTGGGCCAGCGCCGTCATCATCAACAGAAGAACGGCGATGATCGATTGGACCATGAGTTTTTGTCCGCGCGCCGTTGTTGGTGCTATGAAGGCAATCTACTTGACCGCCAAGATGCAAGACAGGCAATATACGACGGCGTTTCGGGCGGCGCAATCCCCCCCCCATTGGGTGCATGATTGTTTTGTCTGGACGATGTTGGGAACCCCCTTTTGAGGAAAGGCGGTTCCCAAACCCTCCGTCAAACCTGTTTGTGCCTTTTGCGGATTCCGCAGGCCGCCTCGGTGTCCCTGTCGTGATTTGTTGCGCGCAAGCGGCCTGCGGAATCCGCAAAGGGAGCACCCTTTTTCAAAAGGGTGGCCCCAATATCACGGCGCCGTGGTGGTTTGGGTGGCGCGCCAGAGGTGGAGCTGGCCGTAGTCGACGTCGTCGCCGAGGCGTTCCTTGACCGCTTTGAGGCCGGCGGCGGGCGGGGTTTCGGCGAAAGCGGCGGTCAGGCGGGCGGCGAGCGCCGGGGGAATGAGGCGGTCCAGTTCCAGGTCGGCGCCATTGAGCACGGCGCGGGTCAGGTGCTGGTAAATGGTGCCGGGAGTGAGTTTGCGGAGACGGGCGATGGCGGGCACGTCCATGCCATCTTGGAAGAGGCGCAGCGATTCCTCGGCGGTGTCATTGAGCGCGGCGTCCGCGGGGATGGCGGGGGGCGGGGGCGTCCAGCTGGCGGCGGGGAAATCCTGTTGCGGATGGCTTTCCAGAAATTCCGCAATGGCGGTGGTAAAGGGGTCTGCAAACTCGGCCAGTTTCTGGCGGCCGACCCCGGGAATGCGGCCGAAGGCGTCGTCGGTGACCGGATAGACGCGGGCCATTTCGCGGAGAGTGGCGTCGGAGAAGATGACGTAGGCGGGGACATTGCGCGCGTCGGCCAGTTGCCGGCGCAGAGTGCGGAGGGTGTCGAAGAGCGCCTCGTCGCAGGCGATTTCGCCGGCCCGGTGGCGGCGGCCCTCGCCGGCGGCGGGGGCGGCGGGAATGAGCGGCCGGGTGAGGGTGACCGGGCGGCGTTCGCGCAGGGTGTTCAGGCCGGTGGCGGTCAGGGCGAGGGTGCCGAACGCATCGGCGCTCTGTTCCAGCAGGCCGAGGCGGACGAGTTCGCGGCCGGCGGCCTGCCACTGGGGGCGGGGCAGGTCGTCGCCGATGCCGTAGGTGGAGAGGCGGTCGTGGTTCCAACGGCGGATCTTGTCGGTGTCGGCGCCGGTGAGCACTTCGACGATGTGGTTGAGGCCGACGCTGAAATTGGGTGAGGCCTCGCGGAGGCGGTAGACACAGGAGAGCAGTTTTTGGGCGGCCAGGGTGCCGTCATAGGTTTCGCGGGGGGACAGGCAGTTGTCGCAGCCGTCGCAGGCGGCCGCCGCGCCGGTCTCGCCGAAATAGCGCAGGAGATGGGACCGGCGGCAGCCGTTTTCCTCGGCATAGGCGACGATCTGGCGGAGCTGGTCGCGGGCGACCTGCTGCTCCTGGGGGTCGGGCTTGTCGGCGATGAACTGCATGATCTTGGCGGCGTCGCCGGGACTGAAAAGGAGCAGGCAGTCGGCGGGCAGGCCGTCACGGCCGGCCCGGCCGGTTTCCTGGTAATAGCCCTCGACGTTCTTGGGCAGGTCATAGTGGACGACGAAGCGGACGTTGGACTTGTTGATGCCCATGCCGAAGGCGATGGTGGCGCAAATGACGCGGGCCTCGTCGCGGAGGAAGGCGTCCTGGTTGGCGGCGCGGACGTCGGGTTCGAGGCCGGCGTGGTAGGGGCGGCCGGGAATGCCGTCGAGGACCAGGCGGCGGGCGATGTCCTCGGTGGCCTTGCGGCTCTGGCAGTAGACGATGCCGGCGTCCTGGGGGCGTTCGCGGAGGAAGGCCAGGAGCTGGGCGTAAGGCTTGCTCTTGGGCAGGACGCGGTAGGTGAGGTTGGGGCGGTTGAAGCTGGCGACGTAGCAGGCCGGGTCGCGCAGACGCAGCTGGCGGACAATGTCGCCGCGGACGCGTTCGGTGGCGGTGGCGGTGAGGGCCATGACCGGGAGTTCGGGAAAGCGGTCGCGCAGTTCCTGGAGCCGGCGGTATTCGGGGCGGAAGTCGTGCCCCCATTCGCTGATGCAGTGCGCCTCATCGACGGCGATCAGCCGCGGGCGCCAGCCGGCCAGGGCGTCGAAGAAGCCCGGCTGCATCAGCCGTTCGGGGGCGACGTAGAGCAGGCGGTAGCGGCCGGCGGCGAGATCGCGGGTGCGCTCGTAAACGCCGTCGAGGTCGAGCGAGGAATTGAGGAAGGTGGCGGGCACGCCGGCGGCGGTGAGGGCGTCGACCTGGTCCTTCATCAGGGCGATGAGCGGGGAGACAACAATGGTCAGGCCGTCGGCATGCACCAGGGCCGGGAGCTGGTAGCAGAGTGACTTGCCGCCGCCGGTGGGCAGCAGCGCGAAGACGTCGCGGCCGGCCAGGGCGTCGCGGATGATCGCCTCCTGCAAGGGGCGGAAGGAGTCAAAACCGAAGACCTGCCGGAGCAGGACGGACAGATTGGGGGCGGAAGGCGCGGGCATAAACGACAGTATACAATCATTTGTTAGCATTGCAAGCGGAGTGGTTGAGTGGTTGGGTGGTTGGGTGGTTGGGTGGTTGGGAGGTTGAGGGGTTGAGGGGTTGGGAGGTTGAGTGGTTGGGTGGTTGTTTGGTTGGGTGGTTGGGTGGTTGAGTGTTTGGGTGGTTGGGTGGTTGGGCGGTTGGGTGGTTGGGCG
>CAITYL010000311.1 GCA_903896595.1 uncultured Lentisphaerota bacterium
CCTCGGGCGGAACTCGATGGCGTCATACCAGTTCCGCCCAGAATTTATGGGGCCACCGTCTGCCAAACCAATTATACACGTCTCCGACGGTGACGGGTTCGTCCGCCCGAGGACGGGCGGCTCCCGTTTATTGGAAAAACTTCGGTACTTTTGAAAACACCTCATTTAATTTAAAAATTTCACCCTGACGCGGTATAATCCTCTTATACATGCGTTGGGGAGGGAGATTGTAATGACCTTCAGCCTACAGCCTAAACAGCTTCAGCCTAAGGTTTTCACTTCAACACCAGCCGGCCCCAGCCCGCGGCCGACTGGAAATTGTCTTCGTCGCCGGCCCAGAAGATCTTTTTTCTGGCGGCCTCGTTCGGGGCGTCCGCATCGCAGAGCTGAAACGTCATGCCGAGACTGCGGCCCGGAGCCGGAATGAAGCCGGGAGAGAGCGCGTTCCAGGGGATCGCCGCCTCCAGGACATATCCGCCTTTGACCGGCCGTGAGGCAATCCTGACACCGGCCTCGTCCTTCAGCTGGCAGCAATAGGCCGTGGCCGCCGTCTGGTTCCCGGAGATGGCGCCCGGAGCCAGCAGGAACTGCCGGAAGCCGGACGACGCCTTGGGCCCGGACTTGGGATCCGGGGTCAGGAAGAACTCCAGCCCGTCAGAGTCATAAGCCAGCTCTTTCGGCTGGTGCCTGGCGAAAACATCGTCGCTGACTTCGGCCGCCAGGTAAAGGCAATTGCGGTCCCAGCGGAAACGCACGGCGGCGGAGAGGTCCAACGGCCCGCGCCAGAACTCCCGGCCGAGTTTGACCTTTTCCGCCGTCGCGGCGCCGCAGACGCCATCCGCGCTCCACTCGTTAAGCGATCCGTCGACGGTGATTGCCCCCTCGGCAACCTTGGCGCCAACGGCGTTTTCGGATGGGGAAAGGACACCGCGGAGCCAGGCGATGGACGGAACAGGCGGAAAAGCCAGGACGGAACGTTTTTCATCCGGCCCCAGGATCTCAAACTCACAAGCGCCGGCGGAAGGGGCGATCGTGGAGAGAGGAAAGTCAACCCGGACGAACTGGCCGGGCTGGCCGCTGGCAACGGCCTGCCGGCGGGCGGCGGCCCAGCCGGCGGGGAGCCGCTTCAGTTCCATCGTGAAGTCGCCCGGCGCGTCCTCATGGCTGAGGACATAGGCACTGAGCCTCACACCGCCGCCGGCATCGGGCTCCAGGCCGCCGGAGATCTCGAAACGGGAAGCCGGATCGCGGCAGGCGCTGAGCCATTCGGCTAACGCGGCCGCGGAGGCGCCGTCCGCACTCACGTAAACGGGACTGGTGTCGAGATCCAGGCGGCGGACGTTGCTGCCCAGCGGGACACCGAAAAAGTTGGCAACGACGAAAGGCCTGGGGAACGGCGGCAGTGCCAAGGATGACTTCCCCGTGATGTCCCAAAGGGCGGCGAGCGCTCCCTTCGGCCCGTCAAAGAGCGCGCAGTAGCGGGTGGGCCCCAGCTGCAGTAACCGTCGCGGCGTGCCTCGGCCGTCCAGCATTCGGGCCAGGCCGTTGGCGGCCAGCAGCTCCGGCCCTGGCGACAGGTCGAATTCCACGTCATGGAACGAATAGACATCTATCCGGGTGCTGATGTTGTTGTCATTCGGCAAATGCCCGAACCAGAAGAACGGACCATGGCCGACGGCGCTGTCGATCAGCGTTTCCCGGAGCAGATAGTCGGCTTTCGCCCGCAGGTCCGGCACTTGGAACGCGGGATCGCGCAGGTAACTGCCCGGCAGATCGAGTTTTTTCCGGGTATAGCCGCTCACCGGCGTCGTATAGGTTTTTTCCGTGTGCCAGACCGGGATGTCTCGGCCGTATTTTTTCAGCTCGTTGCGGAGAAACGCCAGGACCTTGTCGGTACCGCTGCGCAACGAGGTTTCCGGCATCGTATTGCTGTACATGTGAATGGAGAGCACGTCCAGATGCCTGGCCTGATCCAGTTCCAGCACCTTGCAGGTCCACGGCGCCGGCTGGCCGCCCATGTCGGAGGTGGCGCCGCCGCCCACGATCTTGCAGTCCGGATCGGCTTCCTTGGCCGCTTCGTACGTCGCCCGCAGGTACGGCACGTACTCTTCCGGCGTCAGCCAGGCATTGGGCTCGTTCATCACTTCCCAATATTTGATGTCGTGCTTGTAGCGGCTGACCAGCGTCCGCACGTACGTTTTCCAGTCCTCGATCCGGGGGAACATGACGCGCGGCGTCCAGCTCCACGAAACTTGGCTCGGCGGCGTCCGTTCGACCGCCCAGTCGGGAATCCCCTTGGTGTACGAGTCGGTGGTATCGTTGAACGCCGGCCCCAGAATCGGCATCAGATTCAGTCCGGCCTGCCGGCAACGCTTGACCACCCGGTCGGTTTCAACAAAATTGGTCTGGCCTTTGGCCGGCAGCACCCGGTTGAAACTGAACGTGTAAAAACAGCGGGCCCAGCCAAACCCCAGGTCGCGCACCAACGGATTGCCATCGCTGGCGTGCGACCCCAGCGGCCAGTCCGCCGGCAGTTTCACCCGGGGCGAAACCGGCTGGTAAACGCCAAAAATCGCCTCGTCATGAAGGTTGGCCTGGGGGTCGTCGAAGAAGATCCGGTAATAACCGCAGGGCAGCACCGGCAACGGCAGCTTTTCTTCCCGGTTGCCGTTGCCGGCCACCTCGGCGGCCAGGGTGCCGGTGGCCACGGTTTTATCCCAGTAATCCTTGATCGTATAATGCACCTGGAACCGGTGCGGCCGCGCCGTGTTGTTCCGGAACCGGATCCGGCAGAAGGTGGCCGGCAACTCCGCCACGGTGAACAGCTTGTACATGGCGTCGAAGGCGGCGCCGAATTCCAGCGCGGCGGCCTGGTAGGCGCCGGCCCGGTCACCCACCTCCAGTTGCGCGTCATCAATCCACAGACGGCCCCGGGTCGCCTGGTTGTCGACCATGATCATCGGCAGATGGTAATTCAGCCGCTTGCCATTCTGCGGCCGGAAGGTGAACGCGTAACGCCGCCACTCCGGCGTGACGGTCACCGTCTGGCTATACCCGTCGTTGAGGAATTCGCCGCTGCCCTGAATGACTTTCAGTTCCGGCAGGTCGGTCTTCATCCAGGCCGAGAACGTATACGCGACATTGGGGTCAAGCTTGACCGGCATGAACCGGAGCGCGTTGTAGTTGTCGCGGCCCTGCTTGACCTTGCGGTCTTCCACGGTCAGTTTCAGGCTGTATTGGCCTTGATGGGCGGTCGTGGCATCGGATTCCGGCTGGATGCCCGGGGCGGTCCAGTCTTCCCAGCCGTAGGCGCAGAACGCATGCCAGCCTTGCGGCCCGACTTCGAAATCCGCTCCCGCGCCCAGCAGATTAACACCAGGCGCCGCCGGCTTCGCGGCCGTAACGCCGGGGGGCTCCGCCCACCCTCCCAGCGGCAAGAGCGCCGCCATCCCCAATATCCGTGCGATCCGTTTAAACATGTCGTGTCCTTATCCGATGACCGATGTAGCAAAGGGCTTGCAGCCCGCCCAATCGGGATGTGGCGGCTCGAAGAGCGCGATGCAATCGCTTTGCTACAGTGAACATCGTCCTTTTGTCACGACGGCCGCCGCCGCCTTGAGAAAGTGCCGGTGGTATTCTGGAATCACGCCCCGGTTATTGGGGCCGATATTGAGCAGAAGATTGGCGTTGCTGCTTCTGGCCCTCTGGAGCCAGTCGGCAATGGCGCCGGCGGAAGGATGCCCCCAAGCGCAGCGCCGGTCACTCCAGAACCAATCGGGCGTCAACGTGGTGCAGTATTCAAGCGGCAGCAGGCCCGGGCCGTTGGCGGCCGTGCATAGGCGCTCCTTCCAGATGAAGTCGAAATGCTCGCTGGTCCGGATGTCCACCGGGGGATATTTGACGATGCCCGGACGGTCGCTGCTGGAGTTTTGGATCACCAGGCAGGCCGGCTGAAGCTGATGAATGAGCGCGTAAAGTTCAGCCCAGCCCCACCGTTCCCCGTGCGTGAGGCCGCTCGCCGGATCGGCTTCCCAGGCCGCATCGAAGGGCCAATCCCGGGTGGGGTGGTCTTTGTCCCAGCCGCCATCAAACCACAATTCAAGCATGGGGCCGTAGTTGGTGAGCAGCTCGGTCAACTGGGCCTTCATGTAGGCAAGGTACGCTGCGTCGTTGTTATAATCAGAAAAATTCCGGTCCCACAGCGAGTAATAGAGCCCGACCTGCAGCCCGGCCTTCCGGAACGCTTCGACGAACCGCGCCACCACATCCTGGCCGCGGCGTGAATTCTTCACGGAGTAGTCAGTGTGCCGGGTTGGCCACAGACAAAAGCCGTCGTGGTGCTTGGCGGTCAGCACGGCATATTTCATGCCGGCTTCGGCGGCGATGTCGGCCCACTGGTTGGGGTCGAGCTGGTCGGGATTGAAGTCCTGGGCCGGAAACTTGCCGTCGCCCCAGCCGGAGCCGCTGAACGTGTTGACTCCGAAATGAATGAACATCCCGTAGCCCAGTTCCTGCCAGCGGCTTCTCGCGGCATCCAAATCCGTGGACATTATCAAGTTGTGCGGCATGCATTCTCCATGGATACGTGAGGGGTACCCGGTGCCCTCGCCAGAGGATCGGTGCCCGGGTGGTAGAGTTATTCCGCGTTGGAAGAGAGTTTCATCCGCTAGCGAAGCATAAACGAGCGTCACAGCCCGTACCAGAAGGTGTCGTTGGTCGCGGCGGGGATGGCGTTCCCGTGCCGGGATTCCACATGCCCGTCCAGCATGACGCAGTTCGCCTTGCGCAAATGCCGGAGCGCCAGGCAACCATTGCCATAGTTGACCCAGTTGGGGGGCTCCCAGCCCGGCGTCATGTTCTTCCACCACGTCGGCCCGTCGCCGAACAGCATCGTCCGGGAGGTGGCGCAACGTTCATAGACTTTGACGCGCCCTTCCGGCCCCCAGCCGCTGATCAGGTTGCAGGAGAGCACATAGTTGATCGGATAACTCAGCACATAATCCACGGTCCCGCTGTAAACCGTCGGGCAGGTGAAGGTTTTGGCCGGCACGTAGTTCGACACGTAGTCGTTCCAGTGGTAGTCATAAATAGACGACCACTGGGAGTCCAGCTGCGGCGGCAGATCACCCTGGTAATCAGATGCATACATCTGATAGGCCAGCCCGATCTGCCTCAGGTTGCCAACGCAGGAGACGGCCCGGGCCGTCTCCTTGGCCTTCGCGAGCGACGGCAGCAGCATGGCCGCCAGGATCGCGATGATCGCGATCACCACGAGCAGCTCGATCAGCGTGAAACCGCCGCGCTTCTCCAAACCGCGTGTTGCCTGCATCGGACACCTCATGGGTCAGCCACAGCAAACTCAAGCCTCTCCATTGGCAGGGTTTCGATCCAGTCCGGCCGGGCCTGCCTGTCCCGCTCAAATTCCGCCAACGTCCGCTGCCACAAGGCGACCGCCCCCTGGCCAATCTCCCGCAATTGCGGCCAGAAATAGCTGTACCGGGCCGGCTTGGCGCCTTCAATGACCACCGGGGGATGGAAGCTGACTAACCGGCAATTGCCGCCAAACTCCAATCCTGCGGCTCGTCCCGCTTCCACCAACTCCGAAGTGATGGCGGCCAGCATCAGCACCGCCGTCGGCTTCACCCGCCGCAAGGCTTCTTCCAGGTGCAACGGCAACCAGCTCGGAAACGGCCACTCGGGCACCCTGAGGAACCACTCCTCCGGCAATTCAACCCCCTGCCGGCGCAGTTCTTCCCGCGTGCTTTCCAGGCGCTGGGCATTGCAACTGTCCTCCGTGCCGGCATGGACAACCAGTATCCGCCGGTGCCCCTCGGCCAGCACGGCCCGGACCGCCTCGGCGGCCGCCACCGCATTGTCCTCGCACACCATGGGGATCGCGACTCCCTCCACCCGGCTGAGGGCCGCCACTTGCGGCAGGCCGCGCTCCAGCCAGCGCGTCGCCGCCACCGCCTCCGGATAGCGCATGATCAGCCAGATCAGGCCGTCGATCTGATGCTCCTGGATGTAACGGTCGAACTGGGCGGGAGGCTGCGTGGTCAATTCATGGGGAATCATTTGAATGGCAATGCCGTTGGCGGCCGCCACGTCCAACAAGCCCGGCATCATTCGCGCATCATTCCAGCTCAGTGCCCCGGCATGGTCCCACTGGGACAGCACCACCCCCACCTGCCGGCGGCACGGGGAGGCGTCCGTCACCTGTTCCGCGGTGGGCAGTTGCCGGATGAAGGTGCCGCGCGCGCCGCGGCTGACCAGCAGGCCGTCCCGCTCCAACTGCTTGATCGCCAGCCGCGCCGTCACCCGGCTGACCCCCGCCAGGGTGGCGATTTCCTGGTTGGAGGGAAAGCGCTCCCCGGGCTTCAGCCCCTGGTCCAGCATGTACTGTCCCAGGCAGCGCTGCAGGCCGAGATAGAGCGGCCCGTTGTCCCGGTTCAAGTTTTTGAAGACGTTCGACATAGGGTGAAATGTTATTGCTTTCAGCCTAACCTGGATTATTCACCTCTCATGAATAATCCAGGATAAAAAGCTTCCGCCTGACAAAGTATATCACTTATTTCGCTTCCGCCGGGCGCCGGCCAGCGGTCCCAGCAAGCCGCCAACCAGCAGGGCCAGTATCCCCGGCTCTGGCACCACGGCCACGCCGCTAATCTGGAAGTCGTCAAGCAAAAGCGCGTCACTGCCGCTTGAGGCGGTGCAGTACAATCCCGCGCCGGTGATGCTGCCGGTGGTCGGCAGGCTGACGGCCGAGCCAACGCCCATGCTCACGTCTGGGTTGACGGTCAAGGCGTACCAGCCGGACGCCGACGCCAGGGCGATGGATTTCCACTCGCCGTTGGTGACGGCATTGCCGCCCGAGACTCCATACACCAATGCCGTGGAAAAGGCGTCCTTGCTCACGTACCAGGCGCCACCGATCTCAACGGCCAATTGGCTCTTCTGATTCAAATTTCCATTCCACTGCTCCCAGGAGAAGGTGAGCGAGCTGTAGGCGGATTGGTCAACCGCGGCAAATCCGGAACCGAGAGCCGTGGTGGTGGCCACCAAGCTTCGCCAATCCGCCGCCGCAACGGTCGTGTAAGCGAGGCCCGGAGTCGTCCCGGAACCAATATAATAGGAAACTCCGCTGGCACCTCCGCCGGACTGATCGGTGCATGCTGAACCGACCCTCGCGCCCCACCCGTGAAAAGCCAGAGTCTGATTCTGATCGGGGACAGCGTTATTTGTGAATGACTTGGTGTAGATAATGCTCGCGGCGGCGGCTGGTGCGAAGCTGGCGACGAGGAGAACGCCAGCCCAGACGGCTGCCACGCGGCAGCCAAGCGTGTAGGAAGAACACATGTTAAATCTCCTTTTTAAAAATAGGAACGGTTTTCCGGGTTCTCGCTGACGTTGATGCGCTGCCGGAACCCGACTGCGGCGGCACGATCATGGGAACTCATCGCGGGGCGGGCATGGCCGTCCCGACTTGCGACGCCGAGGCCCTGGCGGAGCCAACGGCAGCCCCTCTCGCATTTAAACGCGGACGTTGACGGCCCTCCTTTTGTGATGGACTTCACGGACGCGGGTCGTCCCTGCGCCCTGATGATCCCAGTTCAATTTTTGCCCAATAGCTTAAGCTGCCTTAAGTCATAAAATAGCGCACGCCCTTTCGTTGTCAAGACGGACGGGGCGCGGTGCAGCACTGACGAATTTGATTTGTGCTTGACCGGTCGGCGGTGACATAAAGCCGTGTTGGTGACGGTAGGGCGTGCGGAAGCACACGACAGCCGGGAGGTTGTCACGTTTTTGGTGGAGTGGGCGGACGGACGGCGGGGCG
>CAITYL010000312.1 GCA_903896595.1 uncultured Lentisphaerota bacterium
GAACACCCTTTTTCAAAAGGGTGGCCCCAACATCGTCCAACAAAACGGTTATAATCCACCAGAACGGCGTTGGTCACGGAGTGGAAACGTTGGGTTATGTTGATGATTTGTGTCCGACCTTTACCCGAGGTTTCCCTGCCATGGCCAAACTGGAATTGCTGAGCGGTCCCGATGCGGGCCGCAAATATGAATTGGACAACGGCCGTTACCGGATCGGCCGCGGCGAAGAGTGCGAACTCCGCTGGAACGACGGCAGCCTGTCGCGCCAGCACGCCCTCCTGACCCGCACGGGCACGGCGTGGCTATTGGAGGACCAGGACAGCCAGAACGGCACCTTTGTCGACGGCACGCGGGTCGCCCGCCGGGAACTGACCGCGCCGGCCACCCTGAAGTTCGGCAACCTCCAGGTGCGCTTCGAACCGCGCCAAGACGATGCCGCCCCCACGGTGGCCGACAGCGAGGATGAAGAGCGGCCGGCCACCCCCGCCGCCGCCAGTGCGGCCACCGCCAAACACTTGGACCGGATCCAGGAAATGGCCAAGATCTACCCGGCCATCGAAGGCGAATTCGGCAAGGTGATTGTCGGCCAGCGTCAGGTGCTGGAACAGTTATTGATCGCCATGGCCGCCAACGGCCACTGCCTGATGATCGGCCTGCCCGGCCTGGCCAAGACCCTGATGGTGAGCACGCTGGGACGAATCCTGCAGCTCGCCTTCAAGCGCATCCAGTTCACCCCCGACCTGATGCCCTCCGACATCACCGGCAGCGAAATCCTCGACATCAATGAGGCGTCCGGCCAAAAGAGCTTCCGTTTCGTCAAGGGCCCGGTGTTCACCAACCTGCTGCTGGCCGACGAGATCAACCGCACCCCGCCGAAAACCCAGGCCGCGCTGCTGGAAAGCATGCAGGAGCGGCAGGTCTCGGTGGCCAGCCATGTCTTTCCCCTGCCCCAGCCGTTCTTTGTCCTGGCCACCCAGAACCCGCTGGAACAGGAGGGCACCTACCCGCTGCCCGAGGCCCAGCTCGACCGTTTCATGTTCAACATTCTGGTGGATTACCCGACCGAGGCGGAAGAGGAAAAGATCGTCCAGGCCACCACCGGCAACCGCGATGTGACGGTCAAGCAGGTGCTGTCCGGCCCCGACCTGCTGGACGTCCAGGAGGCGGTGCGCACCCTGCCGGTCAGCCCGCACATCATCAAGTACGCCACCCGCCTGGTGCGCGCCACCCGGCCGAAGGAAGCCGGCGCCCCGCCGTTCATCCGCGATTATGTGGCCTGCGGCGCCGGGCCGCGGGCAGCCCAGTTCCTGATCCTCGGCGCCAAGGCCAAGGCGGTGCTGCACGGCCGGGTCAATGTCAGTTGCGCGGACATCCGCGCCCTGGCCGCGCCGGTGCTGCGCCACCGGCTGTTCACCACCTTTGCCGCCGATTCCGAGGGGATGACCCCCGACACCCTGATCGCCAAGCTCCTCGACGCCGTCCCCGAACCCGGCCCCAACGACTACCGGTGACCGATTCTAAATCCTTCGATTAACCGCGAAAGAACGCAAAGAGCGCGAAAGAAAAAGCTGAATGCGCAGCTACTTCCCCACTCTAAAACCTTCGATTGCTCTTCGTGACTTCGTGGTGAATCCGAAGTTTTAGCTTTGACAAGGTGCTACGCCCCGCCCGGGTTCGGAGTTCCGCCTTCAGGCGGCAAATGCCTTGCCGTACTCCAAAACCGGTGCAACCTTGTCCGCCCGGGACGGGCGGCTCCCTCCCCGTCATGGGGGGGCGTCCTCCCCGTCCTCATGGTCCTCATTGTGGCGCTGCCTGTCCTCAATGTCCTCGCCCCCCCCCATTCCCGCCCAGTAGCCATGGCCGCCGAGGACGGATCGAGGACGGGAAAAACCGGAGGACCGTGAGGACCAAGAGGACGCGGCAAAGATAATAATTCGTAATTTCGAGGGTATATGACCTTATTGTTGGCTACGCGACGCGTAGCCGTGTCAGTTCGTAAGGCGAAGGGTCAAATCTTATACAAACGATCTCGACTTACTTTTTTAATGGCTCTTTGCTCTCCGCGCTCTTTGCGTTCTTTGCGGTAGAATAATTCAGGCTTGCGTGGTCGTTAACCGGTGCAACCTTGTCCGCCCGGGACGGGCGGCTCCCAGGGCAAATAGGTGGGGACAGACATACGCCCCGGCGTTGCCTCCACCCGAACCGTATAAAAGCGGTTGGGAACCCCATTTTATACTGCGTTAGGCTGAAAAATTATGTCAAGTCCTGATTTCCGTTTGACACTTTTGGTTATGATTTCTTCATTCCAACATTTCATGGATTGTCCCTGTCGGCACGGGGAACTCGCTACGCTCGTTCCCCGCCTGCCAGGGGCGCTCCGCTTCGCCCGTCCCCCAACAGGGGGTGCCCCGCAGGGGCAAGGGCGAAGCGGAGCGCCCCTGGCCAACTTATTTTCCCGCGCATTATGCGGCTTGCTGATGTACCTCCGCGGGGAAACGATATTTCAAGCTCATGTGCGGCCTGCGGTAATTGTACAACCAGACTGCCTGCTCAAACGCCACTCTTGCCTGCTCCTTGGTGCGAAAGGTGCTATCCATCTCGTATTCCTGTTTCAGGATGCCATTAACGCGCTCCGCCAAGGCGTTTTCATAGCAGTGCATCTCCTGTGTCATACTGACGCCCAAGCCCGCCTTCTGAAGCCGTTCAACGTAAAGGTGGCAGCAATACTGGCAGCCCCGATCAGAATGGTGAACCGGACGTGCCCCAATATCCTCCGTTTTTACAACGACGGCAGATCCAGCGTCGGCAGCGGCTCGGCGGTGGCGGGGCCGGCGGCAAAACGGGCACGGGTAAACAGCGGGCAGAGCTTCTGCACCGGCGCCGCGGCGGTGACGGTGGCGCCCGCCCAGTGGAAGGTGAATTCGCCGGGGGCGATCGCTTCGCGGGACACCCGCGCCTTGACCGGCCAGGAAAAGCGGAGTTCGCAACCGGCGGCGGCGGGGCCCGCCTCCAGGAAGCCCTGACGCGCCGGCACCGCCTGGGGCTGGCCGTCCCGGGTCACCGCAACCTCGGCCGCGGTCAGAAATTCCGGAATCCGCACGCACACATTGTCCCGCGCGGCGGCCAGGCGGACCACGACCGTCTCGCGCTCTGCCGTGGCGTCCACACTGACCTCGGCCGCGGCATGACGCCGGGCCTGGTGCAGGTTGACGCGGAGCTCGGCGCCGGTGTCCGTCACCGCATAATACCAGGCGTCGTAGAGCGCCCGGGCGCCGGCGGCGTTGCAGCACTGCTGGTTGGAGTTGGCGAGCATGCTGTCGTCGCTCATCGCGGTGACCGCGCCCCAGCCGGCAAAGCCGCCGATGATGCTTTCGCGCAGGCGGGGGCCTTCCTCAATGCCTTCGCCGCGCCGCTTCGCCTCGAAATTGTAGCCGAGCCCGTGCTGCTCGCGCGGCACGAACACGGCCTCGTCAAACCAGGCGGTGTCCGTGATCTGGTGCACCAGCAGATGATTGCGGGAAAAGCGTTCCGCATCGTGCCAGTAATCCGGATTGACCTGCTGCGCCAGCAGGATGGCCAGTTCCAGCATGTCCGTCAGACAGCAGGTTTCCGAAAGATTGGACCGGTTGTGCTCCGGATTGTTGATCTGTTCCGGGAACCAGCCGGTGGAGGTGCCCAGCGCCCGCGCCTTCAGGTACAACTGCTCCGCCAGCGCCACATCCGCACGCTGACCGGTGGCGATCCCGCGCATCAGCAGGGCGATCACCAACCGGCTCTGGCAGTGGAAATGGCCGCAGTCAAACAACTGCTTCCCGCCGTCGTGGTCGCGCAGGGCCCAATTGATCAGCTTCGACGCCAGTTCCAGTGCCGGGGCGAACCCAGTCAGCCGGTAATAGCGCATCAGCGGCATGGTGATGGAAGTCGAAAAGACCGAGTGCCGGTGCATGGGGTCGGTGGGCAGCGGCGCCCAGCCGTCGCGGCGGGTGTAATGATCGCCGGGAAACTCGGCGTCGCCAAACGCGGTCGGCCGGGACATGGCAGCCACCGCCAGGATGTTGCGTTCGGCCAGTTGGCGGTACTCCGGATCGCCGGTGAACTGATACAGGCTGGTCAGGGCCAGCAGGGTGCCCTGCTGGAGCCAGGCGGGCCGGGTATGGGGGACGTCCATTAGCCACGGTTCCGCGGGACACCAGGAGAGGCCGTCCGCGCCGATCAGACCGATCAGCAGGGCGCGCAGGGTCCGGTCATCCTTGCCGTCGACCGTGCCGCCGGTCATGGCCCGCAGCAGGGTCAGGGCGTCAACATCGCGGCCCAGGCCGTCGCCATAGGACCAGATCTGCAAGGCCGCGCTCATCGGCCGGTCGGTGAGCAGGGTGTAGAAATAGGGCAGATAACCGCGGGCCGGATCGCCGTGCCGGGTCAGGCAGTTGACCGCCAGCGCGGCGCGGGAGGTGAGGGAAGGCAGGTTCATAAGCGCGATCTCCATACAAAAGCTAAAAACACAAAATTTCCGTTTTCCGCGGGTGTATGACAAGGATGCCTGTTGGGGCCACCCTTTTGAAAAAGGGTGCTCCTCAAAAGGGGGTTCCCAACATGTCATGCGCCCCTTATCAGTTTTCTGCTTTGTTGTTGTTCAATGTAGACGGTAGATTGGCCGTTGTCCTTCACGCAACGGACCAAGATTAGCACTTATGGGCCAAATCACGCATCCCCCCGACCCCACCCGCTGGACGCATTTCCGCTGGGACGAGTTCGTCCGGGACGCCCGGACGCCGAACGTGGTGCTGATGCGCGACTGGACGGTCAACCACGTGCCGCACACCCATGAGTTTGGCGAATTGGTGCTGGTGTTGGAGGGCGGCGCCCTGCACCTGACCGACCGCGCCCCCGTCCCCCTCCGTCCCGGCCACGCCTTTCTCATCCTGCCGGGACAACGGCACGGGTACGCCGAAACCAACCACTTTCTGATCAGCAATGTCCTGATCCATCCCGAACTGCTGGCCCGGCTGGCACCGGTCCAGGGCCTGCCCGGGTTTGCGCCCCTGCGCGCCAGCGCGGCCGCCCCCCTACTGCTGGAAGCCGCCACGTTGGCCGCGGCCCTGAAACAACTGGATCTCATCCAAGAAGAAAGCTTTGCCGGCCGGGACGGCGCCCGGCTGCTGGTCGCGGCCCGGCTGACCGAGTTGCTGGTGCTGCTTTGCCGCGCGGCGCTCCCCGGTGATGGTGACGCCACGGCGGCCCGAATGCGGATCAGCCGGGCGGTCGCCTGGGCGGAAAACCACTACATGCAGCCGTTGCGGCCGGGACAGCTGGCCCAGGCCGCCGCCCTGTCACCGCGCCATCTCCGGCGCTGCTTTCAGGCGGCCCTGGGTATGACGCCCGAGCGCTTCATCCTGGAAACCCGGATCCGCCATGCCGCCCGCATGCTGCGCAGTTCGCACGCGCCGGTTGGGGAGGTGGCGCGGCGCTGCGGCTTTGTCGACAGCAACTATTTCGCCCGCGCCTTCCGCAAAATCATCGGCCACCCCCCTATTTTGGAATCGCGACCGCGGTCGCGACTCCAAAATCAGGGAACCGGAATCAAGCCGGCGGGTCTGAAAGACGTATGACGAGCTTTGGCTAAAGGAGAAAACAGGCGATGGATAATCTGGACATCAATGCGTTGGAGCGCGAGATTCGCACGGCGGCCGGGTTTGTGGCGCCGCTGCGCCAGGAACTGGGCAAGGTCCTGGTCGGCCAGGACAAACTGGTGGACGGCCTGCTGACCGGCCTGGTGGCCAACGGCCATGTGCTGGTGGAAGGCGTGCCTGGCCTGGCCAAGACCTTGGCCATCAAAACGTTGGCCCAGGCCATTGGCGGCAGTTTCTCCCGCCTCCAGTTCACGCCGGACCTGCTGCCGGCGGACCTGCTCGGCACCTCCGTGTATCATCCCGGCGACCACACCTTCACCGTCAAGAAGGGCCCGATCTTCGCCAATATCATCCTCGCCGACGAGATCAATCGCGCACCGGCCAAGGTGCAGAGCGCCCTGCTGGAAGCCATGCAGGAGCGCCAGGTGACCCTGGGTGGCGAGACGCATCGCCTGCCCGAACCGTTCCTGGTCATGGCCACCCAAAACCCGATCGAGCAGGAAGGCACCTACCCGCTGCCGGAAGCCCAGGTCGACCGGTTCATGCTCAAGCTGGTCGTCGCCTATCCCTCCCGCGATGAGGAACGCCGCATCATCGAGCGCATGGGCCATCCCGAGGGCGTGCCGACGGCGTCCCAGGTCACCGACCTGCGCACCATCATGGACGCGCGCCAGTACATGGACCGCATCTACCTCGACCCCAAAATCACCGAGTATATCCTGGACCTGGTGTTCGCCACCCGGCCCGAGTGCCGGGACCAGTTGTCGCCGCGGCAGAAGGAGGCCGACCTGCGCGGGCTCGACGGCCTGATCCAATACGGCGCCTCGCCGCGCGCCTCGCTGGCACTGACCCTGGTCGCCAAGGCCCGCGCCTTTCTCCAGGGGCGCGCCTATGTCGTGCCCCAGGACGTCAAGGACATCGCCCCCGACATCCTGCGCCACCGCATCGCCCCCACCTATGAGGCGGAGGCGGAAAACCTCAACTCCGACGCCCTGATCAAGCGCCTGCTGGACGAACTCCGCACGCCGTAAACCGGACCCTGTCATTATGAAACGCGAAGGCACTTCTGTAGCAAAGGGCTTGCAGCCCGCCAGATCGAAAACGTGCCGCTCAAAGAGCGCGATGCAATCGCTTTGCCACATTGGCATTTTATTTACTGAAGCCTGAACACTGAAACCAGCCCCCCCCCCCAGTGCTTGCCATATGCCCAGCCCACGCCCCATTCCAAAACCAGCCACCTCCGCGGCCCATGACCGGGTGCAGGCGATCCTGAAACGGATCCGCAAGATCGAGATCCGCACCCGCAAAATCGTGGACGAGCTGACCGGCGGCGCCTATCACAGCGTGTTCAAGGGGCGCGGCATGGAGTTCAGCGAGGTCCGCGAGTATGAGCCGGGGGACGACGTCCGCGCCATTGACTGGAACGTCACCGCGCGCCTGGGCCATCCCTACATCAAGAAGTTCGTTGAGGAACGCGAACTGACCGTGCTGATGGCGGTGGACATTTCCGGCTCCCACGACACCGGCAGCACCGGCCAAAGCAAGGCCGACCTGGCCGCCGAACTGGTGGCCCTGCTGGCGTTCAGCGCCATCCGCAACAACGACCGGGTCGGCCTGCTGCTGTTCACCGGCGGCACCGAACTGTACCTGCCGCCGCGCAAGGGCCGCCTGAACGTCCTGCGGGTCGTCCGCGAACTGCTGGCGCATGACCGGCATGAGCGCACCACCAACATCCAGGCGGCGCTGGCCTCGGTCCTGCGCATGACCCGCCGCCGCGCCGTGGTTTTCCTGATCAGCGACCTGCTGGACCGCAACTACGAAGCGGCGCTGGTCACCGCCGGCCGCCGGCACGACCTCATTGGCCTGCGCTTGGTCGATCCGCTCGAAATGCGGCTGCCGGCCGCCGCCCACCGCCTGGTCGTCGAAGATGCCGAGTCCGGGGCGCTGGTCGAGGCGCCCCTAGGGGACGCCGGGTTCCGCCGCGATTACAGCGTCGAAGCCGGAGCGCTACGGGTCGAGCAGGAACGCCAGTTCCGGCGCGCCGGCTGCGACTTGGTCACTATTACCTGCGGGCAGGACATCGTGCCGCCATTGCTGCGCTTTTTCCGTGACCGGGAGAAGCGGCGATGACCTTTAAAAAACAAATCCGCCTGGTCCGCATCATCCTGGCCGCGACGGCGGGCGCCGCGCTGGTGCTGGTGCTGACCGTTCTGAGTCTCAGTGTTTGGCGCGATCCCGCCCCCAATCTCGCCAAACTGACCGTGTGGGCGCCCAAACCATTCAACTTGGGCACGCTCGCCGAAGTGCGGGTGGACGTGGACTGCCCCTATTACCGGCTGCCGCGCCTGCCGTTGACCGTGGTGGCGCCGGCCGGCATGCAGACCTTGGACTTTGCCAAACGACGCTTGGTCGGCGTCGGGGTGTTCGGCTGGCGCTGGCGCTGCGTGGCGGCGCTCCAGCCGGTCGAACTCGGCAAGCGGGAAGGCGGCTCGGTCACGGTGGCGTTCACCCCGGGCCGGCGTGAGGCCAATGACGCGGTCACCGCCCCCCTGCCACCGTTCACCGTCGAGCCCCATCTCAAGCCGCAAGATTCCAGCCTGGCCCTGGCGCCGCTCATCCCCAAAAGCTGGCTGCCCGCCAGCTGGCAGTGGTGGCACTACGTCGCTCTGGGCGTGTTGCTGCTGATCCTGGCCCTGGCGTTCTGGCTTCTCTATCGCCGGCGCGAGGCCGCCGACCTGCCGCCGCCACCGCCGCCTTGGGAGACCGCCCAGGACGCATTACAGGAACTGGAGGGGGCTCTGCCGCTGGAACCGGAACGCTTCTTCGTGCGGTACACGGATGTCGTCCGCCATTACGGGGATGCCCGCTTTGACCTGCACGCCACCGAAGCGACCACGCCCGAACTGCTCGAACGGCTGCGCCGCCTCAGCGAGCTCACGTTCGAACAACGCCAGGCCGTCAGCGCCGTCCTGGACGCCGCCGACCGCATCAAGTTTGCCCGCGCCGACGCCACCCAGGACGAGCTCCGCAATGCACTGGGCGTGGCCCGCCGCTTCGTCAGCGAAACCACCCCGGTTCCGGCGGCGGCGGACGCCGGAACGGAAAACGGAAAACGGAAAACGGAAGAGGAAAAACCATGATCTTCCGGTTTGCCCAACCCTGGTTCGCACTGCTGGCGCTGGCACTGCCGTTCGTGGTGGCGCTGGTTTGGCGCCGGCGTCTGCCGGCCTTCCTGGTCTCGGACACCACGCCCTTCGCCGCCGCGGCAGCGGCCCGGCGCCCCCCCCTGCGCTGGCCGCTGCTCTTGCACGCCGCCGGACTGCTCTGCTGCGTGGTGGCGCTGATGCGGCCGCAGGCGGGCATTGAGCGCCTGATCGAACGCGCCGAGGGCGTGGACATTATGCTCGTCCTCGACGTCTCCGGCAGCATGAAATCATACGATGTCCCGGAATCGCTAGACCGCGGCCCCGCCATCGCCGGCGCCATCCAAAGCGGCGCGCTGAAAGACCGCCTGACCACCGCCCAGGACGAATTGCGCAAGTTTGTGGAGGGGCGCCCCAATGACCGCATCGGCGTCATCGCCTTTGCGCGCCAGCCCTACATGGTCTGCCCGCCCACCCTCGACCATGATTTCCTGCTCAGCCACCTGGCCACCCTGAAACCGGGCATGCTGCCGGACGGCACCAATATTGCCACCCCCCTGGGGTCGGCCACCGCCCGGCTCAAGGATTCGCCGTCGCGCCGGCGGATCATTGTGCTCTTCACCGATGGCGAGCAGAATGTGGACTCCAGCCTGAGTCCGCGCCAGGCCGCGCTGCTGGCCAAGGACAACCGGGCCACCATCCACACCGTCGGCATCGGCAGCGACCGCGCCATCGTCCTGGTCAACGATCCGTTCGGCAACCAGAGTTTGCAGCGCAGTCCGGCGGGGCTGGACCAGGCGTTGCTGGAAGAATTGGCGGGCACCACCGGCGGCCGCTACTTCCCCGCCCGCGACGCCGCCGGGTTCCAAAAGGTCATGCACGAGATCGACGCCCTCGAAAAAACCTCACTAGAGACCCCGCGCTACCGCGATTACCGCGAACAGTTTCCGTGGTGGCTCGGCGCCGGCCTGGCCCTGATGCTCGCCGCCTTCGTCCTGGAACACACCGTGCTGCGCACCGATCCCTGACCCCAGACATCCCGGCCGGGCATGAATGGGGCCCGGCACTTCGCGCTCAGCGTGGCGGCGCGCGCGCGCGCCTCTCGCACGCGAACGGTTTTCGGAGTGCGGCAATGCCTTTGCCGCTTTTTGTCCCCCTCAGTTCTGGCACAGCCAGAGAATACCGGCCGGCCCGGCGTCGGACACTTCCGACATGTCGGACATGTCCGACGCGTCCGATTTCCGGCCGGCCCGGACAACGATCTCGACTTACCTTTTAATGGCTATTTGCGCTCTGCGCTCTTGGTGTTCTTGGCGGTAGAACAATTCAGGGTTGCGAGGGTTTTCCCTTGGCGGGCTTGGCGAGAGGATATTTTTCGGCTGGGGACCAGCCAAAAAGCGGCAAAGGCATTGCCGCACTCCGAAAACAGCGCAACCTGGTCCGCCCGAGGACGGGCGGCTCCCAAAACCAAAGCCAAAACCAACCACAGATTGCCGAATGGCGAGCGACGTCCCTCTTGGCCTGAACTATTCATGAATTTGTTGTGTAACAAAACGCCATGCGCAAGGCCTTCAGTCTTGAACCGCTCACCATCCAATTCCAGGGGCGCTGCCCCTGGCTACGATGCGGATGCGCCTTCAGCGCGCCAGAATCAAGACTTTTTTTTGCAAATTTCGCAGGCCGCTCCAGTAATCCCAGGCGCAGTCTGTCGCGCGATGGCGGCCTGCGAAATCCGCAAAAGGCACAAACAGGTTTGACGGAGGGTTTGGGAACCGCCTTTCCTCAAAAGGGGGGTCCCAA
>CAITYL010000313.1 GCA_903896595.1 uncultured Lentisphaerota bacterium
CATTTTTAAATCGTTTTATCTTTGCGATCTCTGCGATCTTTGCGGTTAATTTTGGAATCAACTTGACGTGTTATTGGAATTATAGGGTCACCGTCCGCCAAACCAAATTATGCGCGTCTTCGACGATGACGGGTTCGTCCGCCCGAGGACGGGCGGCTCCCGGTTAGGGGAAGGTTTTCACCCTAACGCGGTATAGCCTGGGTTATTCATGAGAGCGGAGCGGCGTCTGCTGTAGCTGAGCGCTGGTAGCGCGGCGGAGACGTCCCGCCGGGTTGCAAGCCCTGAGCTACAGGGGGGAATAAGCGCTAACGGGGAGCTGGTTTTTGACTGATTTCGGCGGCGGCCGAAATCTCTAGAGTGGCGGTGGCTCGACACCGCTTTAATACTGTATTTTTTATGTACCCGTGAAATACAGTATGAAAGCGCCGTCAAGCCGGCGACACTCTAAAGCGCCAGCCCAGTTTCTGGCTGGCGCGGTTGACGGTTATGTTAACGTTTACGGGGGCGGCGCCCCCACATCAGCGGACCCGCCGCTCCATGTAGTATTCGGGTTCGGCGTCCAAGTCGTAGTGGGGCTGGGGCTGGCGCATTTGCTCGCGCACGATGGTAAACCCCAGTTTCGTGTACAGCTCCACCCCGCGGGCATTGGCCAGTTGCACGGTCAGCCCCATCACCGGCGGCCCGATGAGGCGGGCGATCTCAAACAGGCGGTCCATCAGCAGCCGGCCGGCGCCCGCGCCCTGGCAGTCGCGGCTCAGGCAGATGCCGAACCCGCTCCGTTCCGCCGTCTCTCCCGCCCAGCGATACCATGCGTACCCGCCGATCCGGCCGTTGCCCAGGTCCAACACCAGGGTGACCCGGAACGGCCCCAGGGCGTCGGCGGCGATCTCCGCCGCGTTCTCCCGAGTCAGCGGATACGGCGAATAAAAGCGAAAATCCTCCCGTGGCACGGCGGCGTAAAACTCCCCCAGTCCCGCCGCATCGGCGACGGCGAGGAAGCGCAGCACCGCCGCCCGCCCGTCCTTGAGCCGGACGGTCTGGGGCGGAAACAAGCTCTGGTCTTGGAGGCGCATAATGGAACGTCCTTAGCCTGAATTATTCATCACCGTCGATTCACCGCGAAAGAACGCAAAGAGCGCGAAAGGAATTCTGACCCGCATTTTCTTTTGCGATCTTTCGCGTTCTATCGTGGTGAATCGGCATTAAAATCTATCGCGTTTTGGAAAGGTGGCAGACGCCGGGCGGGATTGCCTGCCCCACGTTTTCAAGCCGCGTTCGCACGGCTTGAAATGGGATTCCAAAGGGGCCGCCGCCCCCACCTGTTTTCCTCATAGATGGCGAATCCTAATTCACTCGGTCCTATAATCGCTGCGGGCGGGGCGTCCTCTCCGTCCTCCCTGTCCTCGTGTGGCGCCGGTGTCATCAACGTCCTCAGCCTCGCCCTCCCCCCGCCAAAAACAGCCAACCTGCCGCCGCCGAGGACGTGGAGGACATGGTCCCCGAGAGGACATTGAGGACGAAGAGGACGCGGCGGCTATCCTCAATATCCTAGTTTCAAGAGGGACAGGTCCCTTTGGCAGGGGCTTGGGGGCGGCGCCCCATAAACGCTAACTTGTTTTATAACCACTTTAACGAGAACATCGAACATTCAACGTTCAACATTCAATATTGAATAACGACAATGCCCAAAAATCGTTAAAAACCGGATTTTTTAATCACTAAAAAAGACTTGGTGTGCCGCATTCTTGTCAATTCAATGTTGGACGTTCGACTTATTAAGTTAGCGCTTATGGGGCGGCGCCCCCAACATCTCCGGTCAATCCTGCCGGCGGCGGTTGACTTCGGGACTGGCGCGACGGCGGCCTTTGAGTTCTTGGTACTCCTTGTTCCAGGCGGGGCTTTCGCGGTCAAGGGCGCAGATGTGCCGGGGCAGGCCAAGGCGCCAGACCTGGCGATAGAGGCGCTGTTTGGCGCTCCAGAACGTTTCGGCGGCGCGGAGGGCCGCGGCATCCCAAGCGGTGCGGCCGCGGACGGCGGCATCCGCCTCCGCCATGATCAGGCGGCATTCCAGCTGTTCCAGGCGCCAGGACGGTCGGGCCTCCTGGCGCCGGAGCCGGTCAAAGCCCTGGCGGGCACGCACCACGTCGATCACGGCAAAGGTGCCCATCTCCGCCAGCCACGCCGCCCAGCCCGCCGCGTCGCCACCGAGATGTTTCCGGGCGTAGGCGGCGAGCACCTCGTCCGCCGTCGAAAACTGACCGGAGGCCAAACCGCCCAGCAGCGCCTTGTTGAGGTCGTCAAAGGCGCCTTCGGAATAGGCCATGAACCCTTCCGCTTTCTGCGCGAACAGGTTGCGGACGGTTTGCGCCACCCGGCCCGGGGCGATGACCGGTCCGTAATGCCCGTAACAGTCGCCGTCACCGGCCTGGGTGCCATAGCCGATGTGGACAAAAGCGCGTTCCCGGCAGCCGCAGGGAACGGGGCGGGCCGCATAGGCGGTCTCGCCATACGGCAGGTGATGGATCATGGCGTGAAAGGCGCCGGGAGCCTCCCGGTCGGCCCAGGCGGTGAAGTCCCGATGGTCCGCATCGCTCCACCACCAGCCGATCAGGTTGGCCTCCACCGGCCCGAAAAACTCGCCGGCAAGCTTGGCAATGGCCTGGAACAGACGGCCAAACGCGACGATCCACGGGCGGCAGGCGTCACAGGCGCACCCGCCGTAATCATAGGGACAGGCGGCAATCGCCCGCAACCGCAGGCCGCGGGCAGCGAAATCCTGGAACAGGTTCCGGTAATTGGCCAGGATCAGCTCCGTGCCGCCCGCCTTGGATGGGCAGACCAGCTGGCCGAACACTAGGTCGCCCTTGACCGCCGCGTTCTCCGGAGTGACCTGGTTGGCGAAGACATGGTTGGGGGTGATGACCAGCCCCAGCTCAAGCCCGAGATCGGCGGCAATGGTGAAGTTCTCGAACTTCCGCGCCCACATCGCCTCGGGCAGATTGAAGTGCTGGTGCCCGGCCCCGTAGACATCGTACAGGTCAATGGTGTCGAACCAGTCGGAAAAGCGGTTGAATCCCCAGTCGCGGGCGTCCGCCAGCAGTTCCCGCATCTCATCCTCCTGCACCACCTCGTAGGTGTTGCCGAAATGCGAGGGGCAGTACAATTCGCGGACGGTTAATGGTTCACTCATGGCAGTTCCTTATTCAATTAAAATTCAAATTGATCTTTTATTTTACCACAAAGAACGCAAAGAACACAAAGATTAATGGCGCATTTTTAGATTGTTTTATCTTTGCGATCTCTGCGATCTTTGCGGTTAATTTTGGAATCAACTTGAAGTGTTATTGGAATCACCCTTGTAGCTCAGGGCTTGCAGCCCGGCGGAACGTCTCCGCCGCGCTACAAGCGCTCAGC
>CAITYL010000314.1 GCA_903896595.1 uncultured Lentisphaerota bacterium
AACAATCAATGGATGGGACAGCAGGGGCGGCCGGCGGAATCCGCAAAGGGGGCTAGATTTCGACTCTGATGATGAATACCTGAACACTGAAGACTGAACACTGAAATTTGGCTCTTGCGGGAGTTCGGCAAGAGCCGCGAGGATAAGACGCACAATGAAACGCTTGCAGATTGGGTTGATCGGGTTCGGCACGGTGGGTGCCGGCGTGGTGGAAACGTTGCAGCAGAACGGCGAGCTGATCGCCGCCCGCACCGGGGTCAAGCTGGTGCTGGCCAAGATCGCCGATGTGGACATCACCCGGGACCGCGGCGTCAAGGTAGCCCCTGAGTTGCTGACCACCGATGCCGGCGAGATCCTGGACGACCCCGCCATCGACGTGGTGGTGGAGTTGGTGGGCGGCACCACCATCGCCAAGGATTTCATCCTGCGGGCGCTGAAGAACGGCAAGGCCGTGGTGACCGCCAACAAGGCGCTGCTGGCCAAGTGCGGCGCCGAGGTTCTGGCCCAGGCGGAAAGTTCCGCCGCCGACCTTTATTATGAGGCCAGCGTGGGCGGCGGCATCCCGATCATCAAGGCGTTGCGCGAAGGCCTGGTGGGCAACCGCATCACCGGCCTGGTTGGCATCCTCAACGGCACCTGCAATTATATCCTGACCCGTATGGAAAAAGAGTCGGCGACATTCGAGACCGTGCTCAAGGCGGCGCAGGCGGCGGGCTATGCTGAACTGAATCCGGCGTTTGATGTGGACGGCATCGACACGGCGCACAAGGCGGCCATTCTTGCCTCTCTGGCCTACGGTGAATGGTTCAGTGCCGACCACGTCTATGTCGAAGGGATCCGATGTGTAACGCTTCAGGACATTCAGTATGCGACTAATCTGGGTTACCGGATCAAACTGCTGGCCATTCTCAAGCACGAGGGCAACCAACTCCAGATGCGGGTGCATCCGACCCTGATTCCCGAGCGGTCGCTGCTCGGCCATGTCAGTGGTGTGTTCAATGCCGTCTGGGTGCGCGGGGAGCCGGTCGGGGACACCCTGTATTACGGGCGTGGCGCCGGTCGTGAGGCCACCGCTTCGGCGGTGGTGGCGGATTTGGTGGACGTGGGGCTCAATCATTCCTTCAAGAGCAGCCGCCGCGTTCCCGCCTTCCGCGGGCATCGTGCCTTTGATCAGTTGTTGCCGATGAGCGAAGTGCGTACCCGCTATTACCTTCGCCTGCAAGTGCAGAACCGGCCGGGGGTGCTGGCGCTGATCGCCGGCATCCTGGGCCGCCACGCCATCAGCATCGCCAGTGTCACCCAAAAAGAAATCGTGCGCAAGGATGTCCCCTTGGTCATTTTGTCGCACCAGGCCCGTGAGGCTGACATGCAGGCCGCCCTGGGCGAAATTCGGGCCTTGGGCGAGGTGACGGAGACGCCCGTGTTGCTCCGCATTGAAGACCTGGCCTGATGTCGGAAACCGGGCAGACCATCACCACGGCGGCCGCCGCACCCCCGGCTGATGGGGCGGCCAACGCGGGCGGCGGTCCCCCGGTGTTTTTCTCCGGGAAAGCGGTTTCCGGTGTGCCGTGGATGATCTTCTCCAAGGCCATCCTGGTGGTTGTCTACTTTGCGCTGTCCGTGGTGGTCGTGCGCAGTCTTGGGCGTGAAAAATACGGCGTCTTTACCCTGGTTAAGACGCTGGCGGATTACCTGTTGGTCTTCTGCGGTTTGGGCTTAAACGCCTCGTTGGTGCGGTTCATTCCCGAACTGGCGGCCCGCCGTCACTTGGCGGGGATCCAAAATCTCTTGTGGAAGACGGCGCTCTTGCAGGTGGTGATGGTCGGGTTGACCACGGCCTTGCTGGTGGCGTGGCGGCCGTTTCTGGACCGCTGGTTCCATGTGGATTTTGGCTGGTGCCTGCCCCTGGGGGCGCTGCTGATCGCGGGACAGCTTTCCAAAGACTATTTCAATGACAGCTTTACGGCGTTGTTCCAGTCGCGCACGGTGTCGTTGCTGGCCATCGGTCATGGTTTTTTGTGGCTGGGGACAGCTTGGGTGCTGGTGACTCTTTGGCCGAGCCCGATCAGTCCGGTCCTGGCCCAAGGCGGCACCATGCTGGCGGTGTCCGGCCTGAGCGCGGTGGTGTTGTGGCGGTTGTTGAAACGGCTGGCCTGGCGGTCGCCGGGGTGGGGCATTGGCCGCGAACGCGTCTTCAAATTATCCGGGGCCACCCTGCTCAGCGCCATGTTCCGCACCCTGATGCAGAAATACACCGAGGTGTTTTTCTTGGGGGCGTGTTTTTCGCCGGCGGTGGTCGGGCTGTATGACCTGGGCTACAGCACGCCGCAGATCGCCATCACGCTGATTCCGGCGGCGTTGCAGACCCTGATGGCTTCCGCGTTCGCCGAGGCGTACACCCGTGATCCAAATTGCCTGCCGCGCCTGATTCAGGCGGCGTACAAGACGCTCATCCTGATGGCCGTGCCGCTGGCCGCGTTTGGCGTTTGTTTCGCCCCGCGCGGCATTGTCCTGATCTACGGCGCGGAAATGGCGGCGGCGGGCTGGGTGGCGTCCTGTTTCTGTGTCCTGCATCTGTTGCCGTTGATTTCCATGCCGCTGGCCATGGCCATTGTGGTTAAGGAAAAAGTGATTGTCACCCTGCCTATGCTGGTCTTGCAAGTGGGGGTCAATCTACTATTGGACTGGTTGCTGATTCCGCGTTTCGGCATGGGCGGCGCCGTGGCCGCGGTTGCGCTCACCTTCTTTCTCACCATCCCCGTGCGGTTGGTGGTGGTGCGCCGGGTGATTGGTGGAATTTGGTTTCCGACCCGGTTTATGATGCGCGTGGCGGTACCCACCACGCTGTTGGCGTTTGTCTTGCTGCCCCTGGCGTCCCGGCTCAACGTGGCGGCGTTGCTGTTTTTGGCGGCCTTTTACCTTGGCGCGTACGTGCTGCTGGTCAAACATCTGCGCCTGCTGCAGCCGGAGGATGTCGCCGATTTGCGCCGTTTGGAACTGGGCAAGCTCAATCGGGTGCTGACCTGGCTGGTCCCCCGCCCGGGCTGATTAACCGCGCCGCAAGTGGCAAAGAGCGGGTATGGTATCGCCCTGATCCTAATTGGCGATTCTGACGCCAGGCGAAATAACCGGGAGATGAATCATGCCCGTCACGTATCAAGACTATTATCAGATTTTGGGGGTGGCGCGGACGGCGTCGCCGGAGGAGATCAAGAAGGCCTACCGCAAGCTGGCCCGGCAATACCATCCCGACGTTAACAAGTCCAAGGATGCCGAGGATAAATTCAAGCGGCTTGGCGAGGCCTATGAGGTGTTGAAAAATCCGGCATCACGCCAGAAGTATGACACCCTCGGGGCCAATTGGAAGGCCGGGCAGGACTTCACGCCGCCGCCCGGTTGGGAGCCGTCGGGGTTTGGCGCCGGCGCGCGTCCGGGCGCTGGTCGTGGCGCTGGCGGCCGCCGGGTCCGGGTGGAAGACTTGGGCGGCGCCGGGTTTAGTGATTTTTTCGAGACCTTGTTCGGCGGCCGCGCCGGCGGGGCGCGCCGGGGGGCTGCCGGGTTCGGCATGCCGGGGGACGCGTTCGCCGCCGACGGCATGGAGGCGTGGCCCGAGGAAGGGCAATCCCATGAGGCCGAGATCACCGTATCCCTGGAGGATGCCTATCACGGGGCGACCAAGGCGTTGACGCTGACCGCCGTCGAGGCTGACCAGCACGGGCAACCGCGTCAGGCCACCCGGACCTATCAAGTCAAGATTCCGCCCGGTACCACCGACGGCAGTCTCATCCGGTTGGCGGGGCAGGGCGGCACTGGCCGTGGCGGCGGCCAGTCCGGTGATCTCTTTTTACACGTGCGCGTGGCGCCGCATCCGCAGTATCAGGTGCAGGGGCATGACCTGCTGCATGTGCTGCCGGTGACCCCGTGGGAGGCGGCGTTGGGCGGCGCGGTGACGGTGCCGACCCTGGACGGCCCGGCCCGGCTCACGTTGTCGGCGGGCACGTCCAGCGGCCAGCGGTTGCGCCTGCGGGGCAAGGGATTGTCCCGCAAGCGCGGCTTGGAACGGGGCGATTTGCTGGTGGACATCAGCGTGGTGGTGCCGCCAAGCCTGACCGCCGAGGAACGCCAGTTGTTCCAGCGCCTGGCCGAGATCTCGCGGTTTAAGCCGCGTGGCGACGTCCGTTGAAAGAGTCAAGGCGTCCGGCATTGGCTGGTCGCGTTGCGGTTTCCGCACGGTCGGGGTTGTCCTGGACCGGGGCGCGCTCCGAGTCCCGCCCCTGGTTATGGCATGGGGGCGTCACCGGCAAAATCCGTTCGGCCACCACTTTGAGGCGCGACCGGTGCTGGCCGCTTTGCTTGTCATCCCATTGGTCCAACTTGAGGCGGCCTTCGATAAACACCGCGGCACCTTTGCGCAAGGTGTCGGCCGGGTTGCTTTCGTGCTGGCTGAACAGACATTCCGCATCCAGAAAACAGACGTCATCTTTGAGCGCGCCCTGGCGGTCCTTGTAGCGGCGATTGACGGCCAGGCGGAGTTCGCAGACCCGCAGGTTGCCCGCGACGTCGCGAGACTCGGGGTCACGGGCGAGGTTGCCGGAGATCAGGACTTTGTTGAGGTCGTTCATGGGAGGATGCTCCTTGTGGGGTGACCGGGTTGGCGGATGACAGGCCGGCAGAGCGCCCGGTGCGGTTCTGTCGGTCTTTTGGACAATCTTTTGTTAGTCATATAAACGCAGCCACTTCGCCAATATTGTGTGAGATTTGTAAAGTGCGTGGTGGCGGCTATTTTTCCGTAACGATTCTTACGACGTGTAGTCGCGATATTAAGTTTGAAAAAGCCGGGTTTTCCGCGCGCAGGGGTGTGTCATGTCCCAGGAAACGCCGCAAAAGATCAAATTGACGCTCAAAGACACACCGGTGTTGCCGCCGCGGCCTCCGGTTTCGGAGGTGCCGTCTGCCGCGACGCCGGTTTCCGGGGACGCTGCGAAGGCGACGGGTGGCGTCAAGGATCCGCTGTCCCTGCGTGACACCAATACCAGCCGCCTCAAGCGGATCAAGATTGACAATCCGGGACAGGCCGGCGCCACCGTGATGGTGACGCCGCCGACCGCGGGCGGGCGTGACAAGCGCGACTCCACGGAAACGGTGCGCCTGAAGATCATTCGTGAGAAGCGTCAGGGTGCGGCGCCGGTTGCCGCCGCCAATCAGACGATCCGGTTGCGGCCCCCCAACGAGGGGGGGGGCGTTCCGGCGTCACCGGTGGTTCCGGCCGCTGAAGCCGCCGTCTCGCCGGCCGCTGAAACCGTGCGTGTGGACGCCGCCGCCGACACGGTAACCGTGCCGCCCGCCGCCCCGGCTCCAGTGCCGGCGCCGCCGAGTTCGGGCAGCAAAGTCTCCACGGCGACCATCAAATTACGTCCCGGCTCCTTGCCGACGCCTGCCGCCGGTCCGGTGATTTCCGCCGAACCCACGGCTGCCCCCGGCAACGCCAAGCATACGATCAAAATCAAGATGCCGGCCCCCTCGGGGGCCGGAGCCGACGCCACGGCGCCGGCGGTACCGCCCGACAGCGGGGCGACGATCAAGTTGCCGGCACCGCCCGGGGATGCCGGGGCGACGATGAAATTGCCCGACGCGCCCGCCGGCACGGGCAAGCGTCCGCTGAAATTCAAGACGGCGAGCAAACCGGAAGAGTCTCCTGCGGCTGCCACCGCCAATGCGGCGGCCACGGCCGCCGCGGTGGCCGCCAACGCCTCCGCGTCCCAAGCCGCCGCCAAGGCGGCGCGTCCGGACCCGTGGTGGGTGTTGGCCGCTTCGTGGGTCACGGTACTGGCTCTCTGCGCCATGCTGGGCTTTTTGGTCGTGCAGGGCCTGCGGTACGGCCTCTGACATGCCGGTCGAGTTCGTTCATCTTCACGTCCATACCGATTACAGCATGCTGGATGGCGCTTGTCGGGTCAAGGACCTGGTCAAGCGCGCGGCAGGGTTCGGGATGCCCGCCCTGGCGATCACCGACCATGGCAACATGTGTGTTGCCTTGGATCTCTACAAGGCGTGTAGCGACCTAAAGAAGGCCACCGGCCAGGTGGTCAAGCCGATCATTGGCTGCGAATTTTATGTCGCGCCCGGTGACCATCAGGACAAGACGCCGGGGCCACGGGCTTCCGGCTATCATTTGGTCCTGCTGGCGGAAAACAATGAAGGCTATGCGAACCTGTGCAAGCTGAATACCGTGGCTTGGCTCAAGGGCTACTACTACAAGCCGCGCGTGGACCTGGCGCTCCTGCGCCAGCATCACGCGGGTTTGATTTGTCTGACCGCCTGCATCGGCGGTGAAGTCCCCGCCAAACTGCTTAATGACGGCATCGACATGGCGCGGCAGGCGCTTGCCGCCCTGCGCGATATTTTTGGCACCGACCGGCTCTTTGTCGAACTTCAGGATCATGGCATGGAGGAGGAGGCGAAGGCCGCCCCCGGACTGGTGGCCCTGGCGCAGGAGTTCGGACTGGGTTTGGTGGCCACCAACGATTCGCATTATCTCAAGAAAGAAGACGCGGCGGCGCATGAGGTCCTGTTGTGCATTGGCACCCAGACCACCCTTGACGATCCGAAGCGCATGAAGTTCAACGCCCCGGAGTATTACCTCAAGTCGGGGGAAGAAATGGCGGAACGCTTCGGTCACCTGCCGGAGGCGTTGGCGAACACAGTCCGCATTGCCGACCGTTGTCAGGTCGGGTTTGACTTCAAGGCGTTGCATTACCCGGTTTACCCCTGTCCGCCCGAGTTCCCGTCGCGGGAGGCGTATCTGCGGCAGTTGTGCGTGGACGGCCTTCTGGAACGTTACGGTTTCGCGGCCGCCGCGCCGGACTTGACGACGGAGCAGCAGGAAAAGGTGGCGCGGATGGACTACGAGCTTGGCATTATCGCCAAGATGGGGTTCACCAGTTACTATCTGGTGGTGTGGGATTTCTTGCACTACGCCCGACTGCAGGGCATTCCGGTCGGACCTGGCCGTGGCAGCGGCGCCGGCAGCATGGCGGCTTACTTGACGCGGATCACGGACATCGACCCGATCCGTTACGGGTTGCTCTTTGAGCGGTTCTTGAACCCTGATCGCGTCAGCCCGCCGGACTTCGACATCGACCTGTGCGAGCGCCGGCGTGGCGAGGTCATTGAATACGTTCGCGCCAAGTATGGCGAGGATTGCGTGGCGCAGATCGGCACCTTCGGCACGCTCAAGGCGAAGGCGGTGCTCAAGGATGTCGCCCGCGCCACCGCCCGGCCGTTCGCCGACGGCAATCTGCTCACCAAGTTTATTCCCGCCGACCCCAAGATGACTTTGGACAAGGCGCTCAAGGGCTATACCGAAGATGGGAAAGCGGTGCCGCCCGTCAAGGAGTTTGTGGATTTCCTGGAGGTCACGCCGTGGGCGCAGCAGATCCTCAAATATTGCGAAGTCATTGAAGGCCTCAACCGCAACATGAGCATTCATGCCGCCGGCGTCATCATTGGCGACCAGCGGCTGGATAACCTGGTGCCGCTCGGGCGCGGTGCCAACAACGAGGTCATCACCCAGTTCCCCGCCAAGGACTGCGAGGCGCTCGGTCTGCTGAAGATGGACTTCCTCGGTCTCAAAACTCTCACCATTATCGATGACGCCGTCAAGCTCATCACCGCGACCACCGGCACGCGGGTGGACATGGACAACCTGCCGCTGGACGACCGGAAGACCTACGAACTGCTCAGTCGTGGCGACACGGTCGGCGTCTTTCAATTGGAGTCCGGCGGGTTTCAACCGGTCTGCCGCCAGATGGGGGTTGAACGCATTGAGGACGTTTGCGCCTTGGTGGCGATTTACCGCCCCGGCCCCATGCAGTTCATTCCGGAATATTGCGACCGCAAGTTCGGCCGCCTGCGCATTGAGTACGACCATCCCGTCATGGAACCGATTCTCAAAGAGACGTACGGGATCATGCTCTACCAGGAGCAGGTCATGCAGGTGGTGCAGAGGGTGGCCGGCTTCACCCTCGCGCAAGCCGACAACCTGCGCCGTGCCATGGGCAAGAAAAACCTGGCGGAAATGCAGAAGATGCACGCCATGTTCGTGGAGGGGTGCGGGACGAATGGCATTGGTCCGGACAAGGCTAAGGATATTTGGGACAAGATCGTCAAGTTTGCCGGATACGGCTTCAATAAATCGCATTCCGCGGCCTACGCGTTTCTGGCCTACCGCACGGCCTGGCTCAAGGCCAACTATCCGGTCCAGTTCATGGCGGCCATGCTGACCAGCGAGCTGGGCAATGCCGACAAGCTCTCGTTCTATCTTCAGGCGACGCGCGACATGAGCGTCGAGGTCAAGCCGCCCGATGTCAATGCGTCCGGCCGTTCCTTCTCCGTCGATGGCGTTTGCATCCGGTTCGGCCTGGCCGCCATCAAAGGCGTTGGCGAAGCCGCCGCGGACGCCATTGTCGCCGCGCGCCAGGACGGGCCGTTCAAAACCTTTGATGACTTTTGCGAGCGCGTCGGGGCCAAACTCAACCGCCGGGTCATGGAGCACTTGTGCAAAGCGGGCGCCTTCGACGGTTTCGGTCTGCGTCGGGCCCAGCTGTTTGCCATGTTGGATGAAACACTGACCCGCGCCGCCCAAACCGCCGATGATCGCAGCCGGGGGCAGGGCTCGCTCTTCGATTTCGGCCTGGATGCCGGCGCTGTCGCCGCCCTGCAACCGCCGCCACCCGACATTCCCGAATGGTCGGAACGTGAGCGGTTGGCCTATGAAAAGGCGCTCCTCGGCGTGTACGTCACCGGCAACCCCATGCGCGAGGTCGAAAACCTGATCAAGACGTTCCAGACCTGCCAGTTGGACCAGCTTCAGGAACTTCTCGAAGCCAATCCCGGCGGCGGCCTTCCCGTCCGGGTCGGCGGTCTCATCAACAGCGTGGATGCCAAGCGTTCCAAAAAAGACAATCGCCCGTGGGCGGTGGTTGGTCTTGAGGGGTTGAGTGGCTCGATCGAGTGCCTGGTGTTCGCCGATGCCTTTGAAAAGTGCGGCGCCGCCCTCAAGCAGGACGAAATCGTCTTTATCGAGGGGACCGCCGATAAAAAAGACGGCGACAACGACGAGGAGGGGCGCTGCACAGTCACGCTCCGCGCCGACACGGTCGTGGTGGCGCAGGACGCCCCCGCCCGCTTCACCGAGGAAGTGCAGTTGCGGTTGCGCCAGAACCGGATCACCCCTGAAACCGTGCGGCGGTTGCATGAACTCTGCCGGGCCAATCCCGGCCCCACGCCGATCCTGCTCAGCGTGATCTGTGACAACGGCGACATTGCCTTTCTCCGGCCCACGGCGTTGCGGATTCAGCACTCCCATGAACTGCGCGGGGAGCTCCTGACCCTGCTCGGCGACGGCGGGGTGGCGGAGAAGGCGGCCAAGCCCGCCCCGCGCAACCAGCGCAATGGCCGCCCTGGCGACGGCCGCCCGCGCTGGAACAACGCCCCGTCCGATACCTGACGGCGCCTGCGTGATAGTTTTGTCGGATGATGTTGGGGCTACCCTTTTAGAAAAGGGTGCTCCCTTTGCGGATTCCGCAGGCCGCCCAGTTGCCCCAAACGTAGCCTGTCGCCCGAAACGGCCTGCGG
>CAITYL010000315.1 GCA_903896595.1 uncultured Lentisphaerota bacterium
ACAAACAGCTAATTCGTCAATGCTGATGGCTGCCGGGTGTATGATAATCTTCTCGGACGATGTTGGGGCCACCCTTTTGGAAAAGGGTGCTCCCTTTGCGGATTTCGCAGGCCGCTCCAGTGCAACAAACCATGATTGGGGCACCGGGGCGGCCTGCGAAATCTGCAAAAAGGAACAAAAAGGTTTGACGGAGGGTTTGGGAACCGCCTTTCCTCAAAAGGGGGTTCCCAACATCGTCTGATAAAACTTTATGCGCCCTTACCGGCGCAAATGGCCGTCGCCACGGGCGACCCATTTGTAGGTGGTCAGGGCTTCGGGACCGACCGGGCCGCGGGCGTGCAGGCGGTCGGTGCTGATGCCGACTACGGCGCCCAGGCCGTAATCACCGCCGCCGGACAACCGGGTCGAGGCGTTGACCATGACCGAGGCGGAATCCACCCCCTGAACGAAGCGTTCCGCCCAGTCCAGGCGCTGGGTGACCATGCCGTCAGTGTGGCCGGAGCCGTGGGTGTTGATGTGGTCGATGGCGGCGTCCACGCCGTCCACCACCCGGACCGCCAGGATCGGGGCCAGGTATTCCTCGGTCCAGTCGCTCTCGGCGGCGGGGACAAAGGCGCCGGGGCAGAGTGCCTGGCAACGTGGACAGCCGCGCAGCTCGACCCCGCGTTCGCGGAACGCCGCCGCCAAGACTGGCAGCAACCGCGCGGCGGACTCCGCATCGACCAGCAGTTTTTCCAGGGCGTTGCAGACTTCGACGCGCTCGCACTTGGAATTGACGCTGAGCGCCACCGCCATTTCCGCCGGCGCGTCCGCGGCCAGGTAAAGATGGCAGATGCCTTCGTAATGCTTGAGGGTGGGAATGCGGGTGCCCTCGGCCACGGCGCGGATCAGTCCCTTGCCGCCACGGGGGATGAGCAGGTCGATGTAGCCGTCGAGCCGAAGCAGGTCGCGGACGCTCTCATGGCCGGGCTCGGTCACCAGTTGGATGGCGTGTTCGGGCAGTCCCGCGGCGGTGGCGGCGGCGGTCATGGCGGCGGCCAGCACCTGATTGGTGCGCAACGCTTCCGAGCCGCCGCGCAGGATCACGGCATTGCCCGCCTTGAGGCAGACCGCCGCGGCGTCGGTGGTGACGTTGGGGCGGGACTCGAAGATGATGCCGATGACGCCGATCGGCACGCTGACCCGTTCGACGCGCAGGCCGGTGGGCTGGACATGGCCTTCCAGAACGCGGCCGACGGGGTCGGGGAGGGCGGCCGCCTCCGCCAGGCGGTCGCGCAGGTACTGAAACACCTTCTCGGTCACCAGCAGGCGTTTGAGCAGTGGTTCCGCTAGGCCGGCGGCGCGCGCCGCCGCGACATCCGCCGCGTTGGCGGCGAACAGCTCCGCCTTGACGGCATCGAGGGCGGCCGGCATGCCGGCCAACGCTGCGGCCCGGGCCGCGCCGGGCAGCCGGGCCAGTGTCCGGGCGGCCGTGCGCGCCTGCCGGCCGAGCGCCAGCATGGCGGGGGAAATGGGAGGGGACGTGGTGGGCATGCCTGGGGACCTAACGCGGTATAAACAAGGGTGAGAGCGGGGAAGGTTTTTTTAGCCTGGATTATTCATGAGTGTAGCAAAGGGCTTGCAGCCCGCCCAATCGGGACGTAGCAGCTCGAAGAGCGCGATGCAATCGCTTTGCTACAGGTGGACATGGTTATTGGTTTTTGCGTCCCAGGGTTTTGTTTTTTGAACAGGAGGCCACAGAAAATTTTTTCTCCGTTCTCTCCTGATTTCTCCTGTTCAAATTCATGAATAGTTCAGGTTGGGAAAAGGCGGTTCTCAACCCTTTGTCACCCCTTCAGCCGGCGGATTTCACGGTCGCTGTCGCGCTTGCGCAGGTCTTCGCGGTGATCGGCGACGTTGCGGCCGCGGGCCAGGGCCAGTTCCACCTTCACCCGCCCTTTGACCAGGTAGATGCGCAGCGGCACCAGGGTCATGCCCTTGGTTTCCACGGCGGCCTTCAGCCGGCGGATTTCCTTGGCATGCATGAGCAGCCGGCGCGGCCGGCGCGGCTCGTGGTTCTGGCGGTTGCCGTAGCTGTAGGGAGCGATATGGGCGCCGTGCAGCCACAGCTCGCCGCCGTCCACCGAGGCGTGGGCGTCCAGCAGGTTGACGTCGTGCTTGCGGCACGACTTCACCTCGGTGCCCTGCAGGGCGATCCCCGCTTCAAAGGTCTCCAGTACCTCGTAATCATGCCGCGCCTTGCGGTTTTGGGAGAGATTGGTCGTCATGCGCACATGGTAACCCCACAGGGCGCACTTGGCAAGTGGACGGCGGGAGCAGGACGGCTGTTGGGGCCACCCTTTTGAAAAAGGGTGCTCCCCAAACCCCTTCCCAAAACTTTTGTTTCATTTTGCGGATTCCACAGGCCGCCGTTGTGTGATAGGCCACGACTGGTACAGCTGGGGCGGCCTGCGGAATCCGCAAAAGGCACAAACAGGTTTGACGGAGGGTTTGGGAACCGCCTTTCCTCAAAAAGGGGGTTCCCAACTCATTGGCACTGATACTCGAAGTCGAGCCAGTTGTTGCCCTCGTCGGTTTCCGGTGTTTTGGCGCGGCAGTCGAGGAGCAGGCCGAGGACCGGCGCGGCCGTGGCCGCCGGCGCCTTCAGGCCGGTGATGGTGATGGTTTTTTCCTGGCCGGGCTGGAGCGTGCCGAGAGCCTTGGACTTGTTGCCCTTGGTCTTGCTGCCGGGCACGGGGGGCGCCGCCAGGGTGGAACTGTCCGCCCAGGCATCGAGGGTGCCCGCATTGCCGGCGACCTCGCCCGAATTGGTCACGGTCACGTAGGCGGTAAAGGTCTTGCCGGCCGCCGGGGTCGCGGGACTGAGCGACACCGACTTGATCGTGAAGTCCGGCCGCCCGGTGCGGTAGCTGAGCGTGGCCTGATTGTTGGTCTCGTCGGTTTCCGTGGTGGCGTTTTGGGCGTCAACAAAGGCGCGCACGGTAAAGGTACCCACTGCGTTCGGCGCCGTCAGTGTCATTTTCACCGTCCTGCTTTGGCCGGGCTTGAGCGTGCTGATGGTGGCGGCCTTGTCGCCCTTTTCGCCGCCGGTGGCCACCGCCGGCTTGTCCAGCCACAGTTGCAGAGTCCCTCCTTTGCCCGGCTTGGTGTCCTGGTTCTTCACCGTGACGGCGACCATGAATTTCCACCCCGCCGCCGGCAGTTCCGGGGTGATGACTAGGTTTGTGACCACGAAATCCGGGCCGACGGGTACCGTGTGGATATTGGCCTGTAAATAGGGGTAGTCCACATTTTCGGCGATCCCCCATACGGTACCCCAATCCCAACCAGCAAAGGTTGTTGCCTGTTTCATCTTTGCCGTGTTCACGCCGGTGCCGCCCCCGGCGGATGTGGTCTGACCGGTATTCCTTATGTCCCAATATGACTGGCTCACGGTTCCGGTAGGGGCGTCCTTTTCGCCACCCACCAGGCCGCCAGCGTACTCTTGTGCGGCCACGGCTCCGGCTGCGTAGCACTGGTTGATGGTGCCGGAGTCGTTGCGTCCGACCAAACCACCGGCATACTCGGAACCGGTCACAGCACCGGTCGCGTGGCACTGATTGATGGTGCCGGAGGAATAGTTGTCTCCGACCAAGCCGCCGACAGACCTGGACAACGAGCCGTTCACGACGCCGGTCGCGTAACATTGGCTGATGGTTCCGGTATTGTTGCCGGCCACCCCACCGATACTCCAAGACGAAAAGGGGAATTCGATTACACCGCCACTACTTTGGGCAATTGTGCTGTTGTTGTTGTTTTCCTCCCGGCGTTGGGCATCTCCAAAAGCAGTCACGCTACCAGTGGCATGGCATTGGGAGAGAATATGGTTGTTAAGGCCGACCAGGCCCCCGACAGACACCGCCCCGGTCACGGTGTCGGTTGCGTAACACCGGGAGACCTCGCCATACGCGTTGCATCCGACCAGACCACCGACAGACGAATGGCCAGTCACCTCGCCACCTTCCACACCGAGGTTGCGGAGTTCGCTGTCGGTGCCCAGGACGCCAAATAGGCCGACATTGGTTTCTCCTGGGCGATTGATCGTCAGATTGCGGATGACGTGCCCATTGCCATCGAACACGCCGGTGAATTTTCTGATCGGTTTGAAACCGGCGCCGTCATTCCAGTCCGCAGTTTCGGTTGCGTCCACGTCTTGCGTCAGCCAGTAACGGCCGTCATTGCTGTAGGCGGAGTCATTGCCAATTTTTTGGAGTTCCATGATCGTCGAAATGCCGCGGGCCGTGCGAAAAACCGCCCGGATGCTCTTGTGGTTGTCCATGGTCACCGTGGTTGAGGTGGCGGCCGGGTCGGCAATGCCGCAACCTTCCCATCGTGCGAACTCGGCGTTGTCCTTGGCCGTTGCCGTTACCGTCAGCGTTGTTCCGTCCGGACTGGCTTGCGCCGTTGTTGTGCCCAGCCCGTTCCCGAGAACTTGCACGCGGAACGGAGGCGGGGCCCACCGCAGGTAGGGATAGCTGGCGCCATCCGCAATCATTCCCCACACGCTCCAGTCCCAGCCGGCAAAGGTTGCCGCCTGTTTCATGCCTGCCGTGTTCACGCCCTTCCCAAGAGCGGAGATGGTAGTTTGACCAGTCGTTTCACTATCCCAATACGACATGCCTACGCTTCCTAGTTCATTTCTACCCACCAACCCACTAGCAAGATAACCGGTGACGGCTCCGATCGCGTAGCACCGGGTAACTGTGCCGAAATGGTTCACTCCGACCAGTCCGCCGACATTATCCCAACTAGTTACGGTTCCTGTTGCGTAGCAGTTGGCAACCCAGCCGTAAGAGTTTGATCCGACCAGTCCGCCGGCAAAAGTAGGGCCTTCCACCATTTCGGTGGTCGGAAGGGCCGCCACGGCACAGGCCGCGTAAGATCGGGTAACGGTACCGTAGTTGTATCCGACCAGTCCGCCGACCCTTGTTCTTGCGGTTACGGTACCGGCCGCATAGCACTGGATGACTGTGCCGTTGTTAGTTCCGATCAACCCGCCAACCGGCCCGTCGCCGGTCACCTCGCCACCATCCATGCCGAGGTTGCGGATCACGCTCCCGTTGCCCAAAACGCCAAACAGGCCAATATTATTTCCATTTGGGCGGTTGATCGTCAAGTTGCGGATGACGTGCTCGTTACCATCGAATACGCCGGTGAATGGTGCGTCTTCCGTTCCGATCGGCTTGAAGCCGGCGCCGTTGTCCCAGTCTTTTGTCGCCGTGGCGTCGATGTCGTTGGACAGTGTGTAAGAACACCACGCACTATCGGTTGCCGTGTTGGACATCCAGGCGAGGTGGCCGAGTTCGGAGATCCGGTACGGGTCGGTTTCAGTGCCCGTGCCGCCGGGAACAACGGCGGTCTCCGGCGGTTGTCCCCAACCGCAGAGGCCCAGTCCGAAACACAGCCAAGCCGCCAACCGCAGGCAGTACCCGTTCATGCGTTATTCCCCTTGCGAACCAATGGTCGCTCCCCCCCCCCGTCATCCGAACACACCTACAATAACCCGTCGGGAAACCTTCAGCAAATTGCGGATTTCGCAGGCCGCCCCCGGCAGTTCTGCCGTTGTCTGTTGCACAGGGGCGGCCTGC
>CAITYL010000316.1 GCA_903896595.1 uncultured Lentisphaerota bacterium
GTCACGGCGGGCGGAGTCCGCGCCGGCACCGGCGGCACCGCGGCGGCGGGCGGCGCCGGGTCGGTGGCGGCCGGTGCCGCCTCCCGGGCCATGGCCGCCTGGTAATCGGCCAAAAGTTGCCGCGCCTTGGCGTCGCCGGGCACGTCCAGGCGCTCGTGCAGGAACGCCTCGAACGGAGCGTTGCCGCCGGTGCGCAGGCCGCCGTCCGGGCCGTACTTGACCACCGACTTCGCATACTCGGCCGCCAATTCCTTGAGCACGGCCGGATCGGCGCGCCAGTACCCCTTGCGGGCGGCTTCCATAAGCAGGTGCGTGACGTTCTGGAAGGCGTGCGGGTTTTCCTGGTCAAACCACTCCCGGATCTGCACTTTTTTGCTGTCGTGGACATAGACCTCGACGACTTCGTTCCACTGGTCGTCGCGGATGGCGCCATCGCGCATGATTTTCCAGCCCAGCATATTGGACACCTGCACCTTGACCTGGTCGGCGCCCGCGTAGCCTTCCTTCATCATGCCTTCGATCCACTTGCGGTTGAAGATGCGCACCTGAAAATCGGTATTAATGGCGTCTTCGGCGGAGACCATCCTGACCCGGGACGGATCGCGGACGTCGGCGAAATAGTATTTCGGCTCCCGGCCGGTGAGCTGCTTGACGGCCATGGACAGGCTGCCGTCGATGTACCAGGTGTATTTGTTGGACAACGGGCTGGACACGTTGTCGGCCCAGCTCCGGATGACGATCTCGGCACCCTGGATGTTGCTCCGGTAGGCCTCGGGAGCGTTCTCCCCCCAGTGGTTTGCCGTGTAAGCGTGCATGTTGTGCTCCAGGTAGAGCTTCAGGAGATCCTCCCGCGAGTTCCAATTGCCCGTTTTTTGGACCAGGTAGTAATACCAGCCGGAGCCCATCTGGCCGGGGGGCATGCCGAACATGCGGGCCAGAGACAGATAGTCCGCCTTCTCCGGCGCCAGGCCACCCTGCGCCAGCTCACCTTTGGCGCGGCGGGTATTCTGGCGGACGTAGTTGTCGGGTTCGTCGATCAGGGCCGCCATCCGGACCGCCCGGTCGATGAGTTGCATCCGGGTCGGCAACTGGTCACGATAAAGCCCCCGGAGATGGATGAACACGTCAATGCGCGGCCGCCCCAGTTCCTTGGCCGGAATAACTTCGACGGCGCTGACCAGCCGCCGGGCATCCCACACCGGCCGCAGGCCCATGAGGTAGAGGATCTGCGCCTCAATAACGCCGAAATCCCGGTAGGTGGCGCCCGGACTCAGGGAGAACGCCACCTTGTTCGGATAGTTCCCGTTCTTGGCGGATTCCTCTTTCAGCAGGGCGTCAATGAGTTGTTTGCCGATCTCCCATGCCGCCGGCGTGGGAATCTCTTCGGGATTGACCACGAACATATTGCGGCCGGTCGGCACGGAACCGGGATTGCGGTCCGGGCTGTTGGCCGGGCCCGGCGGGACGAAACGGCCGTCCAAGGCCGTCAGGAGGCCGGTGAGTTCATGGCCCGTCTTTTGCAGGTCGGCATGAAGGCGGACGAGCATGGCCAGCCCCTCGGCCACCACCTTGGGCGAGCCGCCAGGCGGCAGTTTGGCGCCGACGGACTGCAAGGCTTCGGCCGGGGCCAGGCGATTTTCGACCATCAGCCGGATCATCTCTTCCGCCTTTTTTCGGACGGCCATTTCCCGGCCTGGGCCGAGGCTGGGCGGCAGCAGCGGGCCGAGCCCGTCCAGGAATTTCTTCCCGGCGCAGCGGACGTAGTAGGGAATGAGCAGTTCCGTGGGCGGTACCTGGCCAAAAACGTGCAGGGACACCGGCGTGGCTTCGTTGGCGATCATCTCCAAATGACTGGAGACTGCTTCGACGTCTTTGACCGTGGGGGGACGGTCGCCGGCCAAGTCGAGTTTCAGGTCCCGGTCAAGGTTGAGCTTGACGATTTGGGCGCCAATGGTCTGCAACAACTTGCCCTTGAGGGCGCCGTCCTCGACCCGCTCCCATTTTTCGATGTCGGACTGGAGGTTTTTTAGCGCATCGGAGAGTTCGGCCTCCACCACCGGCGGGGTCAGATGGTCGACGATGGTGGCGTAGGTCCGGCGTTTGACGGGAACGGATTCGCCGAGGTTGTTGATGATCCAGACGCTGATGTTGGGGAGGCGGCCAAAAATGATGTCGCACCAGTCGGTCTGAACCAGGGCGTCGGCCTTGCCGGGCAGGAGAAATTCCGAGCCGTGAGTCCCGAAATGAACGACGGCATCGGCGGGGAAGCCTTCCTGAAGCCAGAAATAGGTGGCCAGGTAATTGTGCGGCGGCGGCGTGAGTTTGTCATGGGTCTGCATACCGAGGGCGGCGGCCGTGTGAGCTTCGCCGCGAAGCGGCTGCGGCAACAGGATCACATTGCCCAGGTCCAGGCGCGGCACAACAATATACGCCTTGCCCGCGTCATCCTTCCAGACCAGGAAATTGCCGGGCGGCGGCCCCCACTGACGCTCAAGGTCCCGGCGGCGGACTTCCGGCACCTTCGCCGCATACCAGCGGCGGTAGGTTTCGGCGGGAATGAGCACGGCGTTGCCGCTGCGGGCCAGCCGGTCCAGCACGGCCGGCGCCCAAACGCCGACCTGGCGCCCATGATCCTTCATCAGGGCCAGCAAGTCATCCTCATTTTGGGGCGGATTTTGGAGGGTGTACCCCTCCTCGCCAAGCCGCTTGAGGACGCCGACCATGCTGCGCGGCGCGTTCATGAACATGCCGGTGGGCGTGCCGCGCATGAGTTCGGACTTGCCCATTTCCCGGTCGTAATAGATGAAGGCGACCTTCCGCCGCGCCGGCGGCGTCTTCTGTAGCTGAAGAATGGCGCAGGCCCGGGCGGCCAAATGTTCCACCCGTTCGGGCACCGGCGTCAATTCCTCATCGCTGCCGCCGCCCCGCAGGGTGCCCGCGACATACAGCGGCGGCGTGGTGCCTTTGATCTCCTGGGCAACGATCTGATTGCCGCGGCCGTTGAGCCCGCTCATGTTGGTTGGCGTCAAGTACAAGTCGATGGCCTGCGCCTTGTCGAACAGCGACGAAAGGTGCGAGACACCCAATTTCTCGCGCTTGGCCTGGTCGTCCTTGCTGCAACAGGTGTGGACAATGATCCCGGGCTTGAACTCGAACTCCCGGTCTTCGTAAGTGGGCGTTCCCGACGCGCCGTCGGTCAGGCACACGGCCAGCACGCCACGCCGGTCGAACTCGCGGATCAGGGCGTCGACCACTTTCGGCTGCTGGAACATCAGATGGTTCGGATGGGCGATGACCACCGCGCGGTCCAGCTTCGAGAGATCGCCACGCCGCTGAGCGGCCCAAGCCAAAAAGGAAGGAATGCCGGGGAACCCCTCCGGATGGTCCGGATGATAGACCACCGGCGTCTCGGTCTCGACCGGCGGCTCGACCGTGCCCGGCCGGCCGGCATAGTTGACCAGGGCGTAACCCAGGAAGCGCCGCAGGTTTTCCTTGTTGGCGTTGTAGTAGTTCTGGAGCGTCAGGTCGTTGACCAGCGTTCCGTCCTTGACCAGGCCGGGCATCATGATGGACCATGAATTGCCCGCCTCGCCGGAGCAGGTATAGGCCCGGAACCGGGGATTCTTGGCCCGCGCGGCCTTCAGCATCGCCTCATAGTGCGGCTTGGCCTCGATTTTGGCGTGCTGGAGAAAAACCGCGGTGAAGCTGGAAAGGTCGGGCGCGGTGGCGAGGATCGCCTCGTCGGTGATGTATTCCACCTGAACATTCAGTGCCTTGGCATGTTCACGGAAGGTCTCAAACATCCCGCCGTGCAAACCGACAAAGCCGAACTTGACCGGGCCGGGCACTGCGGGGATAGGCGCCGGAACGTTGGGAACGCCCCCCAAGGCGCGCCCGGTCATGAGACACGCCACCGTGCCGGCCAAGGCCAGTTGCTTCCACCATTTGCCATTATTCATGAGATTTTTAATATTGACTATCGAATATTGATGGGAGCCACCCGGCCTCGGGCGGCCGGGGGCGTCCGTCGCGCCGCAACTCTGCGGAAGGCCAGGACAGGCAAGATTGCCTGTCTCACATTATGTGCCATTGGCGTTCATAGCCCGCTGTCGCGGATTGTGGCCAGGGCGAGGACCGCATAAGCGGTGCTGAGTTCCGGCAGCGATTCCATCCAGCGCCCGTTGTCGTTCTTCCAGGAACCGTCGGCGCGCTGGCGGGCCAACAGGCTGGCAGCCAGGTCGGCGCGCCAGTCGTGGGTCTTGCCGCCGGCGGTGAGGGTCGGCTGACCGGCGGCGGCCAATGCCTTGGCGGCCGTATGCAGGTAATAATAATGGCCGGCGGCGCCCATGCCGGGATTCTCGTCAAAGGTGTAATGCCGGCTCAGCCAGTCCTGGGCAGCCTTGACCCGCGGGTCGTCCGCCGCGAGCTTGGCGTAGAGCATGCTCTTCATCCCCGCATAGGTCATGCTGCCATAGCTGCGCAACGTCTCCCCCTCCTCCGTGACCGTACCGTCGGCCACCGGTTTACCGTCCTTGCCAATCTTGCCCGCCTTGCTTTCGCCGGAGCGATAGACGAAACCGCCGCGATCATCAGCGTCGGTGGAAACCCAGGTCTGGTCATTGCTGTCTTTGAGGTTTTGGCAACGGCTGAGGAAGCGAATGGCGCGTTCCCAGCACAAGTTGGCGGCCTTGGCCTTGGCGGGATCAGCGGCGGGGGTGTCGCGGTCCATGCTCTCGGTGACATAAATCGCCTCCAAGGCCCATTGGGTGTTGGACAGGTCGGGACGCTTGCTCTTGCCATACCCGATGCCGCCGTAGGCCGGATCCGAGCCCGGCACATCCTTGAACTGTGACCCGATCAGGTAGTCGCGGGCGGCCCGCATCAGCGGTTTGTCCTGGGGCCGGGCCGCCTGATGCAGCGCCAGCAGGCAGATAGCGGTGGAATAGTTCGGATAATCGCCCTCGGCCTGCGACCAGATGCTGCCGTCCGGCTGGGCGAAATGAACGATGAAATCCAGCCCCTTGGCCACCGCCACCCGGCCGCGTTCGGTACGGCCCAGCGGCGCCTTTTGCACACTCATGCAGGCCAGCGCGGTGATCGCCGGGTGCTGCATCCAGGCTCCGCTTGTGCCCTGGGTGGACAACAGGAACGTCGCGCCCCGGTCCATGCCGGCCGCCACCGCCGCCAGATCGGGCCCCGCCGCCCGCGCCGTCACCGCCGCCAATCCCACCAGTGCCAAACTCAGTATCCAGCGTTTCATGTCGTGATCTCCGTGGTTCATGGTCAATGCCGTTACCCAAACCTGCCTAGTTATACTGCATTGGGGAGCCACTTTCAAAACTCCCAGTCAAGGTGACACCGTTTTTGGAGTGCGGCAATTCCTTTGCCGCTTTTGAATATCGACGTTATTTCAAGAACGGGTTCGTCCGCCCGAGGACGGGCGGCTCCCGGTTATGGAAAAACCTCGTTACTTTTGAAAGCACCTCTAGTGTAGAATGTGAATTACCTTCAGCCTACAGCCTAACCAGCTTCAGTCTAACGCAGTATAGCTCATTCGACGCCATACTCGGCCGGATCCGCATAGGTGGTCGCGGCGGCGTTCTCCTTTTTGATGGCGTCCGACACCGAGGAACTGCCATAGGTGCCGGCCCGCGGGAACCGCTCGTTGGCCAGGCTGATGACATGGCCGTCGGCGATCAGCGCATTGGTGGACTGGTTCGGGCCGCCGGGGTGCCGGTAGCCGATCCGCCGGTTGGTATTGCCCACCCGGCAGTTCGACTGCTGCCCCGCATACATGCCGTCAGTCAACGCGATGAGACGCCCGGGCGACTTGAAATTCTTGCCCGACTGCGGCGGCAACGACACACCGTCCGAGTAGGGGCCGTAGCCCACAGAAGTCGTATAATAAGGACATTCGACCGGCGGCGCCCCGGTGCCGCTCCCGGTGGACGGTCCGCCCGGCGCGCTGGTGGCGATCGGGTTCTGCGCGTTGATCCAGTAAGAGACGCGAATAACCCGCTCGAACACCCCCGGCATGGCGGTGCCAACCTTGTTGAAGTTGGGCCAGGACATGTAGCCGCGGGGCTTGTTCGGATCCGTGCCCGTCTGCCCGCCGGCCCAACCGTCAAGGTCGAGAGTTTCGGGACAGTAAAGAACGCTCTTCCCCGGTTGGTCGCAGGAACTCTTGAGGTAATCGCCCATGATCAGGATCGGCCCCCACCCATCAAGCGTAATCTGTGTGGCGGAGTAATGGCCGTCCAGGTTGTACGACGGCACAATGCCATCGTTGTGGTCGGCCCGGTACACTTCCATGGCCACGCCGGAGTTCCTGAGGTTGCCCATGCATAGCTTGGCCTTCGCCTGAGAGCGCGCACCGCCCAGGGCGGGCAGAATCAATCCGGCCAACATGGCGATAATGGCGATCACGACCAGCAGTTCGATCAAGGTAAAATACCCCGCTCGCGACCGACGAAAAACATGGCACGGTTGATATTTCATTGTGAGGTTTACTGATTCGCGGTGTCCACCGCATAAAAGACCAACCCCGGACCGCCCTTCACCAAGGTGATCACATATTCGCCGACGCCGGGAAAGTCGCAATAGATATGGTATCCGTCGAGGTGACGGTTGCGCTCAATCTCTGTCACCGCGAACGGCTTCCCGGACAACTGGCGGAGCCGGGCCGCCCCCAGGGCTTGGCCGCCGTTCTCAAGGTCCGCCTTCCACAAGTGGGCGGCATTGAAATCATAAGTTCCACTCGGACCAAGGAATGTCGAAAGTTGCCGGATGGCAGCGGCAGCCCCTGCGTCCTGGGTGACCTCTTCCGGCCGGGGTCCGGAAACCGCCGGGGGCGGCGGCACGGCGCCCGGCAATTTCACGGACGCCAGCGGCGGCCCCTCGATCCTCTCCATCGCCTGCCTCCTGATCCCGGTAACCGCCCGCGCCAGAGGCGCCTGGATGACCAGAAAAACGATGGTGACCAAAACCGCCGCACCCCCGGCGCGGGCGGCCAGCCGGCCATATTTCCGGCGCGTGTCCAGGTCACGCTTTGCCACGGCATCGCGCCGTTTCCGGTCGGCGATGTCATGGTACAGGCCGGCCCAGCGCTGCCGGGCCGTCAACGGGCCGTCGTCCTTGTTGAGGGAATGCTTCATCGTGTGGTTTTCCGAAAAGCTTTTGGCAATGAATAGCAAAGCTCGCTCCAAACCGCTCATGACTGCCGCTAACCCACTAATCTCCAGAAAGTAGCCACTGAAACACCGCCGCGTTCCGATGCCCGCCCGCGCGTTTCCTCCGCCTCCCCGCCCAATGTTCGTGCAACGCCTGCCCAAATCTTGTTCAGCCCCACCGCGCCCAGCATTGACGAATTAGCTGTTTGTCGCGCTGATTTGCGCTGGCAGCGGTGGGGTGTGCGATATTTTTTGTCGCGACGTATTTTTCTTTGACAAAAACTTAGTAATATATATATTACCAAGTTTGGAGGCTCAAAATGACGATCAAGCAGGCATCACTGGGGACGCTCGCCAAGCGGCGGGACGCCCGACTCAAGAAACTCGCGCAACTTCAGCCGTTCATCGCCGGTTCGCTGGCGAAGGTGGGGGTGAAGTGCGGCAACCCGAACTGCAAATGCGCCAGTGGCGAA
>CAITYL010000317.1 GCA_903896595.1 uncultured Lentisphaerota bacterium
ACGCGGAAAAATACACGCAGGAGATTGAAAAGGTTTTGAGCAGCGGGAAAACGCCCGCCGGTTCGCACCGCTCCATTTGCGTGCAGGAGATTCTCACGGTGCTGGATCCCCAGCCCGGCCAAACCGGCTTGGACGCGACGCTGGGGTTCGGCGGACATGCCCGGGAACTGCTCGGGCGCGTCACGCCGGGCGGCCGGTTGTTCGGGATCGACGCGGACCCGATCGAGATCGTGCGCACCGAGGCGCGGCTCCGCGGCTTGGGGTTCGATGAACACGCGCTCATCGTCCGGCGCCTTAATTTTGCCGGCATTCCCAAGCTGCTCGCGGACGCCGGGGGCGGGTTTGATTTCATTTTGGCGGATCTGGGCGTCTCGTCCATGCAGTTGGATGATCCGGCCCGTGGCTTTACGTTCAAGGCCGCGGGGCCGCTCGACCTCCGGTTTAACCCCACCCGCGGGCAGCCGGCGTCAGCGTTTCTCCAGACGGTTTCCGAACCGCAGCTCGCGGAACTGCTGTGGAACCATTCGGATGAGCCCCATGCCCGCGTGATCGCGAAGGCCATTTGTCACGCCCGGGCTGGACTCACCACCACCACGGCACTGGCGGAAACGATCCGAAACGCCCTGCCGCCGGTTTCGCCGGCGCATTCCGAGGACGCGATCAAGCGCGCGATCCGCCGATGCTTTCAGGCCATCCGCATTGCGGTCAATGACGAGTTTTCGGCGCTGGACCAGTTTTTGCGGAACCTGCCGCTCTGCCTGAAGCCCCAGGGCCGGGTGGCGATCCTCACCTTCCATTCCGGTGAAGATGACCGGGTGGCGCGCGCCTTCCAGACCGGAGTCGACGCGGGAATCTATGCGGACCAGGGCCGCGACCCGATCCGGGCCACGGCCCAGGAATGCCACGACAATCCCCGTGCCAAATGCGCCAAACTGCGCTGGGCCCGCCGGTAAAAACAAAACCGGCCATGATTGTAATGACGAGTGTGCCGGTTGGGAACCCCCTTTTGAGGAAAGGCGGTTCCCAAACCCTCCGTCAAACCTGTTTGTGCCTTTTTGCGGATTCCGCAGGCCGCCCCTGTTGCCCCAATCGTGGCCTGTTGCGCTGAAGCGGCCTGCGGAATCCGCAAAATGAAACAAAAGTTTTGGGAAGGGGGTTGCAGAGTGAACATGTGAACGACCCGGCGGAGCCGGGACTGCGAAGCGCGGAGCGCGGGGGGAGCACCCTTTTTCAAAAGGGTGGCCCCAACATCATCCAACAAAACTGCCATGCACCCGTTGCCGCCCAGGGTGTCACGGGGAACGGCCAGACCTTATGTTATGGGCATGCGCATCTCTGTGGCCATCTTGATGGGCCTGGTGTTGCCGGGACTGGCGGTGGTGGTCCGGGCCGGCGGCCCGGGTGCCCCCGATGTTGCCGCCAAGTCCGCGGTTGCGGACACCGTCCGGGTCGAGCCGGCCGGCATCCTGCAAATGGGGGTGTTGCAGCCGACGGGCACGCCCAACCGGTTGACGTTCACGCTGGTCAATGACGGTCCGGCGCCGATTACCATTCAGCAGGTGCGGGCGGGCTGTTCCTGTTCGGCGGTGGCGGGGTATGCGCGCGAGCCGGTCCCGGCCGGCGGCCGCACGACGGTCGTGATCGAACTGGATGCCGGGAAACTGCCGGACGGCCGGTTCGAGCGTGGGGCGACGGTGGTCTTCGCGCCGCCCCAGGCGCCGGTCACCCTGCGCTTTGCCGGCGAGGTGCGGCGGCCGTTTGCCGTGGCCCCGCGCCATGACCAGTATGTGGGCATTCTCCGGTCACGCGACGTGCCGTGGCGAGCCGAGTTCGAGATTGAGGCACGACCGATCGGCGGCGTCCCGGCCCAGCCGGGAGTGCCGGTAACGACGGCGCCGGGGGTGACGGCGCGCCTGCTCCCGGCCGGCAAGGCCGGCCTGTACCGGCTGGAGGTGACCGGGGCGCCCCCCCTGCCCCTGGGACCGTTTAACGTGGAGGTGCGGCTGCCGGTGGCGGTGCCGGCCGGCCTGCCGGAGGAACGACTCACGGTGCGCGGCCGGGTCGGCCCCGAACTGTTTGGCCTGCCGCCGGTTTTGACGTTGCCGACCGGGTCGGCGGCGCCGGTGACGCGGCCGGTTGAACTGTCGTTCCGCGACACGGCGGAGCAGGACGTCACGGTTGAAGAACTCCGGTTCACAACCCCGCCCGGGGTGCAGGCCGTGGTCCGGCCCGCGGAGCATGGGGCCATTGTGGACCTGACGTTTTCGCCGGCCGCCCTGAAAACGCCGGCTCTGGGCCAGATCGAAGTGGCGACCCCGCGCTCGGCCCCGCTGATCCTGCGTTATGTGGCCGGCCCTGGGCGGTAAAATTGGGTTGCGGAGCCAACCAACAGGAATGCCAGCCCCCGGAAAACCGGCGGGCTGGCCTGATCGTGGTGGCGGCATTATGGTGCACCGCTTACCGTTGAAAGGCATCGGCAAAAAATATTGAACATTCAACGTTCAAAGCGAGAGCACGAGAGAGATGCGGCGGTTTTTTCTTCCATGTTGGATGTTCGATGTTGAACGTTGGACGTTCCAATTTTTGAGCCTTGCCGCATGAGCGACGACACCCGTTCCCATAGCCGGTCCATGCTGGTGGTGAGCGGCGGTGTGCTGTTCAGCCGGGTGCTGGGATTGGCCCGGGACGTGCTGTTTGCCTTTGTCTGGGGCACCGGCGTGGCGATGGATGCCTTTGCTTTCGCCTTCATGGTGCCCAACCTGTTCCGGGCACTGTTCGGCGAAGGCGCCTTTACCGGCGCGTTTGTGCCGGTATTTTCCGATAAATTGGAGCGCGAGGGCAAGGAAGCGGCGTGGCGGGCCGCCTGCCGGGTGGTGTCGGTGCTGGCCGTGGTGCTGGGGGCGGCGACGCTGCTGGTGATGCTGGGCTGCCTGGCGGCGTACCCCTGGGTCACCCAGGAGTACCCGCGCCGGATTCTGCTGCTCACCGCGCTGTTCATGCCTTATGCGCCGCTGATCTGCCTGGCGGTGGCGCTGGCGGGGGTGCTGAACACGTTCCACCGGTTTGCCGTCACCTCGCTGACGCCGCTGCTGCTCAATCTGTTGCTGATGGCCGGCTCGGCGGCGGCCTGGTGGTGGTGCCCCCGGGGCGGGGCGGACCGCGGGGTGTGGCTGCTGGTGCCGGCCGTGCTGGCGGCCGGGGTGCTGCATGTGGGCTGCCACGTGTGGGTGGCGCGCCGCCGCGAGGGGCTCGCCTTTCGCTTTTTGCCGGACTTTCGCGCGCCCGAGGTCCGGCGCATGGCCGTGCTGATGACGCCGATGCTGCTGGGCACGGGCATGATCCAGTTCAACGCGGTTCTGGACCGCTTCTGGGCGGCGCTGCTGGGCGGCGGCGCGGTGTCCGCGCTTTACTACAGTCAGCGGATCGTTTACCTGCCGGTGGGGCTGTTCGGCGTGGCTTCGAGCGTGGTGGCGCTGCCGGCGATGTCCCGGGCCTGGGCGCGCGGTGACCAGGAGGGGCTGCTGGAACAGCTCAGCCACGCCCTGCGCAAAGTGCTGTTTTTGTGTTTGCCGATGACCGTGCTGATGATGGTGCTGGCGGACCCGCTGGTCCGGCTGTTTTTCCAGCGCGGCAGTTTCACCGACGCCAGCGTGGCTGCGACGCTGCTGGCCCTGATGTTTTACCTGCCCGGCATTCCGTTTTTCTCGCTGGTGAAACCGCTGGCCACCGGCTTTTATGCGCGGCAGGACACGCGGACGCCGGTACGCGTGGCCTGGGTCTGCCTGGGGCTCAATTTGGTGCTGAACCTGTCGCTGATGTGGTGGTTGCGCCAGGGCGGTCTGGCGCTGAGCACCACCCTCGCGGCGGTGGTCAATCTGGTGACGCTGCTGGTGCTGTTCCGGCGGCAGACCGGGCTGGACGTGTGGGGGAAAATCCGGCCCGCGGTGGTGCGCATGGCGCTGGCGGCCGCGGCGGCGGCGGCAGTCGCCTGGATGGCGCGGCGGTGGCTGTCCTGCGACTGGGCGGCGGCAGGCCTTCAGCACCGGGTGGCGGTGGTGGCGGTGCCGCTGGTGGTCGGCTATGCCGTATATGGCGTGGCGGCCCTGGCCCTGGGGTGCGGGGAAGGCCGGGAATTGATTGGCGATCTCACCGGCAAGCTGGCCCGGCGCTGGCCGCGGATCTTTGGCTGCCGGGCCGGCCAGCCGTAGCCAGCAGGTAATTCCACATTAACGTTTAAATGGATCTTTATTCTACCACAAAGAACGCAAAGATCACAAAGATCAATTGCTCATTTTTAGATTGTTTTGTCTTTGCGATCTCTGCGATCTTTGCGGTTAATTTTGGAATCAAGTTGAAGTGTGATTGGAATAAGATCTCACACGAAGACACGAAATCACGAAGAAATCAGAAAAATTGGGCACTTCTGGAAACCACATCTATGCGCCATATCTTCTCAACGCCCTTCAATTCTTCGTGCTCTTCATGTTCTTCATGGTGAAAATCAGGCTAGTAGCGGCATTCGGCGCAGGTGGCGGCCAGCAGGCGTAAATTGGCCTCGCTGCCGATGAAAAACTGGTCCGATGGCGCCAAGATATAGCCCGCGTGATCCTTGGTCGCCTCGAAGCAGTCGAAAACTTGCTTGCGAATGACTTCCGGCGTGCCGCGCTCCAAGCCGGCGTTTTGATCGAAACCGCCGATAAAAAATAGGGCGTCGCCAACCCGGCGCGACGCCTCGCGCAAATCGCAATTACCGCCCATGGACGGGGGCGTCATGGTTTCCAGGCCGTCGGCGCCCGTGGCCTTGACCAACTCCAGCATCGGCATCACCCCGCCGCACAGATGATAAGACACCTTCAAGCCGATGGCATGAAAAGCGTCGCACTGTTGCCGGTCATAAGGCAAACAAAATTCCGTGAACATCGCCGGGGAAATCACCGTGCTCGATCCCGCTCCGCCCCCGACTTCGATCACATCGGCGGCGCTGTGTCCAATCATGCCCGCCACGTGCAGCGTCTTGGCGAGAATTCGGCCCAGCATGTGGTGCATCCACTCGGGCGTGTCCAAGGCCGCCATGATCGCCTCCTGGGTCCCCATCAAACAACACAGGCTTTGCCACGGGCTGCCTTGACCCGGAGAAAACGGAAAGGTCCGGATGATGCCGTCGTCTTTGATAAACTCTTTATCGGCGACCAGGCCACTTTGATCCACCCGCACCGGCACCGGGCAATACCGGTCCCACAATTCAAAATCGCGCTCGCTCCGGATCAAATGCTGGATATTCCACGCCGTGTAAGCATTGTTGGCGCCGGTTTGCGTGAGGTTTCCTTCGGGGGTGGTGATGACTTCAGACCACGCCCGATTCCCCTCGGCGTCGGCCGCGAACTCCTGACGGTTCACCTGCCACCGGGCTTGGTCCTTCGCGGAAAATTCATACTTCGGACACAGATACGAGACGTGATCGAAACCGCAACGGCGGTTGGCCTCGAATAAGCTGCACCCCCCCATTACGGTTTTCAGATGATAGTCCAGCCAGGCGTGAATCTGGCAGGGCAGGCGGTCGGGGCGCTGATTGTGCAACGCGGTCAGCAAACGTTCCCGTGACTTCATCATGGCGATTTCCCTTCTCCGTGATCTTTGTGTTCCTCAATGATGCCGGTTGGGAACCCCCTTTTGAGGAAAGGCGGTTCCCAAACCCTCCGTCAAACCTTTTTGTCTCTTTTTGCGGATTCCGCAGGCCGCCTCTGCTGCCCCAATCGTGGTCTATTGCACAGGAGCGGCCTGCGAAATCCGCAAAAGGGCACCAAAAGTTTTAGGAAGGGGCTTGGGGAGCACCCTTTTTCAAAAGGGTGGCCCCAACAACAGTCATGCATCCGTTACCACAAACGTCATTTGTGACAATGCAGTTCCTCAATTTGGGCGCCGGTCAGATGAGCCACCGCGGCCTTCAGCAGATGGTCGCAGATCAGCGTGGTTTTCGCCGCGTTCTCCAGCACCTCTAGGCGGTCAAAGGCGTGCAGGAGGTTTTTCCCGAGTGCAAGCGCTCCGTGGTTTTGCATCAGCATGCAGTTGTGGCGTTTTGCCGCCAGGGCCACCGCTTCGGCCAGGGCCGTGCCACCCTGAAGGTGATACGGTACTTTGGCAATGTCACCCAAGACGACATAGGATTCGGCGAGCAGTGTGCTCGAAATCGGGCAGGCCGCCGCCGCAAAGGCGCTGGCGGTCACCGGGTGGGCATGAACCACGGCCAGCACATCAGGGCGCGCCCGGTAAATCGCCAGGTGCATGCCGGCTTCGCAGGTCGGCTTGAATCCCGGGTCAAGCAAGTCGCCATCCAAACTCATGCGCCCGATGTCGCACCCTTGCATGACCGCTTTATCGGTACTCCCCGGCGTCATCAATACCACCTGGTCTAGCTTGGCCGAAATGTTGCCGCCAGAGGTGGTGGTCAGGCCGCGCTCGTACAAGCGGCGCATGAAACCCGCGATAGTGTCGGCGATCTTTTGTTCTTTTACGTTCATTTTAGTCTACCTGATGTGCGGTATCGCTGTGACACCGTCGTACTCGTTGTCGTCCTTCGTACTCGATTCGACGACGAGGACGAGTACGACGACGATTTTCAATCGAACAAAGTAGAGTCAAACAATGCCTTGGCAGCGGCCCAGCCGGAAATGCCCGTGGTGGTGCCGACGGCGCCGATGCACAACGCGGCGACGCAGTTGCCGAGCCGGGCGCATTCAGCGGGAGAATAGCCCTTGGTCAAACCGGCAATGAACCCGGCGCAGAACGCGTCGCCGGCGCCGGAGGTGTCAACCACCGCCGTTCCCGGCAGAGCGGGAACGATAAACGGTGTTTTATCCTTGACCGCCACCAAACAACCATGGCCGCCCAGCTTGATCACCACATTGGGCACGCCGAGACCCTGAAAAACGGCGGCCATCGCCACGGGATCGTCGCGCTTCGCCATCGCCCGCGCCTCATCCAGACTGGGCATAAACCACTCCAAATGGGAAAAAATCCCGTCAATCCGGGCGAGCCAGCGACCGGTCGAATCCCAGGCGGTGTCCAGGCAACAGGTCGCGCCCTTCGTCTTGGCCTGGGCCAGAAAATCCGCCAGCGCGGCCCCCTCGAACTGGGGCATCAAAAAGGTGCCGGCCAGCAAGACGGTATCGCCCGGCTGGATCAGATCCACATCCACATCACGGGGAGAAAAACTCGCATTCGCACCCAGGCAGTGCAGCACGGTGCGCTCGCCATCCGACCCGATCGTCACCACGCTGGCGGAGCTTTGCACGGCGCTAGTGACCCGCAAGGCCTGCGTGTTGACACCGGCCTCGGCCATTACCTTGCCAAGCATCGCGCCCAGCTCGTCGCAGCCCACTTTCGCCGCGATATTGGTGTCCACCCCGAGTTTGGCCAGGGCCACCGCCGCGTTGGCCGCACAGCCGCCAAGCTGAAGCTCAAGCCCGTCGATCAATCCCAGCTTGCCAGCGTCCGGCAGCCGGTTGACCGGATAAACCAGCACATCGGCGCAGATGATGCCGACACAAACCACCTTGCTCATGCCCCCACCTCGCCCTCTGCCACTTTGGTGAAACGGTTGATCGCGGGATCGGTGAAAAGATCCGCCTCATCGGTCGAACGGGTCGAAAATTCCGACACCACCGCGCCCTCGGCGCCGCCGCGGAACCAGTGCAGCGTGTCCGGCATCAAGGTGTATTGTTCGCCGGGCAGAAGCACAATTTCATGGGCCGCGACCAAATGCGCGGCATATTTATCCAACCCCTGCAAGTGAGGGGTGGCATTGGCCGCACCAGCCACGTAAAGATAAACTTTGCCCCAACGGCAGCGGAATGTTTCCTCTTTGCCGGGAACGCCATTGCGGGTGGGATGACGGTGCTCCGGACAAGTCTGCCCCGGAAACAGCACCAATTCTTTAGCGCAGACCCTGGCCGTGTTGACATAAGTCAGCACTTCCAAACCGATCGCGTCCAAGTCACTCAACCCAAAATCCGCCACCTCAATCGCGTCCTTCTCCGCCGCGGTCAGAACGATTCCCGCCTGTTGGTAGAATCCCAACGCCCGCTGTTTCGCGTGGCCAAGTTCAGCAAGGGTTAACATGAGCGTGCTCCTTTCGCTGGTCGCGGCAGATGCAGACTGGCGTTCTCACCGGCCAGCGCGGCTTCCTTGAAGGCTTCCGAACAGGTTGGGTGCGGAAAAATCATCGTTGCGAGGTCCGCAACCGTGCCCTTCATGTTCATCAGGGTCAACGCCGGCGCAAGCCATTCTGCGGCTTGGGCGCCAACGGCATGCACGCCAAGGATGCGGCCGTCGCTGGCGGCGGACAAGACCTTGATCATGCCCGTCCCGGCCTCGTCGGCCAGCGCCTTGCCACTGGCGGCCAGCGGAAAGACGCCGCGCTGGTAGGCGATCTGGCGTTCCCGCACCTGTTCCTCGGTCAACCCAACCGCCGCCAGTTGCGGCAGGCTGTAAATGCAGCGTGGCATCAACTCCAGTTGAACCGCGCACGGCTTCCCCAAGATCTGAGCCATGGCGATTTCCGCTTCGGCATAGGCCGCATGCGCCAGTTGCCAGCCGCCGGCGACGTCGCCAATGGCGTAGACGTGCGGTAGATTCGTCTCCTGGTGAGAGTCAACCTGGAGGTGGCCCGGCTTGGTCAGGCGCAGGCCCAGCTTGGCGGCATCAATTCCGGCAAGCACCGGCTGGCGCCCGATGGCAACCAGGATTTTCTCCGCCGTGATGGTTGTGCCATCGGCCAGGGTCACCATCGTACCGGAGATGCCCTTGACGGCGCGGCCGAGTTGGAATGTGATCTTGGCGCGCTTGAGTTCGCGTTCCAACACCCCAACCGCTTCACGGTCTTCGCCGGGCAACAACGCATTCAGCATTTCCACCACCGTCACCTTGGAACCCACTGCGGCGAAGATCGAGGCGAACTCCAAGCCGATCACCCCGCCGCCGATGATGGTTAGTGAAGCGGGCACGCGCTCTAACTGCAACAGGGCTGTGCTGTCCAGAATATCCGCGCCAGCCGAGCCGGGCACCGGCAACGAGGCATTGGCCGAGCCGGTGGCGATGATGACATCTTTCACCTTGTAGGTTCTATTGGCGGCAGTCACCTCACCCGGAGCGGTCAGCGTGGCGGCGGCGTTGACCACCTGCACCTGATGGCTGGCGAGCAAACCGTCAATGCCATGGGTCAATTTCCGGACCACCTCGTCTTTGCCGGCGATCACCTTTTTCCAGCTGAACAACCCGGCGTCCTTGAAAACGCCCGCTGCCGTTTGCTGACGGATCTCGGCGATCAAAGCCGCCTTGTGCAGCAGATATTTGGTCGGGATGCAGCCCACATTCAGGCAGGTTCCGCCCAGCCGTTTCGCTTCGAACAGCACGACTTTCAAGCCGTGCCGTGCCGCCATCACCGCCGCGGCATAGCCACCCGGGCCACCGCCCATGATGGCCAGATCATAACGTTCCTCGCTCATACCCTTATTTCCCTTGTAACAGCAGCAATTCCGGCGCTTCCAAATAACTTTTCAGCTTATGCAGGAAGCCGGCGCCCGCCGCGCCGTCAATGATGCGATGATCGAAGCTCCCCGTAATGCTCATTTGCCGGTCGGCGCGAATCGCCCCGACAGCCAGGATACACGCTTCCGGCGGATTGATGATGGCGGTGAAGCGCTTGACCCCAAAGCCCCCCAAATTCGACAGGGTAATGGTGCCACCAGAGATCAATTCGCCGATGTTCTTGCCGCTCTTTGCTTGTTCAATATTGTTTGCATTAGCGACCGCCAGTTCGAACAGTGAGCGATTTCCGGCATCGCGGACCACCGGCACCACCAAGCCCTGAGGCAGGCTTACCGCCAAGCCGAAATTGACCTTGCGGTACTGCCGGATCGTGTCCCCGCGCCAGCTTGAATTGATTACGGGGTAGTCCGTAATGGCGCGGCAAACCGCCGACATGATCAGATCGTTGAAACTGACTTTGGACACGGAACCGAGCGTTTTCCGCACGTCCATGGCACGGCCCATCTCCACCTCAATTTCGGCCGTGAACACAGGAATGGTCGTCACGCTTTCCAGCAGCCGTTGGGCGATCGTCCGCCGCATCTTAGTCACCGGAATCTCGATAGCGTCCACGGTGTTATCCTGGGCGATGAACGCCGCCACCGCCGCGCGTTTCAACGGCAACGTTGCCCCCCTCGCCACCACCGCCGTCAAGGGGACGGCATGCTCGCGCGCCAGCACTCGCGCCGCCGGAGACGCCGTGACTTTGCCACGGGCCGGAGGTTCCACGGCCGCGTCCGGTTTGACTAAAATCGGGCGATATTCGTCTTCGGCGGAAGCGGCCGCCGGCGCTGGCGCCGGGGGCGCGTCAGCGGCTGGAACGGCTTCCCCCGCCGCCCCGACCCAGGCGACCAGCGCCTTGGCCGGCACGCTCGCGCCCTCCTCGTAATAGCGGGTCAGCAACACCCCGCTGGCGCAGCTTTCAATCTCCAGCACCGCCTTGTCGGTTTCGACATCGAAGAGGATGTCGCCTTGCACGACGGCGTCGCCGACCTGTTTATGCCAGTGCCGCAGCACCACCTCATCGGTCGTCTGTCCGCCTGCGGGCATGATGATTCGGGTCGCCATGGTTACACCTTGAACGCTTGGTTTTCACTGCGGAACAGCCGAAGGAAGCCGGCGACTTCCCGACTCATGGCCTCCCGTGCCGCCATCAGCACATCCGCGGGGCCGCCCCGGCCGACCAAGTCGTGCGGATCCACCTTGGAGACATCGGCGCCCAACTGTTGCTTCAGCGTGTTGATGAAGACGCGCTTGAGCACGGTGCCGACATTGACCTTGGCGATCCCCAAGTCAATCACCTTGGCGAAGTCCGCCGGCGCCACTCCGGTGCCGCCATGCAGCACCAGGGGCACGGGCACTTTCCGGCGCAATTCCTGGAGCAGCTTGAAATCCACCCCGGACTTCGCACCTTCAAGCAAGTGTACGTTGCCGATGGCAACCGCCAAGGCGTCAACCCCGGTCTCCTTGACAAACCATGCGGCCTGGTCCGGGTCGGTGAGCGAGCCGCTGCTCATTTTTCCCGTGGCAACGTCCGCCGTCGGCAATTCGCCGAGCTCCGCCTCGACCGCCGCCTCGCAGTAGTGCGCGGTTTGCACCAGATATTGATTGACCTCGACCAAGTGCTCAAGGGTGGCATGCTCCTTGACATACATCACCGCGTTGAAGCCCGCCTTGAGCCCGTTCACTAGAATCGGCAGATGATCCGCCTCGTTCAACAACAGGGCCACCGGCACCTTGGCACGTTCCGCCACCCTTTTTCCCAGTGCCCCGTAATGGTAGATATCCTCCGGACGGCGCCGCGCCGGATTGTCCACGAACATGCCGGAAAAGCCGATGATGATCGGGGAGTTGAGGTCTTCCGCCGCATCCACCACCGCCAGCAACGATTCCACATTCCAGGCTTCAAAGTAGCCAACGGCGTAGTGATGGTCCTGCGCGTGGCGCATCAAGGTTGTCATGGGCACGAACGACATCGTCTTATTCTCCTAAGTTATTGAGGTTCTTGCAAAACCACCTTTTTCCGGCGGGGGATGGGGGGCGTGATACGTGATGCGTGATACGTGATACGTGAAAAATATCCGAGCCCGGAACGTCAGTGACGGGTCAACAATCAAAAGCTGAAATTAAGAAAGCGGAAATGACTTGGCTTACGGTTTTCCTTTCGCGGTCCTTAGCGTTCTTTCGCGGTTAATTTCTGTGGCAAAGGGCTTGCCGCCCGCCAGCTCGAAAACGTCAGGGTCGGAAGAGCGCGATGCAATCGCTTTGCTACAAGAGCATGCCGTCTGGTTTATTCACCATGAAGCGCATGAAGGTTATGAAGGTTTTTTGGGGGAGGCATGACGCCAACCCAAAACCCCTGATTTTAAGCTTCCCTTCTTCATGATCTTCATGTCCTTCATGGTGGAGATACATAATCCCGGCCAGGGCGATAGCCTACAGCCTAAAACGCTTCAGCCTCCCTGTCCCCAGTGGGACGGGTGTGTTATTTTTTCATTAACGCGCGAATTTCATCGGCGATCCGTTGCGCCGAGGGCACCACGTAATTTTCCATGATGGGCGCAAAGGGGATGGGCACGTCAAAGGTGGCGACCCGGACAATCGGCGCGTCCAAATGATAAATCGCCGTCTCGGCGATGGTGGCGGCGACCTCCGCGCCCCAGCCGTTGCGCTTGGTGTCTTCCTCGACGATGACCAGGCGCGAGGTCTTGGCAATCGACTTGACCACCATGGCGTAGTCGAACGGCACCAGCGAGCGCGGGTCAATGACCTCGACGCTGATTCCTTCCGCCTCCAGCACCTTCGCCGCCTCCAGCGCCTTGTACTGCATGAGCAGGTTCGCCACCACGGTCACATCGGTGCCTTCACGCCGGATCACCGCTTCGCCGAAGGGAATGGTGTAATCCTCGTCCGGCACCTCGCCAATCGGGCTCAAGGCGTCCTTTTCCGCCCGGTTGCCCTTGCTGCCATAGAGCAACTTATGCTCAAACATCAAGACCGGACTGTCGTCGCGCACCGCTGTTTTCAACATCCCCTTGGCATCGTAGGCGGTGGCCGGACAAATCACCTTCAGCCCCGGCACTTTGGTGAAAAAGCCTTCCAGACTCTGGGCATGCTGGGCGCCGCGGGTGGTGGCGCCAATGGGCGCCCGCATGACCATCGGAACTTTGACCGCGCCGCCCGACATATAAGTCATCTTGGCGGCCTGATTGACCAGTTGGTCCATCATGCAAAAGAGGAAATCGCCGTACTGGACATCGGCAATCGGGCGCATCCCGGTCATGGCGGCGCCAACCGCCGCCCCGGCGATCATGATCTCGGAAATCGGCGTGTCGAGGATACGGTCGTGCCCGAACTCCTTTGACAATCCCAGGGTGACCGTGAACGCGCCACCGAAACCACCCTCGATGTCGATATCTTCGCCGATACAAAAGATGCGTTCGTCGCGCCGCATCTCTTCGGCAATGGCGCTGCGCAGCGCCTCGGCAATGGACATTTTAGCCATGATCAGTTACCTCCAAAATAAACGTGCTTGAGCCCGTCTTCCGGTTTGGGATCAGGCGAGGCCTTGGCAAAAGCAATGGCGGCATCGAGCTGCGCTTCCACCCGCTGGTCGCAGTCGTCCAACTGGGCCGCCGCCTTGGGGTACGTCTCCAAAATGCGTTCACGGGCGATTTTCACCGGCTCGCGCTTCAGCCACTTGGCGGCCTCCTCTTTCGGACGGTAGCCGCAGGCGTCGTTGCGGGAGTGCCCGCCGATCCGGTAGGTTTTCAATTCGACCAACGTCGGACCGCCGCCGCCGCGGGCGCGCGCCACCGCCTCATCCGCGGCCACCTGCACCGCGAAAACATCGTTGCCATCGACAATCATGCCAGGCATGCCATAAGCCGCCGCGCGATCCGCGACGTTGAGGACCTTCATCACCTTGCCCACGGGGGTGCTGGCGCCGTAAAGGTTGTTTTCACAGGCGAAGACCACCGGCAGATCCCAGATGCTGGCGGCATTCAACGATTCGTGGAACGCGCCTTCGTTGCTGGCGCCGTCACCAAAAAAGCAGACCACCACGTTTTGCGTTTTGCGCATCTTGCAGGACAGGCCGATCCCGACCGCCAGCGGCATGCCGCCCCCGACAATGGCGATGGCCGGCACCGCGCCGACGGCCAGGTCGCCGGTGTGCATCGCGCCGCCGTATGCCTTGCAGCAGCCGGTGGTCTTGGCAAACATCTCGGCCATCATCGCATTCAAATCGACACCCTTGGCCAGACAATGCCCGGCCGGACGGTGGGTGCTGGTCATGTAATCCTCAACCCCCAGATGATTGAGCATGCCGACGGCGCACGCCTCCTGGCCGTGGGACTGGTGGATCGTTCCCGGCATGACGCCTTCCAGGAACAGGTAGTAAATCCGTTCTTCGTAGCGCCGGATCAGGCGAACTTTCTCGTACATGCCCAGCGCTTCGGTCAAGGGCGGCAATGGTTTGATTTTCATTGTGTCACATTCCTGCATGGTTTGCATTCACCTCATACGCCGCGAGGGTTCACGGCCGGCCGGCCGTATTCCACGGCCGCTTCAGTCAGGGCCGCCAGATTCTCGACCGGCGTCCCCGGGCAGACGTTGGCGCCATCGCCAAGCATCAGGCCGCCGCACGGTGCCATGGCCTCCAGCGCCGCCCGCGCCGCCTGCTTCACCTCTGCCTTCGTGCCATTCAGCATCAACATGGGGCTGATATTGCCCCACAGCAAAACTTTGCCGCCGAGGTTCTCGGCCGCCACCTTGGGATCAACGACATAACCGAAGAGATCCAGGCTCGTGATCTGAAGATCCTCCACCAACGCCTGATGCAGGTGCGCGCTCGGCCCGCACATATGCACACCACGGGAAGCCGAGGCGTCGAACAGCCGCCGCGTGTAAGGAACGCAGAACTCCTTGAACATGGCCGGCGACATCACGGTGGCGGTGTCTTCAGCGACCCCGCCAATGCCGCTCCAAGCCTGATGGTCGAGTTTCAGGAAGTGGCGCTGGGCCGCGATGAGCGTGTCGGTGATTCGGCCCAGAAAGCGGTGGCAGGCCTCCGGGTATTCCGACTGCCAGTAATAGAACTCCACCCCGACCAGGTCGATGGCAATCATGTGCGGACTCAGACCGCTGATACCGGGACTGTTCACCCTCACCTGTCCTTCGACGCCGTTGAAGGTGAGCCGGGTGTTGCGCGCCAATTCACGCATCTCCCGGCTCCATTCGATCGCCTGTTTCCAAAGCCCGGTGCCGGGCGCCGGCATCGGGTGGCGTTCCATCTGTTCAACACTGGTGATGACGGGACGGCTGTGCAGCGTCTCGTCCTCCGGCCATGCGATCTCCGCTCCGAACGCCGCGGCATCCAGGATGTTGTCGAAATACGGGCCCACCCAAAGCGTGGTGCCGGTGCAGAGCAGATCTTCCGGAATGTTCTCAATCCGGTATTTCAGAAACTGCAACTGCCAGTGATAATGCTCTTGGACGCTTTTGAAAATCGTGTTGTACGGGATATGAAAAATGGGGGTGAAGTAACGCGGCACGAGGCAAAAGCCAACCGGCACGCGATCCACGTAGCGGTAGGAACTCCGCGCTTTCATGCGTTTCCGGTTGAGTTCCATTTTTTCAACCGGATAGTCAATATTGAGTCCGAATTTCATGGGCTTCTTATCTTTTGCGCGCCGCGCGATTTTTTCAGAACCGCCTTATAATTATTTTACTGATTGCTTGGTGATCCGCAGGTCGTCAATAATCAGATTTGTCATTACCGTTTCGTTGCGAATCACCAGGTACAACCGTCCGCCGGAAGCCGGTATGGAAAGTTCTGTAGATACTTTTTGCCATTCATCCGAAGGCTTCCACGGAGTGGTGTACTGGAATCCCTGAACACCTGCGAGGTCTGATGCGATACCGATATTTGTTACACCTGAACCCTTGACCCATGCACTAAGCTCATACTTTTCCCCGGGCTGTAAATTTCCGGGGATGCGGACAAGATTAAGGAACACGCCCGGCTTGCTTCCCACCGTATTGTTCAGCACCAGCGCCTTGGACCCGTTGCGCCCAACGCCGCCGCGAACAACGGACTGCGGAACCGGGCCATACATGGAAACCGTCCGCCACATATCCGGCAGGGCGTCGTCCTTATATTCTTCAAAGTCTTCATAAAACACGTTCTTATTTTGGCCTGCTTGGTCATCAAGAGCAGCGGGAGCGTTCGCGTTCTGGCCGATCAGCCGCAGATAACCCAGGTCAGCCGCCTTCTTGGTGTAGACGATCCCACGGCCATAACGGAACATGTAGCGCCTGGGGGCAACCACGTCATCGTCGTTGATAAGTACGTCAAACCGCAGTGGCGTTGTTTCGGCGGGAACATGTCCGAAAATTTCCACCCAGGGAATCGCACACTCATAGATGGCCATGCCCGGCAGCAGTTTTACCGCCAGGGATGCGGTGCCAACCTTTTTACCGGCGTTGTTATCGGAAAAATCATCGTCCATGTACCAAACCTGCGGCCCTTTAGGGGGCAACGCCAGCGAGAATTCTTTCATCTTCTTTTCGTCCTCCGACAGCGCGATCTGGATGCTGTCCTGCTTCCATACGCCCAGGCCGCTTAACTCCTGCTGAAAGGTCTGATCGCGGACCTTCGCGGCGAAATAGAAGTGGCTGCTGTCCCACATCGTGTAGACAACCGCCGAGAGGTCATCCTTGCTCCAGTTTCCGCCGAAACTGCCGTCGGAGTACGCCTCCTGGTCCAGATGCAGCGGAGCGGCGGCGATCCATTCGGAGAGCTCGCCATCGATTTTGGGCGGCTTGGCGGCCTTCACCGCACAGTCAAAATCGACCGTCAGTGGCTGGGTTACCTCGTCGTCGCCGACGGTCATGTTCACAACCAGGTTCCACTCATTGAACGTCGGCGGAACCAGGGTGTTCGGAAACTGCAGGTTGAGTGTCCGGCTTTCACCGGGCTGAAGGTTCTCCACGGCCGCCACGGCCAGCGGCGGCAGATCGACGCCTGGCAGTATCCGCAGCTTGCCGGAGATCGCCTTGCTCTGACGGTTAATCAGCGTCAGCGGCAATGGCGCGCCCGGCAGGATTGCTCCCGACACCCCGGCCCTGATGTCCAGCGGGAGTTGGATTTCAAAATTGTCGTACGGGATCGTCACCAGCGGCTTATCCTTGACCGACAGGACGGCGAAGAATTGGCTGGCCTTCGTCAAGCTTGGAGTTACTTGAAACTCCGTGTCAATCTGCTGGCCTGGTTTAATTGGCCCCTTCCAACTGGCGGGCTGACACTGCCAGCCCGTCGGCAAGTCAAGATGGACTCGGACCTCATACGGCGTGGCCGCATACGATTTCAAGCGCACCTTGACCGGCGTTGGTTTGCCGGGTGTAAAGACAAAACGCTCGATGCCTGTATCGCTGTCGGCCGGAGTGGCGTGCAGGTACGGCCAGATCGGGAAGAACACGCGATGCCCCGTTTGGGCAAAAACGCGGCAGAGATGGTCAAAGACTTCGTCCAGCGCCTCCAACCCGGCGGCATAGTTCGTGTTGCGATCCTCCCGGTGCATCGCCGCTTCGTCGTGCGTGCGCTGCCAGACGGCGATTATCCAGCGAAGCGACGGAATATCAACGTCTTGAGCGACCGACTGGCGCAGCAGCGTCTGCCACTTATCCCAGGTTGCGCCGCCGGTGGCCGGTTTGGTAGGTTTGCCCGTTGCCGCCGCCCCGGCCGGCGGTGTCCTGGCGGCCAGGATCGCCCGTCTCAAGGTCTGGGCGATCACCGCTTGATCGGCATAGGAAATCGTCACCGGCCCGCCCTGCCATGACATGAGGGCGTTTCTGAGCGCCTCGGCGGACGGAGAGTCCTGTTTTGCCAGCGCCGCCCACGGCTGCCTGTTCTTGAGGGAAGACCCGTCCAGAACACGCTGGTAACGGACGGTCGCCTCGGTAGCGGCATTCCGCCGCACCGCCTGCAAAATGCTTAACGGAATGCCCTGAACATAAACGGGGTGACCGTCAACGGCCAGGCTCAGCCTGCCGTTGCCACCGCTGGCCGGCAATGGATTCCCATAAATATCCCGCACAACAACACCGGCCGCCGGACAGTCCAGCGCCAGCGTCGCCGGCTGGTCCTTGGGCGACCAGGCCATCAGCAAGGGCACGCCGCCCCGTTCAAAAACGGCCGCCCACGCGCTGTCATCCCGCCGCAACCAGCCGGCGAATTGAGCTCCGCGCGTCAGGACACAATAGGCGTTTACCGCCGCCGCGGCAGGATATGGGCGGCCATTGTCGTGGATGCCGAAGTGATTGTCCCAGGCGAACAGCCCCACCCTGGCAAGCCCCGCGGCCGTGGCGATCGCAAAATGTCTCACAATCCACTTGGCCCGATCATCCTGATTGACGTTGGTGTGATGATAGCCCCACTCCGTCGTGTAGTGCGACTTCATGCCGCCAAGCTCGTCGATCCATTTATCGACTGCGCCATACTGCTCCCACAGGCCGAACACCTCCGGCCCTTCAGAGGCGTAAGGATGCGTCACCACCTCATCGAGATACTCGAACAACCCGCGGTTGGCCTGCATCCGCAGAAAGCCGAAGTCAACGCCTGCCGTTCCGGCATTGGCGATCCGGGCAGCGGCATTGGCGCTCCGAATGCCGGCGGCGCCATGGCGCGCCTGTTCCGTGTAAGCGTATTTTTCCACGCCGTTGGTTTCATTGCTTAACTCATATTGGCGGAGGCGATTACCCGCCGCCTTGGCCAGCTGCCGGTTAAACCAACCGTATTTCAGGGCGAACTCAAGGCTCTCCGGGCGATAGAAGGTTGGATTGCCGTAAAGGTAGTTGTCAAACACCACCTCCATCGAGCATTTTTCCTTCTCCGCCAGCGTCTCCAGGTAAGGGGTAAAATCATATTTTCCCGGCTTGGGCTCACATTTGCTCCAGAAAAGCTCCACCTCGCGCATCCATGTCGCCCCCGTTTCAACGGCGCGCTGGTACGGCAGCCCCCATAACACGCCGCCGTTGGGCGACCATCGGTAAAGATACCTGCCCTCGGCGGGCTGGTCGGGATTCGGCGAGGCATCCTGGAACAGGCGCGTGCATTGGGCGGCCCGCCCCGAGGCCTGGGGAATCGGCCCGGCGGCATCGGAGACCTTCCATTCGATATTGACGAACTGGCCGAACCGCATCTCGGGAGTGAAGGCCATCCGCTGCTGCTTGCCGCCGCCGGGCAGGGTAAGTTTTCGGCTGATCTGGAGAATTGATTTTCCCGTCACCGCATCGGTCACGCCTGCCTCGACCGTAACGTTTTCAAGCGGCGTTGCCGACTGATTGGCCAGGGTCAGCGTATAGGTTTGGGGTTTGGGGCCGGCGGCGAAGTCGGTTTCACCCGGCGCCAAGGTGCATTGAACCCGTTCTCGCGGCGGGCCGGCAACTTCCGCGATGATCGGCTTTACCAACGCGGGGGAAGGCGGGGAGAGCTTTCCCGACTTTTCGGGGGAGCAACCGCACATGGCAACTGCCATGATAACAGGAGCCCACACATTGCAGTAGAATTTATTCATGGAAATTTTTCGGAAAATGGTTTTGCGAATAGTACATCGTTGCGATCATGGGCACCGCAGCTCCCGGTCGAACCAGCTCGGCCAGCCGCCGTAAGGCCAGCCCGGGAAGGGCGGCGGCTTGTACGGTTCGCCGGTAGCATGCGCGTCGGCCCACAAGACGTTGGCGTTGTTGCCATGGGCCGGCGCCTGATTCCAGAACTGCTCGGCGTCAACCGCCAGGGCGATTCCTGATTTGGGCGAAAATCGGTCCGGCAACAGGCTGATGCCCGCTTGTTGCTGAATGTTTTGGAGCGCGTAACTGCACCAGTTCGGATACGCATCGAAGAAGTCGGCCGACACCTTCTCCGGGCAACGGAGAACCAACGGCCGCGCCGTGCCGGTGGGATCGTCGGCCTGCGAGCCAAGATACCCGCTGGCGGTGATCAGGTAGCCCAGGCCGTTCGGCCCGCCGGCCCGAGTTAGTGAAACCGGAGCGGCCCCGTCAAACCACCCACTGGAATTGGCGTAGTTGGGCGGCATGACGTTCCCCTGTTCGTCGGCATAGTTGATGATGCCGATGCCGACCTGCTTGAGGTTGGACAGGCAACTGGCGGCCTTGGCCTGGCCCCGCGCCTTGCCCCGCGCCGACAACAGCATGGCCGCCAAAATGCCTATGATGGCAATGACCACCAGCAGTTCGATTAGGGTGAAGTGTTTCATAGGAGGTGCTTTCTGTGTGGCTGATGGTTCCCTGGGGGGGGGCTATTATGTCTGACATATCCGACGTGTCGGACGTGTCAGACGCCCCCCCCCCGAACCACTCGTCTTGGGCCGTTGCCGCTCAGCGCCGGCGGCGAAGCAGCATTGCCAGCCCGCTCAGCGCCAGCAGCCCCAGGCTCGCCGGCTCGGGGACGGGGACGATGGCAATGTTGTCAATGGAAATGGCGCGAGTCCCGTAATATCCCGGTGCATAGGCGTAAAAGCCAAGCTTTGTGATCGTGTCGCCCGGGTTCACGCCGAAGGAAGAAAAGGGAATCTGATTGTTCAGGCTCCATTCATACATTTGGGGAATGGCATAAGAGCTGAGGGGCTCCGTGACCACAACGACACTGAGAGCCGTATAGTCCGCCGCCTTGTAGTCAAACTTCAGGTAATCGCCTGCCCCGACCACGTAACTGAGATCCACCATCGGCTGATTGGTGGCGGAAGTAAAGGCATCACCGGTGACCGTGAGGTAATAACTTCCCGGGGTGCCGTCAATGGACAACGTGCCCGCCGCGCTGGAATACCACCCCTGAGCGGTGCCATCATCGAAATTCCAGGAGGTCATGCCAGCCATGGTCAGGGACGCGGTCGCCAGGATGGCGATGATGGTCAATAGTGTAGTTTTCATTTTCTGTTCCTTGGAGTTGAGTTCACTTGTTGCTCGGATTTAACCTTCGGTAATCGACGGTTTACTTTTAACTTTCACCCTAACACAGCATACATGCCAGCCGGCCCTCCTTTCTTAACTGATGGTTCAACCGTTCTTTGTATTTGACTGTTGTTGCGTTAGCTACTTGTCCGTTTTTATTATGTATTGCCCTCCTTTTAAGTATTTTTATAACTTTTCGCGGCGTATATCACCTCATCAGGATCGCGGAATGGGTTCTTGATCGCTTCAAGAATGAGCATGGCGGGATAATACCGCTGATATTCCCACAATCCGTGTTCTACCAATAGGAGAACCGTTTTCTCGCGAGCTGGCGAATCGGCAATAATCCGAAAAACCTGCAAAGCATCAGGTAACCGTTTTTCGCAATAGTGCTCAGCGGCGTCCCATTTTTCCTGATACACATTGGCGAGAACTTTTAAGTCAAAATCTTCTAAAAGCATAGGATCGCAACCGCCCCAATGATTAGGAAAGCCTTTTACTATAAAGGCCACATCCTCATCGGCTCCGCGCAATTCACACATCCGCCTAACCATATTCAACGTTTGAGAAGTGACAGCGGTATCTTCAGCCTCCCAGTCGTACGCAAAAGGAACTTCAAGATGTTTTTTAGGGCCAGGCAGGTCTTCCCACATGATATTGATAGAAGTGTCCAGGAATTTTAATGCCTCGAAACTTTGATGCACCCCACCCAGATGGATGTTGGCGTAGAGCTTCAACTCTGGATATTGTTTTTTAACGGCGTCAATAATGGTTCCGGCAAATTTCATATACAACGAGCCAACACCGTCACCGCCGTAAGTCTTTCGACATATAGGACACCCCAGACGACATTCAAAATCAAACTCTGTTCCGCCGACCTGAAAACAAATACCTTCCGGCTGGAGAGATTCATATTCATTTTTTAACATATTCAGCACAATATCTCGCCATTTGGCGGCATCCTCATCGCTGTTTAAGCACACGGGGCTGTTCCAGCTCCAATTGAACCCCCAAATCACCCGTATACCTAGGTGGTTGGCATATTCCTTTATCTGAGGCGCGTTGGCAGGGGCATGGTAGTGCCAGAGCACCACCGTATCCATGCCGGAAAGTCGCATATGGTCAAGATACTTCTTCCAATTAAAAACGCGACCGCCCCACGTCCACATGCCATAATGATCTATTTTTCCGCTCATAAACACTCCTATGTTGGTTTATTTTTATTCGGTTTCAATAATCCGCACTTCGTTAATCCTGAAATCCAACTCAACCCTATAATTTTCTTTTTCTTTAGTGATGGCAAACTCTTCCTTACGGGGGAAAACCGCAATCGGCTTATTCGCTGTAATGAGGCTAATACTTCGGCGGCAATGTTCATGATTTTGGATCGCCACAAAAGTTTTTGAACCCGCCGTGTATTTAATCACTTCGCGGGTCATCGTTCCCACGATTTTTTCTCGCGGATATTTTGACCGTTCGAGCGCCTGGTCACAAAGGGCACGGAAGTCCGCCTGATGTAATCTACTGACTGGCACCTGGCTATAGACGATCCGGCCGCTATCGGCAGTTCCTTTGATCCAGGCAAGCGGATGCTGATCCCAGATGAAAAATTCCTGCCACTGCCGCGTCGCGATGGAAGGCTTGGAGGTCCAATACTCGGCGGGGCGGACTTCCGCCAACTGGATGGGTTCACCGTCACCCCCCGCGACAAGCTTGGCTGAGAGTTTTTCCACAAGCCCAAGCATTTCGCCCTGCAGTTCTCCGCCGAAAAGGATAGTCTTACCTTTGGAAAACCATTCCAAGACGGCCTCGGAAAATTCCTTGCTCAAGTGCTGATACCCGTCGATAACCAGCAACGGAACGTCTTTGCCATCCCGAGCCAATGCTTCTGGATACTCGTCATAGGCAAACATGAAGGGCAAATCCGAGCCTTGAAGTTTACTCGCGACGGAATAAAGGGAAAGCCAGCCCGGAAGGCTCTTATAGTCTTTTTGGACTTGCTGACGATAATCAGATTCTTTGGCATAAGCCACAAGGACAGCCGGACTCACCTGGGCGGTTTTATAATCTGAAGGCAGGCTTGCGTAAGTATCCATCGCCGAACGCACGATCTGCTTAAACTTTTGGTACTTCTCTTTCGGGTCTTCAAACCGGTTATAATCGTACATGCTCTGGTTTTTGAAGTTCACATAATCCCAGAAAAAAACATCCATTCGGTGAGCAATGATGGCCGTTTGAAGCATTTCCTCGATTTTTTCCAGTGGCCTACCTTGGCCAACCCCCGCATAAACACCGTGGCGCTCATTCCATCCACGCATGCTTTTAGATTCAATGCAACCCATACTGGCAAGTTGGAGTGTGGTCACACGTAGATCCAGCAGAGCATTTAATCTGTCCTGAAGCACGCTTCCAAACGGACAGTGATAGGTGGTTGAAAGTTGTGAAATATCCGTCCGGCTGTATTTGCCGAAATTTTGACAAATAAGAAATGGATTATGCCCCAATGGGCTTGCAGTCAGATGATCCGCCAATCCGTGTTTTCTGGCATAGTTCCCAATATCTTCCAACCCCCGAAAATTCCGGTCTTCCATGAAACGACGATATTCGACCGTGGTGGGACATGGGACATCCCTGCCAGTCTTTTCTCGCCAGGCTTGGACGAGAGATTCCCCGAACCCATTGTCCCAACATGGATAATGGTCTGGTTCGCCGTAATCAATCATCCGCACCCCGAAATTCTTGAGGGCGTCGATTGATTTTTTGCAGAAATCAATAAACTCGTCACAGCCGTAATCGATAGTGAAGTGGCCATTTTTTTTATGCCAGCCAACGTAAGAGAAATCCCCCTGATAATTCTTTTGTTTTATGTGGGGGTATCGTGTCGTCAGTTGATTGTCGTAGGTGTCGGCGAATGGCATGCTATGAATGAATAAAATTCCGGCCTCTTGACATTTTTTAATCAACTCCACATATCGCTCGCACCGGATTTCATCAGGGGAAAGGCACGTTCCGTCCATCCCGACACAAGCCAAGGCATTTAACCCCATTTCCTTCAGATCCGCGATGATGTCATCCGCAGGCGTCGCTTGAAAAAGGGGCAGCATCCTCCTTACCCCATCTTCATCTTCCGGCAGGCAAAGATGCGTCCGATCCACCGTTTTCGTGGTAACGTCATCTTCCCGGATCAGAATGGAATCCACCGGAAACAGATAGAACATCACAAACTTGCCGTTAATCGCTTGTGGGGTCACTGACGACATTGAGTTCATTGTGGACTTTCTTTTCATTGAGAATGGGGCCAAGGGGTACAACTGATAAGAATTTTGATTTCAGGGATTGGATCGGGGGGGGGAATAACTCAATCCTTGTCAACGGACACTTGTTTTCTTGCGGGCTTTTAGCTCATGACGGCCTCCTTTCTCCGTAGTACCTTGTAACACTTAAACTTTCGGATTCACCACGAAGACACGAAGAGCACGAAGATAAATCGAAGTGAAGATTTAAACTTTACTGGGTACTAGCCGGATGGTTTTGATCTCGAACGGACGGAGGCCGACCTGGACGGTGTTATCCGTCCCGACCACCAGCTCACGGATCGGGTCTTCCATGAGATTGACCTCCACGGCGGACGCGATGGCCGGGGCAAACTTGATCCGCGCCCCGGCAACCGCGGCGCCCGCGGTTTCGTAAATGCGGAGCACGGTCCCATGGCCGTCTTCGGCGGTTTTCAGCGCCGAGACCATGACGTTCGGGTGCGACAGTTCCAGAAATCCCCAGCGCCGCGGCAGGCGTCCGGGGTGTGCCGCCGCCGTGGCCGCGACCAGCGGGTGGTTGAACTCGTGGCCGGACTGGCAGACCGCCGCCCGGCGCCAGTCGCCCGCATGCGGCAGCAGCGCATAGTCGAAGGTCAACTCCTTGCCCAGTTCCAGCCCGGACGAGGAGTTCTGGCCTTCGTAACCGCCGGAAAGGCCGTAGGAGACAATTTGCGTGCTCCGCATCAGCGACAGCATCATCGTCCCGCCGCTGACGTTGTTCCCGGGCAGGCCGCGGTTGAGCAGGGCGACGCCCCTGTCCCCGTCGCTGTGATCAATCCAGCTCTGCGCCGGACCTTCGACACCGTCCGGGCGCTCAATGGCGCCAAACGGGATTTCATGCACGCTCCGGCCCTGGGTGAGCGCGGTGGGGAACAGCACCCGGTAGCGGACATGGGCGTCGTGGTTCAGAATTCGGGTGCGGATCTCGACCCGGGGCAGTCCGGCATAAAGTCGAATCGTCGTTTGGAACCGGCCGCGCTCGCCGAACGGGTGCGCAACCGTGAATTCGGAATACACCGGACCGCGGATCACGGTTCCGGGGGCGCCGGCCTGTTCCGTGCTGAAAACCGCCTGGCCCGGTTGCGGCGGCTGGTGCGGTTCCTTGGCGGTGACAAATCCCATGCCTAGGGGACGGTACAGCTCCCAGAAATCGCCACGGTCTTCCTCGCGGGCGACAACGTTCCCGGCGCCGGCCAGGACGTTCCACCCCGTGCGTTTGTCGGTTAGGGAGATGATCGCGCCGCTGGCCAGGTCAAGTTCCAGACGGCAGCAGGCGTTTTCCATGATATTTTCCGGTGCCGCCACGGGGGCGGACGCCAGTGCGGTTCCGGTTGCGGCGGCGACGTTCAGCGGGCGAAGATGATAGACGGAATACCCGAGCGCCGGGACGTCGCGGGCGATAAAGGCAAACTTCACCCGCAACAGGGAACCGTGGTCGGATTTTTCCGTCTCGACGATCTGCACCGGGGTTGGCGTGCCGTCCGGCCCGAGCAGTTCCACGCCGGCAACCGTTTCATCGGAAAAACCGGCGCTGGCGAAAACCGCATCCGTACGCATCCAGCCGAGCGGGTTGAAGACGACCACCGGCACGCCGTCGCCCCGGGTGTCAATCAGATCCGTCAAACCACGCCACCGGGTTTGGAACTCCTCCTCGGCAAGGGTTCGCGAGACCTCGAAAAGCCGGAGCGTGTCCACATAGACGTGGTCCGTCATCACCCCGGACATCAAGTCGTGCGTCTGGTTGAAGAGCATGGGTTCCCAGGCACGCCAGAGCGTCTCGTTGGCGACCGTTTCGCCAGCGGCGCCCAGGATGGCCCCGAGCTTTTCGGCGGCGGTCAGGAGCCGTTCCAGCTCCCGGGTCCGTTGCTTGATCTCGATCCGGCTGCTGTAGGTGCCCTGGAAAATCGGGTTGAAATCGCCGGTCACCACCGGCCGCCGCTCCGGACGCGTCTCGACCATGGTTTCATAGTCGCACGGGAGGCCGATACGCAGGTCGAAGGGGCGATCAGGCTGGCGGTTGAACGCCTCGGTCAGCGGTGGCACATGCTCCTCCGGCAAACACACATCCGCCCCCGCCAGCCCGACGCGGCCGGCGCCACGGGTGTAACGGTCGAGATCATGGTACTTGCTGCGCATGAACTCGCTGAATTCCCGGATCGTGTTTGGCGAGCCATAGGTATTGGCGTAACTGCACGGTGTCCAATAGAAGGGTATCTGAGTTCCGTCCAGTCCCTCCCAGAAAAACTCCGACGGCGTGTCATCAGCCGGCACGCCGCGCTGGGACCAGAATGACGTGTAGCCGGCCAGCCGCAGCAACTGCGGCATCTGGGGATGGTGCCCGAAGGTGTCCAGCTGCCAGCCGGTGGTGACATCAGCCCCGAGCTGGCGCCGGAAATACCCCTTGCCGTAAAGAATCTGGCGGATGAACGACTCGCCGCACGGCATGTTGACGTCGGGCATCACATACAGGCCGCCGGCAAGGGCCAGCCGGCCGTCGGCGATCAGCCGGCGGAAGGTCGCCGCCTCTTCAGGATACCGTTCCAAGAACGGCTGCACATAGCAGGACTGGTCGAGCACAAACCGGTAGTGCGGATGCTTCCGCAACAGCCGCAACGCCCGCAGGATGATCGGCAGCCCCAGCTCCAAATACTCTTCCCGGGTCTTGAAGACGGCGCCTTCCCAATGCGTATGCGGAATAAAGACGAAGGTGTCCATGATGTACTTTTTGCAGCATTTCATTACTGTGAAAAATTAACGAGCTTTAGCCTAACGCTGCTTCCATTGGTCGGGTTTGGCCGTTTTCATGACGTCCCGTCACCTCCCGCCGTGGCGGGGCGACGAGCACCTCATGTCCGGCGTCCCGCAGGATGGCGAGACTGGCGGCCGGCGTTTGGCTGTCGGTCACGATCACATGAATCTGCGCGGTGTTGAACACCTTGCACAGCGCGCGCTGGCCAAACTTCGTGTGGTCGGCCAGCAGCACGACCTTCTTCGCCTGCCGGGCGATGATCTGCTTGATCCGGAAGTTGGGCGCGGCGGACTCGAAGGTGCCCTCGGCCGGCATGAAACCCTTGGTCGAGAAAAAGGCGATGTCCAGAAAATAGCGGGCGGCGGCATCTTCCGTGGCCGGACCGACAAACGACATGCGGTCGGGATCATAATCGCCGCCGATTCCGATGACCGAGTTTGCCTGGCCCTGTCCGACTTCCAGCGTGATCAGCGCCGAATTGGTGACCACCGTCAGGCCCTGGGCCTTTTTGGAGAGCGCCCGGGCGAACTCCCAGCAGGTCGTCCCGCCGTCAATAAAGATCGTGCTGTTTCCGGCGAGCAACCCCAGCGCCTGGGCGGCGATGGCTTGCTTTTCCTCTTTCTGTTCGTTCAGCCGGGCGTGCAGTTCCGTCTCACACATGAAGGCCGGAACCAGCGCCTTCTGCACCCCGCCCAGCGTTTTTGTCGCCGCGCCGAGATTGGCGAGCTCGTCCACGTCGCGCCGGATGGTCATCGCCGACACCTTGAACAGGGCCGCCAATTCGTGATAGGTGCAGGCGCCCTGCTGTTCCAGGCGTTCCAGAATCTGTTTCTGTCGCTGATTCATCCGTCTCCGCCCCAGGTTTTGTTATTTTTTAACATTAGTTTGCATAAATACCGCCACTGAAAGCAGTATACACCCTATTTTTAACGCCGTCAAGTGCTATTACAACATTTAATTGAAAAATTATCACACCAGCGACCAGGAACTGGGCGGGCAGATTGGCGTGGCGCCGACTTTGCTGGCGCTTATATGCTGTATTTAAACGTATTATACAAAAACCAGTTCCCAATTCGCGTTTCGGGCGGACGAACCCGTCATCGTCGGAGACGCGTATAATTGGTTCTGGCGAACGATGGCCCAACAAAAAGGGTGGAACGGGTGTGACGCCGTCGCTGTCCGCCCGAGGCCGGGCGGCTCCCGGTCTTGAAATAACGCCGAGATTAAAAAGCGGCAAAGGAATTGCCGCACTCCAAAACGGTGCCACCGTGATGGAAACTTTTGAAAACGGCTCAAAGTAGCATTGATTACCTTCAGCCTACAGCCTAACCAGCTTCAGCCTCACGCCGTTATCAGGCCGCCAGAAGCGGGGCGGGGCAGCCAAAGGTTTCGGCCACCGCCCGGAACAATTCGTCCTCATCGACGCTGATGACGCCATCGCTGGCGATGGCCGCCGCAGCCGCTTCGAGCAGGCGCCGCTGAATGGCCGGCACGGCCTGGGTCAGGAGCGTCAGGGCGGCGTCGACTTGGGGCAGGCCGCACGCGGCGGCCGGCGGCAGGGTCCACGACCGGCCATCGTCACCCATTTGTTGGACGGCGGCGGCAAAGGCGCTGGCGGCGGCCGCTTCCGTGTCGGCCCCGGTGCGGGCCAGGGCGCCCAGCAGGCAGGCGGCTTCCGGTTGCACACCTTTTATGGAGTAGTATTGGCGAAGCCGTGGCGGCGCCTGGGCGGACCGCGGGTCCAGCCGTTGGTCGGCCAGCCGCAGCAACAGATATTCGAAGAGGTCGATTTCGCCGTCGGCGCGGGCTAGGGCGCCCAGCAGATCACAGACGATTTGGCGGGCGGGGGCGGGCTGGCCGGCCAGGGTGGCCGCCGCCAGATCGAGCAAGGGCAGGCGTGCGGCCCGTGGCAAGGTGCCGCCCACCGGTTCCAGGCCGGCCACGGCGTCCCGCCAGTTCGCCGGCGCCCGCTGGCGCAGCAGTGTCTCCTGCACCGCCCGCGCCGGAGTGCCGGGCGGCGCCAACAGCAGGCCGATCATCACGGCGGCCGCGCCCTGCGGATCGCGGGCGGCGACGCGCCAGGCCGGCGGCAGGCCCGCCAAGCGGGCGGCGGCCCCGGCCATGGCCGTGACGGGGGGGGCACCAATCCGCGCGGCGGCGGCGGCCGGCGACAACCGCCGCGCCGGGGTTGTGGTTTCAGCCGCGGTCATCATGGACGCCCCCGCCAGACCGGCGGTAAGACCCGTAACAAGTTCCGGAGCAGCTGGATCGGTGTCGGCGTCGCGGTCGGCGGCCGGATCCGCCGCCCCTGCCCCGGCGGGGTCCAGGCGCCGGAGCCGGTCGCCAAGCGGCGGGTGGGTGGCGAACCAGTCACCCCAGGACGCACTGAGGGCATTGGCGAAAAACAGATGGGAGGCAATCCGGGCCTGGGCGCTGTCCAGCCGGCTGCCGCTGACTTGCCGGGCGATTTTCCGCAATGCGCCGGCCAGGCCGCCGGGATTGCGCGTGAACTGCACCGCCGCCGCATCGGCCAAAAATTCCCGCTGCCGCGACACGGCCGCCTGGATCAGCCGCGCAAAGAAGACGCCAATGCCGCCGATGACCAGCAGCGCCAGCCCGATCAGGAGCACGGCGACCAGCGCCCCCCCGCCCTTCTTGTTGTCATCGCCGCCGGAGCGTCGGCTGGAGGACGAGGAGGTCCCACCAAAGGACAGCACCCGTAGCACGGCATAGCCGACCAGGGCGATCAACAAAATGCCATTGAGCACTCCCAGCAGCCGCAAATTCAAGCGCATGTCGCCGTTTTGGATATGGCTGAATTCATGGGCAACCACGCCTTGCAATTCGTCCCGGGTGAGCCGTTCCAGGCAGCCGCGAGTTACCCCGATGACGGCATGGTCCGCGGTAAAGCCGGCGGCAAAGGCGTTGATGCCCGCCTCGTCGCCCAGCAGATACACCCGCGGCACCGGCAGGCCGGCGGCGATGGCCATTTCCTCGACCACGTTGAGCAGGCGGCGTTCGGCGGGATCCGTGCTGTCCGGCGCCACCCGGGAGCCGCCCAGTTGTTCGGCCAGGGTGGCGCCGCCATCCCCGCTGAGCTGGAGGATCTTGTAGCCGGCGCCCGAACCGATGAGGCCCAGCGTCAGAGCCGTGCTGCACAGGAACCACAACGGGTCCCACAAGCGGCGCGGATCCGCCAGATAGGGGTCCCAACCGCCGGCCTGCCGGTGAAAAATCAGGAAGGTCGCCACGTACACCGCGGCGACAATCAGCACCACCGCCGAGACATAATAGAGCAGCAACAGCCGCGTGTTGCGCCGGGCCAATTCCTGATGTTGGAAGAAATCCATGGTTAGGTGGTTGAGGGGTTGGGTGGTTGGGTGGTTGAGGGGTGCGAAAATCGGCCTGATGAGGGAGGACCATTAGGACCTTTGGGACCATTATGACCATTGGGACGACCGGCCGCTCAACCGCGGTACCAGGCGGCACCGGTTGTCGGATGCCGCGCCTCCCGCCGTCCTAATAGTCCTAATGGTCCCAATGGTCTTAATGGTCCTAATGGTCCTAACGGCGCAGCGGTGCGCTTACCACTACTGCCGGCCGGCCCGTGGCGCCCCGTTTCGCCGGTTACGTGAAGGCAACCTTGGGGGCTTCGCGCTCGGCGACGTTGGTGAGTTCGAACAGTTCGGCGGGACCAAACCCAAAGACGCCGGCAAGCAGGACGGCCGGGAAGCGTTCGCGGGCGGTGTTGTAGACCATGACCGCGTCATTGAAGGCCTGGCGGGCAAACGCGACTTTGTTTTCGGTCGAGGCCAATTCTTCCGACAACTGGGCCATGTTCTGGTTCGCCTTCAAGTCCGGATACGCCTCGGCCAGGGCGAACAGCTTGCTGAGTACGCCGGTCAGGGCGCCTTCGGCTCCGGCCAGGCCGGCCATGGCCTTGGGGTCGCCGGGATTGATGGCGGCCTGAGCGCTGGCATGGGCCGCCTGATTGCGGGCCTGGATCACGGCCTCCAGCGTCCCGCGCTCATGCTTGAGATACCCCTTGGCGGTCTCCACCAGGTTGGGAATCAGGTCGTAACGGCGTTTGAGCTGCACATCGATCTGGGCGTAGGCGTTTTTGTAGCGATTGCGGTAGGTGACCAGTCCATTGTAGATGCCGATGATCGCCAACAAGATCACCACCATCACCACCACGATCACCAAACCAAAGACCATGATACTCATGCGCGGATCCTCCTCGGTCACGGGCAACAGGCCAAGTCCTGCGCCCGAACCCCCGAATATACACCTGAATTCAGGCCGCTGCGCACGGTCGTCGAACCACTAAGCACGATGCGCAAGGCTTTCATTGAACCGTCTGAATTTCAGCAAGTGCGGCGTTGTGAAATGGGGCGCTATGGTATCGGCGTTGCCGGCCGGCGGGGCAGCCGCGCCGGCAACGTCCTCAATCCATAACCTGACACCGGGAGGTTGGTCGTCATGGCAAAGCTGGCTGGCATCGACAAGGTCATGATCATCGGCTCGGGGCCGATCATCATTGGACAGGCGTGCGAATTTGACTATTCGGGCACCCAGGCGTGCAAAGCGCTGCGGGCGCTCGGCTACCAGATCGTCCTGGTCAACTCCAATCCTGCCACGATCATGACCGATCCGGGCATGGCGGACAGCACCTACATTGAGGCGCTCAATCTCGAGACCCTCGAGAAGATCATTGCCAAGGAACGGCCGGACGCCCTGCTGCCCAACTTGGGCGGCCAGTCCGCCCTGAACCTTTCCTCCGAACTGGGCAAGGCGGGCATTTTGGAGAAGTACGGGGTCAGGGTCATCGGCGTCAAGCTGGACGCCATTGAACGCGGCGAGGACCGCATGGCGTTCAAGGAAACCATGACCAAGCTCGGCATTGAGATGCCGAAGAGCGAGATCGCCTACACCATCGCCGAGGCGGAGGCGGTCGCCGCCAGGCTGGGCTATCCGGTGGTGATCCGCCCGGCCTACACCATGGGCGGCACCGGCGGCGGCCTGGTGTACAACGTTGAGGAACTGCGCACCATCGTCTCCCGCGGCATTGCCGCCAGCTTGGTCGGCCAGGTGCTGGTCGAGGAATCGGTGCTCGGCTGGGAGGAGTTGGAGCTGGAAGTCGTCCGCGACGAAAAGAATCAACTGATCACGGTTTGTTTCATTGAGAACATTGACGCCATGGGCGTCCACACCGGCGATTCGTTTTGCGCCGCGCCAATGCTGACCATCGCCCCGGAGGTGCAGCGGCGCCTCCAGCAGTATTCCTACGCCATCGTCGAGGCGATCGAAGTCATTGGCGGCACCAACGTGCAGTTCGCGCACAACCCCAAGGACGGGCGCATCGTCGTCATTGAGATCAACCCGCGCACCTCGCGCTCCTCCGCCCTGGCTTCCAAGGCCACCGGCTTTCCGATCGCCCTGGTCTCCGCCAAGCTGGCGGGTGGCCTGACCCTGGACCAGTTCCCCTATTGGCGCGACGGCTCGCTGGAGAAGTACACCCCTTCCGGCGACTACGTGGTGATCAAATTCGCCCGTTGGGCGTTTGAGAAATTCAAGGGCGTGCCCGACCAACTCGGCACCCAGATGCGCGCCGTGGGCGAGGTCATGAGCATCGGCAAAACCTACAAGGAAGCGTACCAAAAGGCCATTCGTTCCCTGGAGAACGGCCGGCACGGCCTCGGCTTCGCCAAAAATTTCAACCGCCTAACCGTGGACGAGTTGCTGGCGTTGCTGGTCGAAGCCTCCAGCGAGCGCCAGTTCATCCTCTATGAGGCGCTGCGCAAGGGCGCCGACTTGCAGAAACTGCACCAGATGACCCACATCAAGATCTGGTTTCTGGAGCAGATGAAGGAACTGGTGCTGCTCGAAGAGGAACTCCTCCAGCACCGGGGCAAGCCCTTGCCCGAGGCGCTGCTCAGGCGCGCCAAGCAAGACGGTTTCGCCGACAAGTATCTGGCCAAGATCCTCGCCGTGCCCGAGAGACAGCTTCGCGCCCAGCGCCAACAGGCCGGCATCGTCGAAGGCTGGCACGCCGTGCCGGTCAGCGGCGTCGAAAACGCCTGCTATTATTATTCCACTTACAACGCCCCGGACGCCTCCACCGCCTCGGCCGCCAAGAAGAAGGTCATGATCCTCGGCGGCGGTCCCAACCGCATCGGCCAGGGGATCGAGTTCGACTATTGCTGTTGCCACGCCGCCTATGCCCTGCGGGAAATGGGCTACGAGACGGTCATGGTCAACTGCAACCCCGAGACCGTCTCCACCGATTACGACACCTCCAACAAGCTCTACTTCGAGCCGCTTACCGTTGAGGATGTGCTGCAGATTTACGCCAAGGAGCAGCCGGTCGGCGTCATCTGCCAGTTCGGCGGCCAGACCCCGCTCAACATCGCCCGCGAACTGGCCGAGAACGGCGTCACCATTCTCGGCACCTCGGTCGACACCATCGACCTGGCCGAGGATCGCGACCTGTTCCGCAAGCTGATGGACCGCCTCGGCATGCCGATGGCGGAAAGCGGCATGGCCACCACCTTCGACGAAGCACGCGTCATCGCCGCGCGGATTGGGTATCCGCTCATGCTCCGCCCCTCCTTCGTGCTCGGCGGGCGCGGCATGGAAATCATCTATGACGAGGCGATGCTGCGCGACTACATCGCCGCGGCGACGGACGTCACCCCCGACCGCCCGATTCTGATCGACAAATATCTGGACAACGCCCTGGAGACCGAGGCCGACGCCATCGCCGACGGCATCGACGCCTTTGTCCCCGCCGTGATGGAGCACATCGAGCAGGCCGGCATCCACTCCGGCGACTCCGCCTGCGTTCTGCCGCCGGTCGGCATCCCGGCCCAACATGTCGCGACGATCAAGGAGTACACCCGGCGCATCGCCCAGGAAATGAAGGTCGTCGGGCTGATGAATATCCAGTACGCCATCTACCAGGACCGGGTCTACATTCTGGAGGCGAATCCGCGGGCCTCGCGCACGGTGCCGCTGGTGTCCAAGGTCTGCGGCCTGTCCATGGCCCGCCTGGCCACTCAGATCATGCTCGGCAAGAAGCTCGCCGACTTCAAGCTCAAGGAAATCCAGGTGCCGTACTTCGGAGTCAAGGAAGCGGTCTTCCCGTTCAACATGTTCCCCGAAGCCGACCCGGTGCTCGGCCCGGAAATGCGCTCCACTGGCGAAGTCCTGGGGCTGGCCGACTCCTTCGGCCTGGCCTACTTCAAGGCCGAGGACGCCGCCAAGGCGACCCTGCCGCTCACCGGCACCGTCTACCTCTCCATCAATCCGCGCGACCGTAATGCCGATGTGGTGACCGTTGCCCGGCGCCTGACGGAATTGGGTTTCAACCTTCGCGCCACCGCCGGCACCCTGGCCTTCCTCCAGCAGCACGGCATCGCCGGCGGCCGCATCCTCAAACTGCATGAGGGGCGCCCGAATGTGCTCGATGCCCTCAAGAACGGCGAGATCCAGCTGGTCATCAACACCCCCGCCGGCAAGCAGAGCGCCGAGGACGACTCCTACAACCGCAAGGCCGCCATCACGCACAAGGTCCCGTACATCACCACCGTGGCCGCCGCCCTCGCGGCGGTCGAGGGCATTGCCGCCTGGCGCCGCGGCGCCGCCGGGGTCAAATCCCTTCAGGAGTACCATGCCGACCTTAAAGGTGGTTAGGCTGAAGGCTGTTAGCGTCTAACGGTGAAATCTGTTGCAAGATGCGCATGATTTTAAATCGAACATTCAACATCGAACATTCAACATTGAACATCCAATTATGGTGATACCCTTCGACGTTGGACATGGAGGGCGGTTCCGCCTTCCGAACGTGAGACAGGCAATCGTGCCTGTCCCGGCGTTACGGAGTGCCGCAACGCCACCGGACCCACTCGTCCGCCAGCGGCCCGTTTCCGGTACCCGCCATCTTTAATTGCAAATAGTAGGTTTGATCCCGTGCCCTTCAGACGCTGAAAACACCCCTCCTAATTAATTGTATTGTCGCGAAACTACGGATACACTACGCGAATAGAGGTGTGCTTGATGAATCCGAAACTCCATCTGCTGTTTGCCCGGCGCAGCGTGCGCGCCTATCGCGGCGACCATGAAATTCCTCCGGGGCTGGTCGGGGATCTGCTGGAGGCCGCCATGGCGGCGCCGTCGGCCTGCGCCAAGGATCCCTGGCGCTTTATTGTCGTCCGCGAACGGCACCGGCTCGCGGCCATCGCGGCGGGGCTGCCCAACGGCCAGATGCTGCCCCAGGCGGCGCTCGCCATCGTGCTGTGCGGCGACCTTCAGGCGGCGCACAATAACGAGTTGAGTTACCTGCTCCAGGATTGTGCGGCGGCCATGGAAAACCTGCTGCTCGCCGCCAGCGCGCTGGGACTCGGCGCCTGCTGGCTCGGCGTGCATCCGCGCGAGGAGCGCATGCTGCACCTGCGCCAGCTGCTGTCCATTCCCGAGACGGTCGTGCCGGTGGGCGTGGCCGCCCTGGGCTGGCCCGCCGAGGACAAACCCGCCCGCAGCCGCTTCCAGGCCGCCCATGTCCATGAGGAAACTTGGTAGAATACGGTCCCTGAACACCGAACACCGATAGCGACCACGAACCGGTTCCCGGAGGTGACAGATGCACGGACTGGCCAGTATCGACCAGGGGCGCGAGTTCGACTGGGGGCGCACTTCCAACGATTATGCCGCCTACCGGCCGGGGTATCCGGTCAGCTTTTTCCGCCGCCTGACCGCGCTCGGCATCGGGGTGCCGGAACAGCGCCTGCTCGATCTCGGCACCGGCACCGGCGCCCTGGCACGACTGTTCGCGGCGCGCGGCTGCGAGGTTACGGGGCTGGATATCGCCCCGAAGCTGCTGGCCGCCGGCCGCCGCCTCGCCGCGGAACAAGGGGCGGCCGTGGAGTTTCTTGAGGCGCCGGCGGAGAATACCGGGCTGCCGTCGCGCGCGTTTGACATTGTCACGGCCGGCCAGGCGTGGATCTACTTCGACCTGAACCGCGTCATCCCCGAAGTGCTGCGCCTGCTGATGCCGGGCGGCGGTTTGATGACCTGTCACCAATGTTGGCTGCCACGCCATGACGAGATCGCCCGCCAGACCGAGGAGCTGGTGCTGCAGTTCAATCCCGGCTGGAGCGGGGCGGATTACTCGGGCGACATTCCGCCGCAGCCGGAGTGGTCCCGGGACGCCTTCCGGGTGCGCGCCATGTTTTATTACGACGAACCGATTCCGTTCACCCGCGACAGCTGGCGCGGCCGGATCCGCGCCAGCCGCGGCATTGGTGCCAGCCTGCCGGCCGGCGAGGTGGAACGGTTCGACCGCGAACACGCCGCCCTGCTGGAACGGGCGGCGCCGGAGAGTTTTTCCATCCTGCACCGCATCGACATGCATTTTTTCGAGCCAAAATAAGCAGCCCCGCGCGCGCTTTTCAGCACCGCTTCGGCTCTTGTCCGCCCCAAACTGCCTGAGACCGCACCATGAGCGCCATGCACCAGCTGTGTTTTTACGTTCCTGAAACGCATGCCGCGGCGGTGAAGACAGCGGTGTTCGCGGCCGGAGCCGGCCGTTTCGGCAACTACGACCAGTGCTCGTGGGAAACCGCCGGGACCGGCCAGTTCCGGCCGCTGGCCGGCAGCCGCCCGTTCCTCGGCCGGGAGGGCGTCGTGGAAACCGTGCGCGAGCTCAAAATCGAGCTGCTGTGCGCCGAAGAACATTTGGCCGCCGTGGTGGCCGCGCTCAAGGCGGCACATCCCTACGAGACCCCCGCCTTTTGCCATTGGCCGGTGGCCGGCGTGGCATAAGCGCGCATAACCGGAATTCATTGGTACGTTACCGATGCCATCCGTTGCGGCCCACTCAAAATTCATCACCGAGGAAACAGAGAACATGGATCCAGAAATCACCCTGATCGTGCCGATTCAAGCCAAATCCGACTGCCGCGACGACGTCCGGCGGCGCCTGGTCGCATTGGCGGAACAAACGCGGCAGGAGACGGGCAATCTGTGCTATGTCCTCCACGAGGTTGCCAACGACCCGGGCCACTTCGTCATCTATGAGCAGTGGAAAAATCAGGCGGCCCTGGATTTCCATATGGCGCAAGACTATCTCAAGGCGTTTGCGGCGGCGGCCCCCACCCTGCTGGCCACGCCGATTGCCGCCACCGTATGCCAGGAGATTCGCTAGTTGCTGAAGGTGGAAAATACCCCGTGCCGAAGGCGGAAATCCCGCGCGTTCGGAGTTCAATAATAGACAGGACGCTTAATGGCTCTCGCGCTTAACAAACCCAAGCTGGACAACCTCGCCACCGACATCTGGAAATCCGCCGCTGGATTCTGGAGCACGACTGGCTCGACGCCATCGTCATGCTGCCCGATCAGCTTTTCTACAACACCGGCATCTTCACCTATATCTGGCTGCTGCGAAACGACAAACCCGCCAGCCACCAGGGCCGCGTGATGCTCATCGACGCCCGCCAGCAGTTCGAGAAGGAACCGAAGTCGTTCGGCAACAAACGTCACCGCATCACCGATGGCCACCGCGCGTGGATCGAAGAGCGTTACACCAAGGGCTGGGCCAAGGGCTACGCCGACGCGCAGGTCAAAATCTTCCCGCGCGCAGACTTCGCCTATCACAAAGTCAGCGTCGTCTTCTGGCAGACGGATGAGCACGACCAGCCCGCCATCATCACCGAGCCTTATGAGAAGGCGTTCACCGCCGCGAACGTGAAGAAGGAGCAGGAGTTCCACGCGAGCGACCTGAGCTTCCGTGTGCGGGTGAAGACGAAGGGCCAGGAAAAGATCGTCGCGTTCACGGTCAAGGCCAAGGATAACGCCGCCAAAACGTTCAAAAAAGCCATGGCCGACGCCGACGAAACGCTCGCCGTCGAATGGACGCACCGGCACTACGTGCAGGACGACGAATACATCCCGCACGGCGAGGAGATCGCGGCCTTCCTGGAACGCGAAATTGCCAAGCCGATCATCCGCTGGGAAGAAACCAAGAAGGACGGCAAAACCATCCTCGGCTACGAAATCCTGCCCAACAAATATTTCTACCGCTACCAGCCGCCCACGCCCGCGAAGGAGTTGCTGGCGGAGTTCTGGAAACTGGAAAAGGCGGCGGAGAAGATGCTGGAGGGGCTGGCGAAATGAAAGCAAGCACGGACACCACGCTGACGATCAGCGCCGACTACCGGCAGTTCATCGAGGAGCTGAAGACTCGGGTGGTTTCCGCCCGGATCTCTGCGGCCCGGGCCATTACCCATGAGGCTATTCTGCTCTACGGGGACATCGGACAAGGGATCGTGGAAAAACAGAGGGAGCATGGGTGGGGCGATTCCGTGGTCGAAATGGTGGCCAGAGATTTACGGTGGGCGTTTCCTTCCATGAGCGGATTCTCCCCGCGCAATGTGTGGGATATGAGGCGTCTCTACGAAGTCTATTCAGCTCCCGAATTTCTCTCACAGGCGGTGAGAGAAATGGGGAAGCCCGGGGCTAGTCGAATTCTGCGACAGCCTGTCGCAGAATTGGAAACCGGCGGGATTTGGCTGCAACCTGTAGCCAAAATGGAGGTCGGCAACGACCCGAGCCGATTTCTGCGACAGCTTGTTGCAGAAATTCCCTGGGGGCAAAACCTCCTCATTCTGAACAAGCTCACGACCCCCGCCGCCCGCCTCTGGTATCTCCGCGCCACCGCGCAATTCGGCTGGTCGCGCAATGTCCTGCTCAATCAGATCAAGGCCGGGGCCTACGAACGCGCCGTCACGGAAAAGAAGACGCACAACTTCGATCTCGCGTTGCCGGAGCACTTCGCGGAGCAGGCGGATGAGATGCTTAAAAGCTCCTACAGCCTGGACTTCCTCGGCCTGCGCCGCGCGGTGCGGGAACGGGAGCTGGAGGATCGCCTTGTCTCCCGCCTGCAAGCCTTCCTCCTGGAGCTGGGCTATGGCTTCTGCTTTGTCGGGCGGCAGCACCGCCTCGCGCTGGGCAAGAAGGAGTATTTCATCGACCTGCTCTTCTATCACCGTTTCCTCAAGGCGCTGGTCGCCTTCGAGCTCAAGGTCGGCCACTTCGAGCCGGAGCACGCGGGCAAGATGGATTTCTATTTGAACCTGCTCAATGACCAGGAACGCGGCCCCGACGACCAGCCCTCCATCGGCATCATCCTCTGCGCGGAAAAGGACGACGTGGAGGTCGAGTATGCCCTGCGCTCCAAAGCCAATCCCATCGGCGTCGCCGCCTATGAGTTGCAGTCGAAACTGCCGGGGGAACTGAAAGGGAAACTGCCGACGGCCAAACAGCTCACGGATGTGGTGCGGGTGGAAATGGCGGGTGGGAAGTGATGCCCACCTACCAAGACCGCAGAAGTTCAGGTGTGGCGTCACTCGGAGAGATTCCGAACCATTGGCCTGTGACTGCTTTGAAACGGGTTCTTTCGGAGCCGCTTAAGTATGGCGCAACCGAGCCTGGCGATGAGTCAGATCCGAACTCGCCACGCTACCTCCGCATCACTGATTTTGACGGTGATGGGAGCCTGAGAGAAGACACGTTCGTTTCTCTGCCGGAGGAAATTGCGCGCCACTACTACCTTCGCGATGGCGATGTTCTCTTTGCCCGCAGTGGAGCCACCGTTGGAAAGACGTTCCTTTTTCGCAACTACTCCGGTCGTGCGTGTTTCGCTGGCTATCTCATCAAGGCGTCGACCGCTCGGCACAAACTGACGCCTGAATTTCTTACCTATTTCACAAGATCACCCGCCTACGATGCGTGGAAGGATTCCATTTTCACCCAAGCAACGATTCAAAACATTGGGGCCGACAAATACGCGCGGCTCCCAATCTGTTTGCCGCCGCTGCCGGAGCAACAGCGCATCGCGGCGTATCTGGATGCCAGTTGCGCGGTGCTTGACGCGGCGGTGGCCGCCAAACGCCGCCAGCTCGAAACCCTCGATGCGCTTCGCAAATCCATCATCCAACGCGCCGTCACACGGGGCATCTCAGAGTCCGTCACACTGAAGTCTACGGGCAATGCGTGGATGGAACAGATTCCACAAGGATGGAAACTCGTTTGTCTGAAACGCATTGCTGCAATTCAGGGTGGCCTTACCCTCGGCAAACCATACGAAGGCCCGCTCATCGAGCGCCCGTACCTGCGTGTCGGCAACGTGCAGGATGGGCACCTCGACTTGGCGGAGGTTTCCGTGATCGAACTCCCCGCCAGTGTGGCAAAGGGTGTTGAACTTCGTCCTGACGACGTGCTGATGACCGAGGGCGGTGACCTCGATAAACTTGGTCGTGGCTATTTGTGGAAGGGCGAGATTCCGGAATGCCTGCACCAAAATCACATCTTCGCGGTGCGCTGTTTCCTCCACAAACTGAAGCCGAGGTTCCTCGCGTATGTCACTGCCGCCAAGTATGGGCGGGATTATTTCGAGGCGACGGGAAAGAAAACAACCAATCTCGCCTGCACCAACGCGACCAAAGTCGGTGAGTTTCCCATCCCCTTGCCCCGATTGACTGAACAGGAAGCGATCTGTGCCTACCTCGAAAAGAAGCTTGGTGAAGTGAAGAATATTGTCACCGGCATCGAAGCCCAAATCGCCACTCTCACCGCCTACCGCAAATCGCTGATTCACGAATGCGTCACCGGCCAGCGGCGGATCTCGGAGGCGGATGTGCGGCAGGCAGAGCAAGGGGGGGGACAATTTGTACCCCCCCTTGCTTTGGGTTTGGGGATGAACGGCGGAACTCAGCGAGGAGGAATCCATCATGAGTAAACAAGAAGCGTCCAAACTGGCGGTATTTGAAGGTAAGCAGATTCGAAAAACGCTTCATGAAGAGGCCTGGTGGTTTGTCATCGTGGATGTGGTCGCCATCCTCACCGATTCCGTTAATCCCTCCGGTTATCTAAAGGATATGCGTGGGCGCGAACCCTCCCTGGGCGAAGCATTCAAAGGGGGGGGGCAAATTGCCCCCCCCTTGCTTTGAAGTTCGCAACGACCGGCGGGGCCCAAAAGCTCCAGTGCTGGAACACCGAAGGCATTTTCCGTCTCATCCAGTCCATCCCCAGCCCCAAAGCGGAGCCGTTCAAGCGCTGGCTGGCGCGCGTCGGCAAGGAACGGCTGGACGAGATCGAAAACCCCGAACTGGCGATGGCCCGAATGCAGGAACTCTACGAAAAGAAAGGCTATCCCAAGGAATGGATCGATAAACGGTTGCGGGGCATCGCGGTTCGGCAGGACTTGACCGACATCGAACTGATCCTGACCATGCTGGCCGAGGCGACCACCACCAAGCTGCATCGGGACCGGGATTCCAATGGTATGGTCCCGCTGAAAAAAGATGCTCAGGACGGCGGGGCGGTGGCTGGCCGGACGCGCAAGGACATCGAGACCCAGTCCGGCAAGCCGGTCATCTCCGCCAAAAACTTCAAGCAACTGGCCGCCAGGAAAGCGAATACGTTGAAGGTGATCGAGGACTGACCATGTCGAAGCGAAAGAAAGCCCCCGAGTTGACGGTTCAGCAGCACATCGCAGATTACCTCTTCCCGAAAGACGGCAAGCTGTAGGGCGAGATGACAACCCGTTTCTTATGTGTAAACTTGGACGCCATGAAATCAACCTCCATTAATCCGCAGGAGTCGCCACACCACCGGCGGGTGCGCTATCGCGGCACGCATCCGCGGCGGTTTGCGGAAAAGTACAAAGAACTGAACGCGGAAAAATACACGCAGGAGATTGAAAAGGTTTTGAGCAGCGGGAAAACGCCCGCCGGTTCGCACCGCTCCATTTGCGTGCAGGAGATTCTCACGGTGCTGGATCCCCAGCCCGGCCAAACCGGCTTGGACGCGACGC
>CAITYL010000318.1 GCA_903896595.1 uncultured Lentisphaerota bacterium
CCTGCGGCGGCATTTGGGATTGGGTTGAGGGGTTGAGGGGTTGAGGGGTTGAGGGGTTGAGGGGTTGAGGGGTTGAGGGGTTGAGGGGTGTCCCTTTCATTCTCGGGGTCGGTACCGGAATCGGTATCGAATCATCATTGGTTCCGATGAACCTTCACCCCCCATGGAGTGGCGCCATTACCTTGTCCGCAACGTCCGCATGCACCATCCTGTCGGCGGGATTAAATCTCGACTGATGATGTCAATATTTGATTATTATTTAACTTTACAAGATAAGTATATTATTAAAGATATTTAATAAAATGATGAGACTCTTGGAGATGAGATTGTGGATGTGGCCTGGGACTATTTGCCGGAACCGAGACTGACGCCGGAACTGGATCCGGAGTTCCGGCCGGCTGTGCTGGCCAATCGTGAATTCCGGCGGCGGGTGGACGCGTCTGGCGCCGCCGTGCCGCTGGTGCTGGCGGCGGAACGTGATCGCGGCCGGATCTCCCGCTATGAAACCCGCATTTTCAATCCGGCCCACCCGGACGCGGCGGCGAACCTGCCCTATGTTGAGCGGCTGGTGAAGTTTTTGTTGTGGCAGTTTGGCGGGTGGAAACTGTATGTCGGCGGCCCGGCGGAGATCGCGGCCTTTCTTCAGAGCTGTTACGCGCCCGGTGGCCGGCGCCAGTTCGACTATGAATTTTGGGGTGACACGGTCTACTCCCAGGCGTTCACCGTGCTGTCCTGCCGGCCGGAAGCGGTGCCGCCCGCGACCTTGGGGGCAGGCGGGGCCGTCGCTCTGGACTGGAAAGGGTGGCGGATTGGGTTTGATCTCGGGGCCAGCGATCGCAAGGTGGCCGTGGTCAAGGACGGCCGGCTCGCGCTCAAGGCCGATGGCACGCCGTTGCTGAGCGAGGAGTTTGTCTGGGACCCCAAGCCGCAGTCTGATCCGGCCTGGCATTACGCCCAAATCCTGGAGATTCTCAAGCTGGCGGAGCGGACCATTCAGCAGGCGGAGCCGGGCGCCACGGTGGCGGGGATCGGCGGCAGTTCCGCCGGCGTCTATGTGGACAACCGGGTGCGGGTGGCGTCCCTGTTCCGCGGGGTGCCGCGGTCATGTTTCGAGGTGGACGTGGCGCCGCTGTTCAAACGCGTACAGGCGGGGATGGGGGGCGTGCCGTTCCGTTTGGAGAACGACGGCGACGTTACCGCGCTCGCCGGTGCCATTGCCCTGCGTGACGGTGCCGTGCTCGGCCTAGCCATGGGCTCGTCCCTGGCGGCAGGGTATGTGGATGGGGAGCGGAACATTGCCGGTTGGGTCAACGAACTGGCGTTTGCGCCCGTGGATTACCATCCCCAGGCCGCCCGTGACGAATGGTCTGGCGACAGCGGCGTTGGCGCCAATTACTTTTCTCAGCAGGCGGTGGGCCGCCTGATCTCCGTGGCCGGGATCGCGATGCCGGACCTGCCGGCCGAGGCCCTGCCGAAACGGCTGGTGCGCGTCCAGGAACTGATGGCCGCCGGTGACCCGCGGGCCCGGCGCATTTACACCACCATCGGTCGTTATCTCGGATATACGGTGGCGCACTACGCCGAGTTTTATCAGCCCTTGCGGCACATCGAGGTGTTGGGGCGCGTCATGACCGGGGACGGCGGGCGCCTGATTCTCGACGAAGCCCGGAACGTGCTGGGCAGCGAATTTCCCGAACTCACCCGTCGTCTCAGTTTTTACGAGCCCGACGAGCGTGAAAAACGGCACGGCCAAGCCGCCGCCGCCGCTAGCCTGCCGCTAAGCTGCTGAATCGGGTGCCTGACCGTTTTGCCGGACGATGTTGGACCCCCTTTTAAGGAAAGGCGGTTCCCAAACCCTCCGTCAAACCTTTTTATCCCTTTAAACCCGGAGGGCGCTTCCACCACAAGCCAACACGCACAACGGCAATGATTTGCCTGCATGGCTTGTGGTGGAAGCGCCCTTCGGTATTTCGGAAATAAAAGTTTTGGGAAGGGGCTTGGGGAGCACCCTTTTTCAAAAGGGTGGCCCCAACATCATCCGGTAAAACGGTCGTGCATCTATTAACGGTTGCCGATTGCCAGATGGCCGGGAGGGCTTATATTGCCTTGCTCCGCCGTTACGGCCGGTGTACCCTTTTGTCACAACGACGGTTGGTGCGTTTTATGTTTTTTGGCCTTTGCGAGTTTTGCTAACGTCCAAAGGATCATGCCATGACGACGGAAAAACCCCGTGAATATTGTGGATTGTGCGGAATCACGGGTGGCGACAGTGTGCTGGAACAGGTGCATCTGGGGATTCACTCCCTGCAGCACCGCGGCCAGGAGGCGGCCGGGGTGATGGCCGTCGTAGGTGGCGTGCCGTGTCTGCACAAGGCAGCCGGCTTGGTGGACGAGACGTTCAGCACCATTCCGCCGTTCTGGAAGCGTGGCGAGATCTCCCGCGCCATCGCCCACGTCCGTTATTCGACCGCCGGCTCCTCCAGCGTCACCAATGCCCAGCCGCTGATGGCCAACGTGGCCGGCCAGCTCATTGGCGTGGCGCATAACGGCACCATTTGCAACGCCCGCACGCTGCGCACCGAGCTGCAGGACAGCGGTTCCATTTTTCAGACCACCACCGACACTGAATTGGTGTTGCATCTGATGGCCCGCAGCCTCAAGCGGCACAACGGCGATTTGTGGAGCGCGCTTGAAGAGGCGCTGGGACGCCTGCACGGCGCGTATTGCCTGTTGCTGCTCACCAAGGACTGCCTGGTGGCGGTGCGGGACCCGCACGGCTTCCGTCCCCTGTGCATCGGCGACTTTGACGACGGCAGTTACATGGTGGCCAGTGAGACCATTGCCTTCAATGTCACCGGCGCCAATTATCTGCGCGAGGTTGAGCCGGGGGAAATGATCATTTGGGGCCCCGACAATCAGATGACCAGCCGCCGTTTCGCCGCGCCCGGCCCGCTGGCCCAGTGCATTTTTGAGCACGTCTATTTTGCCCGGCCCGGCAGCTACGTTTTTGGCGACAGCGTGTACGAGGTCCGCAAGGCGCTCGGCCGCCGTCTGGCCCAGGAAGCGCCGGTGGAGGCCGATGTGGTCATTCCCATGCCCGACAGCGGCCTGTACGCCGGCCTCGGGTATGCCGAGGAAGCCAAAATTCCCTTCGATCTCGGTCTCAGCCGCAACCACTATGTCGGCCGCACCTTCATTGATCCCGGAATCACCTCCCGGCGCAAGCTGGTCATGCGCAAACTGCAGCCGATTCCCGAGGCGATCCGCGGCAAGCGCATCTGTCTGATCGAGGACAGCATTGTCCGCGGCTCCACCAGCCGCGCCCGCATCGGCACTTTGCGCGAGGCCGGGGCCAAGGAAATCCACATGCGTGTCACCTGTCCGCCGCATCGCTTTGGCTGTTACTTTGGCATTGATTTTCCCGAGCGGGAAAAGCTGTTGGCCAATAAGGTCGCCCTGCAGGACCTGGCCCAGGTGCTGCATTTGGACAGTCTGGTTTATCTGTCCCAAGAAGGGATGCTGGCCTGCGTCAAGGCCCATCCGCCGGAGGCGTACTGCTGCGCCTGTTTTGACGGCCACTATCCGGTCGAGCCCGAACTCATGGACGCACCGCCCCTCGACATCGCCAAAAGCGCGCTGTAAGTGATGCGGACGTCATGATCTGATAGTTATGTGGGGCTCTGCCCCAAGCCCCGCTCAAGGACCCCGTTCCTTGAGAATCCTTGATCAGCCGATTTTGCGAGAGCCGGTGCTATGCGCCGCGTGTAGCGACAATACCAAAGAACTCAAGCGCGCTACGGCGCATAGCACCGGCTCTCGTAAAATGAATGTCTCGGGGATTCCAAAGGGACTGGTCCCTTTGGCAGGGGTATGGGGGCGGCGCCCCCATGGCGGCCCTGGATCAGGGCGCCGGCGCCGTAACGGCCGGCGTGGGGCCTGCCGGGGCATTGGCGGCGGGCGGCAGGGGCAGGCGGCGGAGCAGGGTTTTGGCCTCGTTTGAACCGGCGGCGGCGGCCTTGTCGAGCCACAGCCGGGCCTCGCCGGGATCGGCTTTCACGCCGCGGCCATCCACGAGCATTTCCGCCAGAGCGCACATGGCATTGTGGTTGCCCTGCAGGGCGGCGGCGCGGTACCATTTGGCGGCCATGAGATAATCCTGGGCAACGCCTTCGCCGTCCTCATAAAAGGCGGCCAGGTTATATTGGGCCTTGGCGTAGCCTTTGCTGGCGGCTTTCTCGAACCAACTGGCGGCCAATGCCTTGTCAATTGGCACGCCGCGTCCGGCGGCATAGGCGACGCCCAAGCTGAACAACCCGGCCGGCTCATTTTGGTCGGCGGCTTTGCGGAACCAAGTCAATGCCTGTTGGTGATCTTGGGAAACGCCTTCGCCGAGGGTGTAACAGTTCCCCAGGGCCACCTGGGCCGGGGCGTAGCCGGCTTCAGCGGCCTGCCGGTAGAGTTTGACCGCCAGCGAGTGATCTTCCGGGACGCCGTAGCCGGCCTGGTGGCAGAGGGCGATTTTAAATTGGGCTTCGGGGTGGTTGTTGGCGGCCGCCAGCCACAGCCAGTGCAGCATCTGTTCCCGGTCTTGGGGGACGCCGTCCCCTTTTTGGTAAAGGTCGGCCAGCATGACTTGAGATGGTGCATCGCCTTTGGCCGCGGCCCGCCGCAGGTAGTCTGCCGCGAGTCCGGGCTGGCGCGGCGTGCCGCGGCCGGCCAGCAGCAGTTCGCCGGTCTTGCGCGTGGCGCCGAGATGGCCCTGGTCGGCCGCCAGCCGGTAATATTTCAACGCGTTGGCAAAGTCATTTTTGGCTTCATAGGTGAGGGCGCAATTGATTTGGGCGGGTTCCACGCCCTGATCGGCGGCCTTGGTGTACCATGCCAACGCCATGTCTGGATTTTTCGGTTTGACACCGAGACCGAGGTCGTAGCACACGCCCACATTGAATTGCCCCAGCGGATGCCCCTGGTCGGCCGCTTTTTTGAACCAGCGAAACGCCTCCTTGGGGTCGGGATCAACATCCTTGGAACCGGTAAAATAAGTTTTGCCCACCGCGACTTGGGCGGGGGCCGAACCCTCCTTGGCCTGGCGCTTGAGGTCGGCAAACGTGGGCTGGTTGGGCAGGTCGTTTTTAACCGGGAAGGGGCTGGACGGCTTGGTGGGAGCCCCGGTGATCTGCGTGTCCTCCTTGCCCGTATTAGGAGTGGAGGAAGAACCGCCCCATTTCCACACTTGCCACCAACTGGCCGCGTGCGCTGCTGGTGGCGCGACCAGCACCATGGCGACCAGCAACCAGAGGCAGGCCGGCGCGGACCGCGGGAGTGAAGGCTGGTTTGACATGGTGGGAGATGCTCTTGCAGAAGCGTGGTAAGAGCTTGGTGTTCGGGGTTCAGGTGTCAGTCTTCCATGTCCTCTGAGTCCTCCATGTCCTCTTTTTCCTTTGCCCTTGGAGGACATGGAGGACATATGAGGACATAGGGGACATAGAGGACTGGAACGGGGGCATACGGTTTTTTGAGGGGGTTGTTTTTCCTGAAACCCGAAACCAAGTCGGGGGAAAGACAACGGCGTAGCGCGGTCTGCGCTGACGGTCTTTCCCCCGAACCTCGGAGTGGCGGGTTACTTGGCGGCGGGCGGCGGCGGTGTCGGAACCGCGGCGGCGGGCATGGCGGCGGCGGCCGGACGCGGCGGGGGCTCGGGCAGGAACATCTGAATCTTGCCCTTTTCGCGCAGATCGGTCCGCGCGGCGCGGAACGCCTTCTCAATTTCCTGACGTTCCAACACCGTCCGGATCTGGCCTTTCAGCGTGTCGTCCAAGGGGGTGGTTTCCGCCTGGCGGTGTTCCACGCACTTGATGACATGGTAACCGAACTTGGTTTCCACCACTCCGCTCATCTCGCCCGGTTTCAGGCCGAAGGCGGCGGTCTCGAATTCCGGAACCATGCTACCACGGGCGAAGGCGCCCAAGTCACCGCCTTGGCTTTTGCTTGGGCAGTCACTCTTTTCCTTGGCCAGGGCGGCGAAGTCGGCGCCGCCTTTGAGCTGCTTAAGGATTTCTTCGGCCTTGGCCTTGGCGGCGGCCTTGGCGGCGGCATCGGCGCCGGCATCCACCTTGACGAGGATATGGGAGGCGCGCACTTCTTCAGGCTTCTGGAATTCCTGGTTTTTTTCCTTGTAGAAGGCGGCAACGGCGTCGTCACTGACCTTGACCTGCGGTTTGATCTTGGCCATCACCCATTTGTCAACGGCCATGCTGAACGCCAATTGTTTGAGCAACTCGTCGCGGGTCAACCCCTGGGCCTGCATGCCCTTTTCAATCTGTTCCTTGCCGTTCTTGGCTTCGAGTTCGGCCAGCATCTTCTGACCGTCGGCCGGATCAATCTTGATTCCGTCCGCTTCAAGCTTGGCCAGGAGCAGCTCCTGGGTGATCATGGATTCGGCGATCTGGCGGGTGCCGTTGAGGACTTCATTGGATCCTGGCAGACGGCCCATTTTCTGGGCATACATGGTAATGCCACTGCGCAATTTTCCCTTGATCTCGACGCCGGAGACGGTTTTGTTGTCACCGTACTTGGCGACGATGTCCGGGATCGCGCTTAACACGGCTTCAATGCTGGCGGCATCCGGCACGGCGACCGAGACGGCGGTGGCCGCCTTGGGCGCTGGGGGGGCGGCGGGCTTGGCGGGCGCGGGGGCGGGATCGGCGGCCTGGGCCACGGCAACGGCGCAAGCAACAGCGGTAAACAAGAATCGGCGCATAATTCATAGTCCTTCCGGGCAGACGGCCCACTCACTCTCCCGGAGTGCGCCGCGTTTGATGTTTCCCGGCATCCGAACGATCCGGGCATGTGGATAATGTTGTTCCGACCCCGGAAAATGCCAGCGGTTCCAAAAACCAAGAAAAATGACGGGTTGCATCGCTCTTCAGTTTAAAAATTTAAAATTCGCGGTAGAGTAACCTTAAGCTTGAGCGATTCATGAGAACGGAGAGGAACCGCCAAAACCGCCAAAAATCCCGTTCTCAATCCAAGTTTTAACCATGAAGGACATGAAGAGCACGAAGAGAAAGCGTAATCAGGACGTCTATGGATTGAAGTGGGTTAAGAAAATATGGTGCATAGCTGCGGTTTTCGGAAGTGCCAAAGTTTTCTGATTTCTTCGTGATTTCGTGTCTTCGTGTGAGAACTTAGTTTGTCAGTTTGGTTCCGGTGCAGACCGGGGCGGGAGTGGGACCATGACAGAACTGTTTGTGCTGGCATTGGTGTTCGCCGCGGTGGCGTGGGGGGTGTGGGTGTTGGCGCCGCTGCTCGCGCAGGCGGGGATGACCAAGGCGGATGGCCGTTACGGGGTGGCGAACGGACCGGGGCCGGTGGCGCCGCTGTATCGCTTCACCACGCCGGAACGGTTGCGTCAGGCCAGTTTGTCCGGCGCCATTCTGGGGAGCGGCCTGGCGGGTTGCGTCCTGCTGGCGTTTAATATTGTGATCCCCTGGTTGTTGGCGGTGGCCTGCCTGGGAGCGGGCGTGTTGGCGTTTCAAATTCCTGGGTGGTGGGTGGCCTGGCGCATTCGGAAGCGCCAGCAGGCGTTTGAGCGGAAATTGCTGGACCTGGTCATGGGGCTGGGGAACGGTCTGCGCGCGGGTGCGGCCCTGCCGCAGAGTTTGGAGTTGGTGGCGCGCGATTTGGGCGGCCCGATGCAGGAGGAGCTGGCCATCGTGTTGCATGAGTACCGGTTGGGCATCGACCTGCCCGAATCCTTGAACCGGTTGTGCGCCCGCATGCCCGGCGAAGACCTGCTGCTGCTGACCTCGGCGGTGCGGCTGACCTTGCAGTCCGGTGGCAGTCTGGCCGAAGTGCTGGACCGCATCACCGACACCATCCGCAACCGCACGGAGTTCCAGGAGAAGTTGCGGACCATGACCGCCCAGGGCCGGTTTGAGGCGATTTTCATGGCGGCGGCGCCGTTGATCGCCTTTCTGTTGATTTACTTCATCCAGCCGGAACTGATGCGGCCGATGGTCACCACCAAGCTCGGTTGGTGCGCCATTGGGACGGTGATCGCGCTGGAAGTGATCGGTTACTTTTCCATTAACAAGATCGTCACCGTGGAGGTTTGACCATGGACTTCGAGGTGGTGGTTATCCAAGGGTTGGGCTTCCTGGCCGTGTTTTTGCTGGTGGTCGGGATCCGGGCCGCCCTGGCCGGACGGATGGCGGAGGATGAGGCCCTGGCCGCCAAGCCGTTGCTGTTTCGGATGTTTGTTCATGAGACGGCGGCCATGGGCAAATGGGTGGGGCCGGCGGTAAACCCCCTGTTTGAGGCGCAGACCCGGCAACTCCGCCTTGACCTGGTGGCGGCGGCGCTGCCGTTGGACGTGGACGAGGTGCGCGGCATGCAGGCGTTGGCGGCTTCGGCGTTGGGGCTGGCGGCCGGTCTGGGGACGTTCATTATCTCGCTCAATGGCCGCTACGCGCTGGCGGCGGCATTTCTGTGCGCCTTGCTGGCGTGGATGTACCCGGTGATTTATGTGGCCGGCGCGGCCCAGCGGCGCAAGGAAGTGATGGCGCGCAGCATGTCGTTCGCCATTGACCTGATCACGGTGGCCATGCAGGCCGGCCAGGACTTTGGCGCGGCGGTGCGGCATCTGGTGAACGAGGGGGTGCGCGGACCCTTGGGGCAGGAGTTTGGCATCATGTTGAAGCAGAATGAATTGGGGAAGTCACGGGTCGAGGCGTTGCAGGCCATGTCCGAGCGCATCCAGATCGAAGAGTTCAAATCCCTGGTGACGGCGGTGACGCAGAGCGCGGAGATGGGGTCCAGCATTTCGGCCACACTCAAAGTGCAGGCGGAGGATATCCGGCGGGCGCGTTTTCATACGGCGGAGCGCAAGGCGGCGCGGGCGCCCTCCCTGATGCTGATTCCCATGGCGTTGTTCATTTTGCCGGCGGTGTTCATTGTCATTTTCACGCCGGTGGTGCTCCGGGTGAAGGATTCCGGGATGTCGGGATACTTTGGCCAGTGAGCGCGCGGTGGGGGTGTTTGCGGAAGTATCGTAACCAAGCTGTTCAGTGTTCAGGTTTGGAACCTGTTGTTCTTGGGCGACGGCAAGCTTTGTGACCCGTCACTAACGTTCCGGGCTCGGAAGGAAAATGGCGAATGATGCGCTTGAAACTTGAACAGGGCGGGCAAGCCGGGGCGGTTTTCGACCTGCCGGAAGGCGAGACCGTGGTGGGGCGTTCCCACAGCGCCCAACTTCGGGTGGAGGCCGACGATGTGTCCGGCCGCCACGTGTGCCTGCGCCGGAAGGGGGCGATGGTGGAGTTGGAAAACCTCAGCCGCTACGGCACGTATGTGGATGGCGAGCCAGTGAACGGTCGGGTCCCGTTGCGTTCCGGGCAGTCTCTGGCCATTGGTCGTCATGTCGTGCTGCGCTTTGAGGCGGATGCGGAGTCCGCACCGGCGGCGCCGGTGGCGGCCGGCGAGGCGCCGACGGCCGGGGGGGGGGCGGTCGCCGCGGATGCCACCCGCGCGGCGCCCTTGTCCGTGCCGGCCACCGGGCGCACGGCCGGCGACCGGAAGAGCGGCACGCTCGCACCCGCCCGCGCGGAAGAGCCCGCCGGGCTTGAATTCACCCGCGGCGACTTGGGGCTTACCGCGGCGGCCGGCGGCCTCAATCACGATCAGACCATGGAAGGGATGACCCGGGCCATGCAGACCCGGGCCGCCAGCATTGAAGAGATTGAGTTTCTGCGGGCGCAGGAACAGAAACGCGCCCGGCAGCGGCAGTGGCTGATGGTCTTGACCGCGGGCGGCGTCCTGATTCTTGCCCTGATCTTTTGGCCGCGCCCGCCGCCGCCTGAAAAAGTGCTGGAATGGCCGGTGGACGCCAAGGGCAACTATCTCGATGCCATGCTGGACGGTCCTTCCGGCGGGACCAAGGCCGGCGGGTACGCGCTGGCCTTTCCCGGCACCAAGGGCTGGGTCAAGCAAGAGTTGCCGGCGGACAAGACCAACGGCAAGGGGTTTTATGTCGAAACCCATATTGCTCGGGATCTGTCGGTTCCCCTGCGCTTGGGGATCGTCGAGGAAGTGGCTCCCGAACTGTTGACGCAGGACCGGCGTTCCAGCTTGCAGCGCAAATTGGAGCAGTTGTCCAAGGTGGGTGGCAGTTGGAATTTTGACCCGCCGTCGCCGGTGTTTTTCCTGGGGGGTGAAAACGGTGTTCCCGCCGTGGCGGTCTCCTACCAGCGTGAGACCAAGACCGGCACCTGGTACGGCACCATCACCTATTTTCGGTACGGGCCGAAACAGGTGACGCTGATGGCCGAGGTGCCGGCGTCCGAACGGCTGCGCGCGGAAGCGTTTCTGGGCACCAAGTTTCTGGATATTTCGCGGGAGTATGAGCGCGGCCACTGGGAAGGCAGTAGCGAAACCGTCAAGACTTCCGTCGCCGACCTGTTGCGGCAGGCGCGCATTGAAATGGAACGCAACGCCCCCGCGACTTGGGCCAAGGTTGAGGTGTTGCTCATGGCCGCGGTGCGGCAGGCCAACCTCGCAGGCGACCGTGACCGCGAGCGGGACTGCATGCAGCAGTTGCGGCGTCTGCGCGAGCGCCAAAATGACTGGTTCAACGGACAGAAAATCGCCTATTTGAACGCGCAGACGCTAGGCAAGAGCCAAAACGCCATCGCCATCGCGGAACAATGCAAGGCGGTGTTCTCCAATGACGAAGACCGGCGGTTTTATATCGTCCGCCGGCAGGAATGGTGAGGGCATGCGGAATATGGTGTTCGGGGTTCGGTGTTGAATGTTTGGTTTAATTTATTTTCAGCCTAACGCAGTACAAAAAACAACCTTTACAGGGTCCATGCATGATGATCCGGCTTGAGTATCGCGGCACGATTGTCCGGGAGGTGGCGGAGCGCGAGGTCAAGGACGAAATCACCATCGGCCGCAGCCGCCACTGTACCTGGGTGCTGCCCAAGGAAGATGAGGTGGCCAGTTCCCGGCATGCCAGCCTGGTTAGCAAGGGGGGGAGTGTGTGGGTCCGTGATTTGGAAAGTCGCAACGGGTTGTATTGTCAAGGGCAAAAGATTACCGAAAAAAAACTGGTGCCGGGAGACCGCATCACCCTCGGCGACTGCCTGTTGGCGGTCGAGGTGGACCCGGAGGCGGGCGGGGAGCGCCGGCCATCGACGCTATCCGTGCTTTCCGGTCCCGGCAAGGGACGGAAATACGTGCTGACGCCGCCTCGTTTTAGTATTGGTTCGGACCCTGGGGCCGCGCTGGTTTTGCTGGACCAGTTGGTGTCCAAAAAACACGCCGAAATTACGGTCAAAAATGACGCCAGTTGCTGGATTCGCGACCTGGGCAGCAAGAACGGCACCACGGTCAACAGTCTGCCGTTGCGCGGGGATCAGGAACGGCTGCTTAAAGACGGTGACCGCATCCAGATCTCGCATCTGGATCTGCTGTTCCAAGACGGCGCGATCAAGCATGTTAATTACCAGGTCGGCTTGCGTGTCTTGGTTCTGGTCGCGACGGCGTTGCTGGCGTTCGGCGCCTACTCGGCCTATCAAAACCTGCGGCCCGGCGCGCGCCGGTTTCTCGACGACGCCCGGCGCCAGGCGGCGGCCGGGCATTTCGACCAGGCCCGACAGTCGGTGACCCAGGCGGCGGGCGCCCGCAATGCCGAGCGTCACGCCATCGAACGGGCCGACTTGGCCCGCTTGGTGAATGCATGGCAGACCACCAGTCAATTATGGGAAAAAACGCGGGGGGAACTGCAGGCTGGAGACTGGGTGGCCGCCGCCCGCGACCTGGGGAGTCTGCTCGCCGGGGGCAAGGATGCCTGGGGCTGGAATCCCGAGGCCGCCGGCTGGCGCCAGGCGGCAGTGGCGGCGAAAACCATGGTGGACGCTTTGGCCCGGGCTCAGCAGACCTTGGGCCGCGAAGAATCGACCCTGGCGGATTATCAACGGGCTCGCGCCGCCGTGGCGGAATGCTTGGCCCGGGTGGCCAGTCCCGCCGCCCCGGAGTACCTGGCACGGTTGACCGGCGAGGTCCGGCAGGCGCAGGTCCGTCTGGACCAGATGCTGGGAGAAAACCGGCGGCTGGATGAGGCACTGGCCCGGCTGGGTGGCCTGGAGCCGCCGTTCCCGGAGATTCTGCGCTCCCTGCGCGACATGCGTGCGGGGTGCGGTCCCTTGGTGGCCCAGCGCTTGGACGCGGTTACCCCGGTGGCGCAGGCCCTGGCGGATGGCTATGCCGGCATCCGGCAGGTGGCCCAGTTGGATCGCGAGATGAAATTTGCCGAGGCGGCCAGCGTCACGGTAACGTTGCCGCCGCCCGCCCTGTGCGCGGTTGATGCCATGCTTTCCCGCTGTCGCGGTAATCAGGAAAAGTTGCATGCCCTGATTCGGCGGACGGGCAGTCAGGTCGGGTTCCTCATGGGTACGGGGGACGCGGCGGTGAACCGGCCCGCGGCTTGGGAGGAGGCGATTAACTTTTTTGCCGATGCGGAGCGGGTCGAGCGCATTCTCTCCTGTGACGTCCTGTCGGGGCCGGTTCCCAGGCGCAGTCGCAGCGAACCGGTCGGGGACTATGACGTCGCGGTGGGCATAGAGGAATTCTATGAGTTTTTGGGCAATTTGCCGGAGCCGGCCGCCGGGCCGGCCGCGGATAACGGGTTTACGCCGAAGTTGCGGCGGTTGCGCGACTTGGGGGGGCGTAGCGAACGGCTACTGGCCTATCTCAAGGAACCCGACTGCCAATGGATTTTGACGGGGGCCATGGTGGACACGCGTGACCGCCTGGTGCGTGCCTTGGGCATTCGCGACGCCATCGTCAAGAGCTTCGTCGACCAGGCCCGCGGCCGCCAGGGGCGCGCCGCCTTGATCGCCGGGGGCATCGCCGCCTATCTGGCGCCTGCGGCGCCGGGGCCGGAGGGAGCCGCCCAGACCATGGCCGAATGGACCGCCGCCCGTTTCAAGCAGTACCGCGCCACGATTCTCAAGCTGAATCACGCGTTCGACGGTGCGGCGCCGGAAGAACAAATCCAGTTGCGTGGCGAAATTTTGGACGCCGGCCTGCCCGGCGATCCGGTGGTCCGGCGCATGTGGGCCATGCGCGAGTCCGCCAATCGTGCGTCTTCCGCCCCGGCGGCCCCGTGAACAGGTTTTTCGCCGGTGTCATCAATTATTCATTTGCCCAGCCCGGAATAGTGGATAAAAAGCCAAAAGGGTGATATATTGTGGTAGGTCGCAATGCGTTTGGGGATGGGGTTTTTTTATTTATATGAATTTTCCGCATCTGGAATCCGCGGAACGGACGGATACGGGCCGGCGTCGGCGCAATAATGAGGACGCGGTTCTGCGCCTCTCGGAGCACGGGCTGTTTTGCGTGGCCGACGGCATGGGCGGGGCCGCGGCCGGTGAACTGGCCAGTCAGGCGGCGGTCAATACTCTGCGTCGCGGTTTTCTCGAACTTCCGGCCGAGGCTCCGGCCTATCCGGGGCTGAACACCCGTATTCGGTTGACCAGCCACTTGTTGGACGAAGCCAGCCGCTGGATTCGCGGCCGCGCCGAGGAGATGGGGGTTTCCGGAACCGGCACGACGGTGGTCGTCCTGTTGTTCGATGCCTGGCATCCCAGCCAAGGGGTCTGCCTGCATGCCGGCGACAGCCGCGTTTACGTTTACCGCGACAGTCACTTCACGCAGGTGACCCGCGACCATTCCGTGGCCGCCGCCGCCGGAGTGAGCGATGAAATGTCATTGCCGGCTTTTTTTCGCGGCGTGGTGACCCGGGCCGTGGGGCTGGATGAGCATGTGGATCTGGAAATCACCCCCGTGGAAGTTCATCCTGGCGACCTCTTTCTGCTCTGTTCGGACGGTCTGACCAAGATGCTCACCGATGCCGCCATTGCCAAACTGTTGAAGAAGCAGGTCGGTGCCGCCGACTTTGACGGCTTGGCGCAACGCTTGGTGGACGCCGCCAACGCGGCGGGCGGGGAAGACAATGTGTCGGTGGTTCTGGTGCGGGTGGCGGACACCCTTCCGGCAGACCGCCGCGGTACGCCGGAAGCGGCGGTACCGGGGATGAACACCGTGATTTTGACGTCGGGGAGTGATGGGGCGTCCAACCGTTGGCACGTCCCGGCCAACGAACCGCACACTCCCATCACCGCGCGGCGGCCCACAGCCGGCGGGGGTTTTTCCGGCTGCACGCCGGTTTCTGCCCCGGCCAGTGATGACCCACCGACACCGGTTACCGCCCATGATCCGCAGGCCGGGCGGAACGAGGTTGCAAAAGGCGCGAGAGTGAGTGGCTGGCATCTCCTGTTGCGCGCCATGTTCGGCAAACGCCCCCCCTCCGCGGCCAAGTGACGTTGGGCGGCGGGGGATATGGCGTTATGTTCACGTTTTGTTTTTCCTGTAGGAAAGTGGTTGCACCACGTTGTGTGACTCTGCCGTGAGGGCGCGTCACACACGGGCGACACGCCCGTGCCTGGAGTTTGGCACAAATACGGAGGTTTTTGGCGGCTTTCGTCCCGTAGGGACTGAACGACAATAGGCAGGGGCTTCAGCCCCTGTTCCAGTAGATCAAAAAAGGCGTGCCGTAGGTACGCCGCGAACCGTACGGCCACTCTGACCGCGAAAGCCAGGGGACGTGTCAAATTATCGCGGCAACCCTGCCTGGCCCCCTTCGCCGCGTACCTACGGCACGCGAAATGGGGGGTGGCAAAACAGGGGCTGAAGCCCCTGCCTATTCCCGCTCCGTCCCGCTGGGACGGGAAAACCGCAACCGTGGAGTTCTGCCAAACTCCAGACACGGGCGACACGCCCGTGCCTACAGGAATGCCCGTAAATTCAGACCTTCTGACCTGGCATGAATTGGACTTGGCACCATCTGACACCATTCGACGGGTACGACCGTTCCGAAGGCAGGGGCGGCGTTACTTCAAGACCGGGAGCCGCCCGTCCTCGGGCGGACAGCGACGGCGTCATCTCACTTTCGCTCCCTGCGGTCGCTTCGGGTGCGTCACTCCATCACGGCGGCCAGGATATTCCAACTCCAAAAGCCCGGACACGCCACGCCACGGCCCGTTTCGGGATCATAGTTCTCGTACATGACGCCCGACCGCTGAAACTCTTCTGCCAGCACCCGCCGGGTCCGCAGGGCCACTTCTGCTGCCTCGTCGTTGAAGCCGTAACGGCGCAGTCCGGACCAGACCAGGTACTGCGGGATAATCCACACCGGGCCGAGCCAGTTGCTGGGGTTGCCGCGGCAGTCCGCGGGCCGGTACATGCGTTCGTCCGCCGCCAAGGAGCGGACGCCCCAGGGCGACCAAAATTGGCGGTCATTGAGCAGATGCTCCCGGACCAGCCGCCGCGCCTGGGTCGCGTCCGCGATTCCCAGCCACAGCGGCAGGAACCCGCACCAGCTCATCACCTTCATGGGCAGGCAGTTCCAAAACGGGGTGAGGTTGATGTTCAGTTCGCCGAACAACCGGTGCGGATGGCGCCGCTGCTCGCACTGCACGTCCACCGAATAGAAAAAGCCGTCCCGCTCGTCCCAGCAATAGGTGCGAAGGGCGGCGGTCAACTCCGCTGCTTCGGTCGCGGCGGTGGCGGCGATGTCGGTCTCACCCAGTTCCCGGGCGGTTTGGGCGACGGCGTTCAGGTCGGCCAGCAGCAGACCGTTCAGCAGCAGGTTAGCCGAGGAGAACGGGGGGCGTCCCCAACTGGCGGGATCGTCATCGACGCCGATGGCCACGTCTTCCGCCCACAGATAAAGGCCGGTTTTGGGATGCCGGTACCGCTGCCGGTAACTGGCGTGAAAGCGGTGGATGGCCGTCAGGCGCGGGCGCAGCCGCTCCGCCGGTTCCCCGGCTTGGGCCAGCAACGCCAGGTACTGGCCGAACACCGGTTTGGCCATGTTGAGTTTGGGATCGGTCACGCCGCCGAAGACATCGGGATTGTCCGGCATCAGCAGGATGGGCAGGCTGCCGTCGGCACCCTGGTGGAGCAGGAAATTGTCCAGCACGCCCGCCGCCGCCGTGCGCAGGCGTTCGGGCACGGCGCCGTGCTCGCGGCGGGCCAGGGTGAACAGGCCGGTGATGACCCAAAAACTGTCCCAGTCCCACAGGTTTTTGGCATAGGGGCCGCCGGGGTCGACATAGGGATGGTGCAGACACCCCTCCGGGGCATGAAAAAGATCCTGGGCATAGGTGTGGATGGCCGCCGCCAGGGGGGCGAAGTCGGCCGGGGTGGGGGCGGGAGCTGCCATGTGATGGTCACTTTTTTATGATGATGAACGGCAGATTGCCGAATATCGAACCGCAGAATAGCGAAGTCAATCGCACTGTCGAGTCAACCGTTGCCTATCCGAGCCCGGAACGTTAGTGACGGGTTCCAAAGGTTGCCGTCTCACAGGAAAAATTGAATATCCAATATCCAACAAGGAATGTCCAAGGATGAAGAAAAAA
>CAITYL010000319.1 GCA_903896595.1 uncultured Lentisphaerota bacterium
CAGGAGAGAACGGAGAACCACTTCTCTGTGGCCTCCTGTTCAAAATCCAGCGCATTTGGTGTTGAACCGATAATCGGAGTTTTGCAAGAGCCTCACTTTTTAACAGAAATAATGACATTTCCTTCATCCTTGGACATTCCTTGTTGGATATTGGATATTTCGGGGCGGCAAAGCGGGTTGATGGGGGCATATTATCGGTCTTATGAAATTACCCGGTACAGTGGATGCGGAATGGGTCGCGGCGTTTGACAGTTCGGCCGGCGCGGCCTTGGTGCTGGCCCGGGGCGCCCGGGTGTTGGCGCGTCGGACGCTGCCCGCCGCGGAGCGGGAGCGCGACGCCGATTTGGCGGCGTGGTGCCAGGACGCCTGCCGTGAGGCGGGGGTGGCGCTGGCCGGCATTCGGAGCTGGACGGTGGGGATTGGGCCGGGGAGTTTTTCCGGGTTGCGCGCCGGGATTGCGTTTGTTCAGGGGGTGGCGCTGGGGAGTGGCGCCCGGGTGCGCGGATTGCCTTCCAGTTTGGGGCTGGCCCGGATGGCTGTGGACGAGGCCTGTACCGTGTCGGCGCGAGTCGGCGTGCTGCATGATGCGCGTCGGGGCCAGTTGATTTTGTCGGTCTGGGCGTGGGCCGATGGGAGTTGGCGCGAGGCCGGTCCGGCCGGGGTGCGCGAGCCTGGCGAGGTGGCGGCCGAACTGGCGGCGTGCGACTGTCTGGTGACCCCTCATGCCGCCACGGTGGCGCCGCGCCTGGAGGCTGCCGCCCGTGCCCGTTTGCAGGCGGTGGCGGCGTTGGATGCGGCGACGCTGCTGGCACCGCCCGGCTGGTGTTGGCCGTCCGCGGCCGGGGCGGACGCCGCAATCTTGGACGGTGCCGCGTTTATCGAGCCGATTTACGTGCGGCCACCGGTGTTTGTGCCGCCGCAGTCGTCCGGGCCGTTGCCGGAGTGGCTGACCGCGCCGCTGGGATGACTTTGGGGTGGAAATGAATGTCCAATATTCAACAAGGAATTTCCAATGTCCAAGTAACTAGGGAAGGATGTACTTTTTAACGGAAATTTCCTTCTTCCTTGGGCATTCCTTGTTGGATATTGGATATTCAATTTTTTCGGTGAGATGGCAACCTTTTGGACCCGTCACTAACGTTTCGGGCTCGGAAGGAACAGGTGACTATCGAATGCTGAAGGATGGCAAGAGGATCGAGTGAAAATGACAGTTCATGAGGAACACCGATGAAATTCCATTTATCCAGTGCCGAAGTGTTTGTGCCGGACCACACCCCCGTGGACGCCGCGGTGAGGCGGACGACGGTCATGGCCATTGGCGCGCATCAGGATGACCTGGAGATTTTTAGCGCCCATGGGATCTTGAAGGCGTTTGGCCGGGCGGACCAGTGGTACACGGGGGTGGTGGTGACCGATGGCGCCGGCAGTCCCCGGGCCGGCCTGTATGCATCGTATACGGATGAAGAGATGCGCCGGATCCGCCGGTTGGAACAGAAAAAGGCGGCGTTGGTGGGAGATTTCGGGGCGCTGGCGCTGCTCGACTACCCGAGTGCGGCGGTGAAGTCGGGGGTTGACCGCCGGCCGGTGGAGGATTTGAAGGCGTTGTTTGAGCTGGCCCGACCGGAGGTGGTGTACACGCACAATCTCGCCGACAAGCACGACACCCATGTCGGGGTGGCCCTGAAGGTGATCGCGGCGTTGCGCGAACTGCCGCCCGAGGCGCAGCCCAAGGCGGTTTACGGCGGCGAGGTCTGGCGCGATCTGGACTGGTTGCCGGATGCCGACAAGGTAGTGTTGGACGTCAGCGGTCATGAAAATGTGCAGGCGGCGCTGTTGGGGGTGTTTGATTCGCAGATCGCCGGCGGCAAGCGCTACGACCTGGCCACTCTGGGGCGGCGCCGCGCCCATGCCACCTATCATGCCTCGCACGACACCGACGCCGCCACCGCGCTGTCCTTTGCCATGGACTTGACGCCGTTGCTGGCCGATCCCAAGCTGACACCGGCGGAGTTGGTGGACGCCTACATTCAGGGATTTGCCCGGGATGTCCGCGCCCGTTTCAACAAGCTTCAGTGAGCCGGTTGTGAAAGCGGCTCGCCTCCTTACATTAGCGGCGGCTCACTAGTCAATCCCGGGAAAGGGTGACGATAATGGAAATCGAAGAACGCAATCAGTTTATCGCGGCGTGCCTGAACGAGGGGATGTCGCTGTCGGACGTGCAGAAGCGGCTGGTCGAAAAAGGGGTGAACCTGACTTATTTCGACCTGCGCCTGCTGGCGGCCGACCTGACGGTCAACTGGACCAAGCTGGACCCGAAAGTATCCGCCAAGCCGAAGCCGACGGGGCCGGAGGCAACGGTGCTCGATGCCACGCCGGCCGGCACCGGCAAGACGGAGGTGACGGTCAGTCGCCTGGTCCGGCCCGGCGCGGCCATGAGCGGGGATGTGACGTTTGCTTCGGGGGCCAAGGCGGAATGGTTCTTGGACCCGTCCGGGCGGCTCGGCCTGAATCCCGCCAAGGGCTCGTCCAAGCCGACCGAGGATGACTTGGTGGCGTTCCAGGAAGAATTGCAGGCCAAGCTGGGCGGCGGGTGAGCCCGCGGTAGGCGCTGGCGGTCGATTGCAATCGATCGCGACCGACTGCGATCGGCCGCAATCGATGGTCGCGGTTTTAACGTGGCGATGGAATTGGGAAACCTGGGAGTGATGATCATGCGCAAACGGGTACTGGTGACGGGTGGTGGCGGTTTTTTGGGTTCCCACCTGTGCGAGCGGCTGCTGGCCTCGGGGCATGAGGTGTTGTGTGCCGACAATTTTTTCACCGGTGCCAAGGACAACATCGCGCACTTGCTGGGCAATCCGTTTTTTGAGCTGATCCGGCATGACGTGACGTTTCCTCTCTTTGTCGAGGTGGATCAGATTTACAATCTGGCGTGTCCGGCCTCGCCGGTGCATTACCAGCACGACCCGGTGCAGACCACCAAGACCAGTGTGCATGGGGCGATCAACATGCTCGGCTTGGCCAAGCGGGTGGGCGCGACCATTCTGCAGGCCTCGACCTCCGAAGTCTACGGCGATCCGTCGATGCATCCGCAACGCGAGGATTATTGGGGCAATGTCAACACCATCGGCCCGCGCTCCTGCTACGACGAAGGCAAGCGCTGCGCCGAGACGTTGTTCTTCGACTACCACCGCCAAAACGGGGTCAAGATCAAGGTGATCCGCATTTTCAACACGTACGGGCCGCGGATGCATCCGCACGACGGCCGGGTGGTGAGCAATTTCATTGTTCAGGCGCTGCAAGGCGAGGACATCACGATCTACGGTGACGGCAGTCAGACGCGGTCGTTCTGCTATGTGGACGACCTCATTGACGGCATGATGCGGATGATGGCGACTCCGGCGGAGGTAACCGGCCCGGTGAACCTGGGCAATCCCGGCGAGTTTACCATTTTGGAACTGGCAGAACAAGTGATCCGGTTGACGGGGGCGAAGTCGCGGGTCATCCGCAAACCGTTGCCGCAGGACGATCCGTGCCGGCGGCGGCCCGACATTTCCCTGGCGCAGCGGGTGCTGGGCGGGTGGACGCCGGCGGTGCCGTTGGAAGAGGGCTTGAAACGGACCATCGCTTATTTTCGGGAGCGTTTGGCGCAGGGTGCATGACATTATTGGGGCCACCCTTTTGAAAAAGGGTGCTCCCTTTGCGGATTTCGCAGGACGCCCCTGCGCCCCAATCGTGGATGGTTGCACTGGAGCGGCCTGCGAAATCCGCAAAAAGGCACAAAAAGGTTTGACGGAGGGTTTGGGAACCGCCTTTCCTCAAAAGGGGGTTTCCAACATTGTCTGACAAAACCCTTGGCGCAGGTGGACTTGTCAACCACCCGGATGATGTTATAGTTCAGTTTTTCACACTTTGATGCAGAACCGCGCGGGCGCACCTCCTTCTGGTGGTTTGGCGGCGCAAGGTTCACAACACGGACAGAGAGTAGACATGGCGGTCAGGATCAGACTTCGCAGAACCGGCAAATTGAGCCAGCCGTGCCACCGGATCGTGGTTGCGGATGGTCGTTCGCCGCGCGATGGCCGTTTTATTGAAAACATCGGGTTTTACGACCCGCGGCATGACACCGAGAAAGTGGATCTGGCGCGTGCCGACCACTGGATCAAGATGGGTGCACAACCCACGGATACGGTGAACGCCATTCTCAAGCGCGCCCGGGACGGCAAGCCGTTTCCCGGTGTGGGCAAGCAGAAGAAAAAGGACCAACCCGCCGCCGAAGCCTAACTTGGGCGGGCGCTTGGTGCCGGCGGCCGTTGGCCGCCGCACGCAAACGTGGGTCCACTTGGTTTTGACGGGCCCCGCACGGGGTGTTGGATATCATCATGGCATTTGAATTTTTACGCAAGTTGTTTGGCGGCGGCGAGAGCAAGGCTTGTTGTGGTGGCGCGCCCTGCGCCACGGCTTCCGGCGAACTGAAGGCGTCACCCGAAGCGTTTGTCGAGTACATCGCCAAGGCACTGGTGGATCTGCCGGAACTGGTGAAGGTGAACACGATCGATCGTGGCAACGGCAGCCAGATCCAAATCGCCTGCGACAAGCGTGACATCGGCAAGCTGATAGGCAAGAGTGGCAAGACGATTGCCTCCATCCGCCTGCTGGTGGCGAGTTCGTGCGGGCGTTCGGGCAATCGGATCGCAGTGGAGGTGTTGGAATAATCGCCGATGCGGCTGGATATCGTCACCCTGTTCCCCGGCATGTTCGCCGGGCCGATGACCGAATCGATCATGGCCCGGGCTCAGCGGAGCGGACTGGTGACGGTGCGGTTGGTCGATCTGCGTGAGTTTGCGACGGATGAGCGGGGCACGGTCGATGACCGGCCATTTGGCGGCGGCGCCGGCATGGTGCTCAAGCCGGAACCGTTGTTCGCCGCGGTGGACAGTGTGCGGACGCCGGCGGCCCGGGTGGTGTTGATGACGCCGCAGGGCGTGCCGTTCCGGCAACGGACGGCGGAACGGTTGAGCCTGGTGCCGCATTTGATTGTGGTGTGCGGCCATTACGAGGGTGTGGACGAACGGTTTCGGCAGGCAGTGGTGGACGAGGAGATTTCGCTCGGCGATTTTGTGTTGACTAACGGCAGCCTGCCGGCCATGGTGCTGGCCGACGCGGTGATTCGCCTGTTGCCGGGGGCCCTCGGGTCCCCGGACTCGGCCATCAGCGAGTCGTTTGGGACAGAGGGTTTGCTGGAATATCCCCAATACACCCGGCCAGAGGATTTTCGCGGCTTGCGAGTGCCGGAAGTTCTGCTTTCCGGGGATCATGCCCGGATCGCCGCCTGGCGCCACGAGCAACAAGGGTGGCGGACGCTGGGACGGCGGCCTGATTTACTGACCGATGCTCAGGAGTGACGACAAAGATGAACGCTGTTCAAAAATTACATCAGGAAAACCTGAAGACCGACCTGCCCGACCTGAAGGTCGGTGACACGGTCAAAGTCGATGTGATGATCGTGGAAGGCGACAAAGAGCGCGTCCAGGCCTTCACCGGCACCATCATCGCCCGCAAGGGTACGGGGATTTCCGAAGCGGTGACCGTCCGCCGGGTCGAGCGCAATGTGGGCGTGGAACGCGTGTTCCCGATCCATTCCCCCCGGATCGCCAAGTTTGAAGTGGTGCGCCGCGGCCGGGTTCGCCGGGCCAAGCTGTACTACCTGCGCGGCCTGGTAGGCAAGAAGTCCCGGGTCGAGGAGAGCACCCAGCAGCAGGCCTGAGGGCTGGCAGGTGAAACGCGGCACCTCCGATCTGCTGGAATTTGAGCGGCGGGCCTGGGCCGGCGGTTTCCGCCAGGTCGCGGGTGTCGATGAGGTCGGTCGTGGACCGTTGGCGGGGCCGGTGGTGGCCGCCGCCGTCATCTTGCCGGTCGGAGTGGACTTGCCGTTGGTGAATGATTCCAAGCAGTTGACGGCGGGCGAGCGGGACGCATTGGCCGCCGCCCTGATCGGCCTGTCGGGGATCGCGATTGGCATGGGAACTGTTTCCGTGTCCGTGATCGACCGCCATAATATTTTGCGCGCCACGCACATGGCCATGCACCAAGCAGTGGCCAATCTCCGGCTGACGCCGGATTACCTGCTGATCGACGGCCGGCCGGTGGCCGGTTTTGGCATGGCCACGGAAGCCATTATCAAGGGCGACGGGCGCAGTGCCAGCATCGCCGCCGCCAGCATTTTGGCCAAGGTGCATCGGGACCGGCTGATGGACGACTTGGACCGGCGCTATGCCGGCTATGGCTTTTCCCGGCACAAAGGTTACGGCACTCCCGAACATTTGGACGCTTTGCGTCGCTTGGGGCCGTGCCCCGAGCATCGGCGCTCTTTTGCCCCGGTCCGGGTCCTCCTTCCGGGGCACCCCGTGCAACGCGAGTTCCCATTCTGTGAAGCTTGATCCCACCATGACCGATGTCCGCCTGCCCATTGAGCCGAGTGTCGCCGACGTGATTCGCCAGTTGCAACGGGACGGGCATGAAGCCTACATCGTGGGCGGCGCCGTGCGCGACTTGCTGTTGGAACTGACGCCGAAAGACTATGACATCGCCACTTCGGCGCGCCCGGAACAGGTGAAGAAGATTTTCGGCCGGCGCGCCATCATCATCGGCCGGCGCTTCCGCCTGGTCCATGTGTTTGCCGGCGGCCACACCTTCGAGGTCTCCACCTTCCGCCGCGAACCCACCATGGAGGAGCGTTCCACCCGCGTCACCGATGATGGCGTGATGATTTGGGACGACAACCAATGGGGTACCCATGCCCAGGATGTGGTGCGGCGCGACTTCACGGTCAATGCGATGTATTACGATCCGGTCGGCGAATGCATTGTGGATCCGGCGGGCGGGGTTGCCGATCTGCGCGCCGGTCATGTGCGGGCCATTGGCAACGCCGCCGAGCGGCTGGCGGAAGACCCGGTGCGCATGTTGCGGGCGATCAAGCTGGTGGCGCAATACGGGCTCCGGCTGGAGGCGTCGCTGGACCAGGCGCTGCGCGAGGGCGCGTCGCGGATCACCATGAGTTCCAAGGCGCGGGGCTTTGAGGAAATCCTGAAGATTTTTGCCAAGCCGTTCTGTCTGCCGACGATCCAGATTTGCCGCGACTACGGGTTGCTGGAACATTTTTGGCCGGGGCTCAATGCCGCCTTGGCGGCGCCGGAAGGCGCGGAACTGGAACGTCTGCTGGCCGAGCGCGACCGGCGCGTGGCCCAGGGGGTGTTCGGGAAATCCAAGACCCTGGCCCTGGCCACCATTGCCTACTCGTTTGTGGCGGCGCGCCTGCGCGACGAGGTGCCGGACCCTGAGACGCCGTTCTGGGAGGCGCATCCCGAGGTTCACGACGCCAGCCGCGCCATGTTCTTAGATTTCTTCGCGCCGTATCCGGTGCCCAAGTTCCTTTCCGCCCGGGCGCGGGACGTGATTCTTGCTTTGCCGGCCCTGTTGTACCCGGATCAGCCCGGTCATTTGCCGCATCATCCCCAGTATCGCTATGTCTTGGAGCTGTACTATCAACTGTGTCTGGCCAACGGCTGGGACGAATCCGTCCTGCGCCAGTGGCCGCCGCCGATTGAACGCCACGAACCGCGCGAGGCCGGCCACCATGGTGAGGAGAACCGGTTTCGGCATGGCCGTCGGCATCATCGCGACCGGCGTCGCGGCGGCCCGCCGGAACATGATCGTCCCATGCCCTCCGTGGCGCCGGGGACGGATGAGGAATGACCGGGTCCATTGAGGTTTAGGGGTTTAGGGGTTGAGGGGTTGAGGGGTTGAGGGGTTGAGGGGTTGAGGGGTTGAGGGGTTGAGGGGTTGAGGGGTTGCAAAAGGGCTTGTGATCAGGTTGATACCGCGTTAGGGTGAACGTAAACCGCAGATTGCCGAATATTGAACCGCAGAAGATAGAAGTCGTGGTCGGGTTCGTCGTCGTCATCGAATCGAGTACGTTAGCATAAAACGCGAACGTACTTCTGTAGCAAAGGGCTTGCAGCCCGCCAGATCGAAAACGTGCGGCTCGAAGAGCGCGATGCAATCGCTTTGCTACATGGGTATTTTTTTACCGAACACCGTGGCCTCATAACAAGCAATCAAAGTTTTTTCAGAAAGCAACAACACATGCGTCTCGTGGTAATCATGCTGGTGGTGGGAGTGGTGGTGTTCTCAAGCGTCCTGTTGTTCCGTTCCTGTGAACGGCGGCAGGCGGCGGCAAAGGTCGCCGCGGCCGCCGAAGCGGCGGCGGCCGCGGAAGCCGCCAAGCCGAAACCGCCCCCGCCGCCGCCCGATCCGACCTTGGACAATTTCAAGCTGGAATATGCCGACCTGAAAGTGCCGGCCAAGCTGGCGGCCCTGACCCGCGACTGCGAAAGCGGCATTCTGATTGACTTTACGGACCAAAAGGTCTTGTGGCGCAAGAATGAAACGTTGCCGGTCGAAATCGCTTCCATGACCAAGATGATGACGGCATTCCTGCTGATGGAAACCGTGAAGGCGGGGAAAGCGTCTCTGGAAACGGTGGTGCCGGTTACCGTTTCCGCGTCCAAGATCGGGGGCAGTCAGGTTTATTTGGACCCCAAAGAATCCTTTACCTTGGATCAGTTATTGATGTGCATCATGATTCCCAGCGCCAATGATGCCGCCCAGTTGATTGCCGAATACCTGGGGGGCGGTAATGCGGAGTTGTTCGTTCAGGTGATGAACCAGCGGGCGCAGGCGTTGGGCTTGCGGCAGATGAAGTTTTACAACCCGCACGGGTTGCCGCCAGGAAAGGGCATGGCTGAAAACCAGGGTACGGCCTTGGAGCTGGCCTATCTTGGCTACCGCCTGCTGGAGTATCCCGAAGTGGTGAAGTGGAGTTCCTGTTTCACGGCGCCCTTCCGCGCCGGCACGCCCAAGAAATGGGATCTGGTGAATCACAACAAGCTGGTCAAGACCAGTCCCGGGGTCAATGGCATGAAGACCGGATTTACCCAAAAAAGCCGCTTCTGCGTCACGGTGACCTGTGAGCGGAGCCAGCACCTGCTGGTGGCGGTGGTTTGTGGCTCCCCCTCCAGCAAGGCACGCAATGCGTTGGCCACCGCCTTGCTGGATTGGGGTTATACCCAGGTCCCGAACGCGGGGTTGGCGGGGAGTGCTCCGGGGACGCTTGCCGCGCCTATTTTGGGAATTCCCGGCCGGCCGGTCCCCGCCGCCGCGCCGGTGAAACGGCCGTGACATGCGTGTGGCCAGTCGATACATCCGGGACCAGTTGCGGCTAGGGTCCCGTGAGCGCGCCCTGCTGTTGAGCGTCCTGATCGGCACCGTGAGCGCCGTGGTGGCTTGGTGCTTCTTGATCGCGCTGGAATGGGGGTCCGCCTGGGTGCAGGGGTGTTGGATGGGGGTGGTGTTGCCGGTGGCCCCGGGTGACCGTCTCGCCTGTCTGCCGGCCCCCGCCGCCGCAGTGCGGTTTTGGGCGGTCCTGCTGTTGCCCGCCTTGGGCGGTTTGGCCAGCGGCGTGCTGGTGAGCCGGCTGGCGCCCAGCGCCTCCGGCGATGGCATGGATGCCACCATCGGCGCCTTTCATCGCGGGGAGGGGCGGGTGCCCATGCGGGTGTCGCTGGTCAAGCTGCTGGGGTCCATTCTGACCATCAGCTCCGGCGGCTCCGCGGGGCGCGAAGGGCCGATGGCTCTGACCTGTGCCGGCATCGGTTCGTCCCTGGCGTCCCTGTTCAAGGCGAACACGCGGGAGCGCCGGATGTTCATGCTGGCCGGGACGGCCGCCGGCCTGGGCGCCATTTTTCGGGTGCCGCTGGGGGGGGCCATCAGCGCGATTGAAATTCTTTACAAGGAAGACTTCGAGTCGTCCGCCATGGTGCCGTGCGTGGTCAGTTCGGTGACCGGCTACACGGTGTTCCGGCTGCTGCTGGGGCTGTTGCCGTGCCAGGACGCCACCGGTTCCATGTATATCGTGCCGGTGCTGGAACTGTTGGGGGTGCGTGATTTTGCCTTTGTGTTGGGGCTGGGGTTGTTGTGCGCGCTGGCCGGCAAGCTGTATTCAAGCCTCTACCGGTTCTGCCGCGAGCGGCTTTTTCCGCACCTGGCCATACCGGTCTGGCTCAAGCCGGCGGTGGGCGGATTGTGCGTGGGCATCCTGGCGCTGGGGTCGCTTGAGGTGTTGGGGACGGGGCAGGGGCTGGTGCAACAGGCGCTGGACAAGGTGATCACCAATGTCGGCCCGCGGGAATTGCTCATGCTGGGCATCGGGTTTTTCGGTGTCGCCATGCTCAAGATGGCGGCCACCTCGATGACCATCGGCAGTGGCGGCTCGGGCGGTATTTTCGGGCCGACCCTGGTCATTGGGGCCATGCTGGGCGCCGGCGCCGGCATGGTCGCCCATGCCGTGGTGCCCCAGCTTGAGCCGCCGCCGATCGCGGCCTTTGTGCTGCTGGGCATGGCCGGATTTTTCGCCGGCGTGGCCAGCGCCCCCATTGGCGCGGTGATCATGGTCTGTGAAATGGGGAGTTCCTATACCCTCCTGGCGCCGTTGCTGATCATCTGCGTCATCGCCATGCTGCTGGGGCGCGGCAATCACATGTACGAAAACCAGGTGGAGAACCGTTTCAAATCCCCGGCGTACCGGCGCATGCTGTCCGGTGACATGCTGGCCGATGTGGTGGTGGATGCCTATTACCATCGCACCATCATGCCCACGGTCTGCGAAACGACCACCGGCGTTGATTTGCGACGGTTGCTGGCTAATCAGGACGTGATGTTTCCCCTGGTGGTGGTGGACGGGGCCGGCCGGCCCATCGGCATTCTCACCATGGGCAACACCCGCCCGATTTACTTCAGCGATGTCCAGCCGAATCTGTTTCTGGTCCGTGATATGATGAGTCCGCTGTTCACCTGCACGCCGGAGGAGCCGCTGGCCTCGCTCCTGCGCAAGTTTGAAGGCTCGGGCTACAGCCGCATTCCGGTGGTTTCCCAGACCGCGCCGGGCACCTTGCTGGGGTATATTCAATACCAGGACATCATGATCGCCTACGAGACCGAAATGGCCCGCCGCCGGATGGAAGTGGCGTGAGAAAGAAAGGCACGATCGCACATGGTTGATCCGGTGGCGTTTCATTTGGGGAGCCTGGCCATCCGCTGGTATGGCATCTGCTATGCCTTCGGGTTCCTGCTGGGGTACGGGTTGCTGGTCCGGCGCGCCGCGCGCTATCAGTTGACCGCGGAACGGGCCGCCGACCTGGCCCTGATCGCCATGATTGGCGGCGTCCTGGGCGCCCGGACGTGGTATGTGGTGCAAAACTGGCAGGACAGTTTTGCCGGCGATCCCTGGGAAATCATCCGCATCGACCATGGCGGCCTGGTTTTTTACGGCGGGTTTCTGCTGGCCTTTGCCGCCTTGTGGTGGGGGTGCCGGCGTTGGCGGGTGCCCCTTGGCGCGGTGGGCGACCTGTTTGCCCCGGCTCTGCCGGCGGCGCATGCCCTTGGCCGGCTCGGCTGTTTCCTGAACGGCTGCTGTTTCGGCAAGGCGTGGTCGGGAGGTTGTGCCGTGACCTATCCCGCCGCCAGCGACGTGCATGCCATCCAGCTCCGGGCGGGCTGGCCGGGAGTGACCGAGGCCGCGCCGGTGCCCGTGTTCCCCATCCAATTGGTGGAGGCCGCGGGCAATCTCCTGCTGGCGGGGCTGCTGCTGGTGGTGGAACGGCGGCTGCCGCGCCGCGGCCTGCTGTTTCCGATCTACCTGGCCGGCTATGCGCTGCTTCGCTTCTCCTGCGAGTTTGCCCGCGGCGATTACCCGTCGCGTCCCGGCGGGCTGACCTCCGCCCAATGGCTGTGCCTGGTCTTGTTGCCCGCCGCCGTGGTCTGGGGCGGGCTGGTCTGGCGCCACGGCCGGACGAGGGCACGATAAAAAAATGCGGTTGGGAACCCCCTTTTAAGGAAAGGCGGTTCCCAAACCCTCCGTCAAACCTTCTTGTTTCTTAAACACGGAGGGCGCTTCCGACACAAGCTATTCTGGCAAAATATGACATCGGAGCGAAATGCTTGTGTCGGAAGCGCCCTCCGGTATTTCAGGAAACAAAAGTTTTAGGAAGGGGTTTGGGGAGCACCCTTTTTCAAAAGGGTGGCCCCAACATCCTAACGCGGTATAATTCATTGGATCCCAACATGCCAGACCCGCAAACAATCTCCGATGAAACCGGCCTTCTGGTGCCGGAACGCCGGACGGTGCCCGCAGAGGCGGCCGGCGAGCGGGTGGATGCGTTCCTGGCGCGCTGCCGTCCGGAGCGCTCGCGCGCCTTTTATCAGCGGCTGATTCGCGACGGGCATCTGTTGCGCAATGGCAAGCCCTGCCGGCCGGCCGACAGCGTGCATGGCGGCGACGAACTGCTGCTGACGGTGCCCCCCGAACCCGTGTTTGAGCTGAAGGGGGAGCCGGTGGCGTTTGCGGTGCTCGCGGAAGATGCGGACGTGCTGGTCATTGACAAGCCGCCCGGCCTGGTCGTCCATCCCGCCAAGGGCAACTGGACCGGCACCCTGGTCAACGGCCTGCTCGCCCATGACGGCGAGGAGTTCGGCGCCATGGTGGATGACGCCATGCGGCCGGGCATCGTCCATCGTCTCGACAAGGACACCTCCGGCATCATGGTGGTGGCCAAGAACGCCGTGGCCAGCGAGGCGCTCCGCCGCAGTTTCCATGATCATACCGTGGAGAAAACCTACCTGGCCTTGGTGATGGGGGAGTTCGGCACCGCCGAAGGCCGTGTCGTCGCCCCCATTGGGCGGCACCCGAAGGAACGCAAGAAAATGGCCGTGGTGGAAGATGGCAAGCCCGCGGAGAGCCGGTATCGGGTCCTGGCCGCCGCCGCCGGCACGACGCTGCTCGAAGTCCGCATCCTTACCGGGCGCACCCACCAGATCCGGGTCCATTTCGCTCACCTGCATCATCCGCTGGTCGGGGATCCCGTGTATGGTGGCCGCCAGCAGGCGCTGGCGCTGAACCCGATGCCGGAACGCCAGATGCTGCACGCCTGGAAACTGGCCTTTCCGCATCCGCGCACCGGTGTGGTGTTCAGTTTCCAAACGCCCCCGCCTCCCGATTTTCAAGCCGTCCTGCGCGCCCTCGGCATGCCTGATTTCGGCGGTGCGGGAGCCAACTTTTTGCCCGCATCGGCAACTGGCGAAGAACTGGAGACCGAATCCGCGCCCGGAACGTGAGTGAGAAATAAAAAAGCGGCAAGGGAGGTGTTTTCATCAGACGCGATGCGCAAGGCGGGCGCAGGTCAGTTCCGTAGGGCCGTTGCACTGGCACGTCGGCGCGAACCGCGTGGTTACCTTGGCACCAAGTTACCGGTTCCGGCCGCCGCCGGAACCTTTAGAGTGGCGGTGGCTCGACACCGCTTTCATACTGTATTTTTGACCCAACCCAGCGTAGCTGGAACCAAAACAACGACGCGTTATCTCCCGCAGAGGCGCAGAGGCGCGGAGAAAAATAGGTCAGGCATGATGGCACTATTTTGACTTGGCGGTTTCTCTGCGCCTC
>CAITYL010000320.1 GCA_903896595.1 uncultured Lentisphaerota bacterium
ACCCGCACCCTTCTGCCTGACCAAGCGCCGTGACGTTCCGGGCGCGAAAGAAAACCATCGAATTTTAGTGCCCCCCTTCAGCCCAATGAGCAGACAGAGCCCCTCAACCCCTCAACCCCTCAACCCCTCAACCCCTCAACCCGGAGCAGCCCCGGCGTGCCAGTGGACTTCATCATTCGCGGTGCCGGCGTCCGGTCGCCCCGGCGCCACCGTCATTACCGGTATGCGGTGGCCGTTTCGGCACTGGCCGTGCTGGCCAATTACGTGGGCATCCTGCCGGTGTTTCGCGCCCATCTTCAGGGGTATCTAACCATCGGTGACGCCCAGTTCGGCCTGCTGTTCAGCGTGGCGCCACTGGCCGGGGCGCTGACCGTGCTGGCCAGCGGTTTTCTGCTGAACCGGTTCGGCGCCGTGCGGCTCATCCGCTTTTCACTGTGGGGCGTGGCGGCCGGCCTGCTGTTGCTGACGGCGGCGGGCCGGTGCTGGCCGGCAGTGCTGGTGGGGGTCACCCTCAGCACGTTGGCGACCGGCCCGTTCGCCATCGCCATGAACGCCTATTTGACCCGGTTGTTTCCGCGCGACCACCGGCGAATTCTTTCACTCGGTCTGGCGGTGGGCAGTGCCGGCGGCATGGCCCTGCCACTGCTGGCCGAACTGCTACTGTCGTTGTCGGCGCGCTGGCCGGCCCTCAGCTTCGGACTGATCCTGCGCGGGCCCTGCCTGCTGGTGGGCCTGATCCTGCTGACGGCCGGCTTCAGTTACCGGGGCCGCCCCGTGGCCGCCCCCCATCCGGCGCGGCCGGAAATCTCGCCCTGGGCGTGGCGGCAATTCATCCTGCCATTGCCGGTCGCCTGGTTGGTGGGGTTGATGGCCCTCCATACCGCCACGGACGTGGCCATTTTTACATGGATGCCACGGTTCCTGGACAGTCGATGCTTTCCCCGTCATCCATTGGCGCCCGGTGTGGTGCTGGCCGGCATGGCGGCGGCGTATTTGGTGTCACGGGCCGGGCTCGCCGCGTTGCCGGAGGCGTGGGGACGACGAACCTTGCTGATCCTGCCAGGGCTCTTGGGGGGCGGCATGTTTGTCACGGGGGTCATCACCCGCTCTTTTGGACTCACCGTTGGCGGCTATCTGCTCGGCGCCTTTCTATGGTCGGCGGAATATCCGGCCATGCTCGGCGCCGCGGCGGACCGCGGCCGGCAGTCATTCGGCACCGCCCTGGCCCTGACGCAGGTTCTCAGCGGCCTCTTCACGGCCGCGTTTGTCTATGCACTGGGGCAATGGGTGGCCCACCAAGGTGAGGAACGGATGTGGCTGGGCATGGCGTTGCTGGGCGGCGGTTTTCTCTGCGTCGGTCTCGGCGGCGCCCTGTGGGTGACTGGAACCCGCCCCAAACACAATATTGATTATCTTCAGCCTACAGCCTAAACAGCTTCAGTCTAATCAAGCATAGCGTTCCTCGACGACCTCGACCATGGCCCGGTAGTTGGCCGTGACCAGGGGCGGCACCTGGCGCGCGCAGTGGCAAGCTGAGGGCATTAGCACAAACCCCCAGCCGCGGCCGGCGGTGCCGTCGTCCATGGCCTGCGTCACCCGGGCCCGGAATTGCGGCGTGGACAAGGTCGCAATTTCGCTCATCTCAAGATTGCCAAACAGGGTGAGTTGGTCACCGTAGTGTTCCCGGACCCACGCCAGCGTCACATCCCCCTGCGGCGGGGGCTCCAGCGGATCCAACCCCACGCAGCCAGTCGCGGCAATGGATTCCAGAATGTTCCGCAGTCGGCCGTGGGCATGAAGACGGGCATACCCGCCGTGCCGGTGAATGGCCGCCACCAACGGCTGGTCGTAGGGCACCACCAAGTCATGAAACCGCGGCGGCGGCAGGTACGGTTCCCCGGCATATTCCGGACCGTAAATACGCCACAATCGCCCCGGCAGGGCGCGCGCCACCGCCTCGACATACGGCAGCACCTGCCGCTGGCACCGGTCCATTACGCGCTGGAACAGCCCCGGTTCTGTCAGGGCCAAGATGGGGGCCACCCTTTTGGAAAAGGGTGCCCTTCCCAAAACTTTTGAACCTTAAACCGGAGGACGCTTTCACCACAAGCCATTCTGGCAAATCATCGTATTGATACGCATGGGCTTGTGGTGAAATCGTCCTCCGCGTTAAGATACAAACAGGTTTGACGGAGGGTTTGGGAACCGCCTTTCCTTAAAAGGGGGTTCCCAACCGACCGTCGGCACCTACTCACAGCCTCATTATATCAGCCGGTCGAGGTATTTTCTTTCGCGGATCTGGGCAAAAATGTCGCAAATCGGATCACTTCGCGTTATAGTCTGAGGGTAAACCGGCTGCCACACACGAAAGCGATCCCCATGCCCGCCTCCCCCCCCCATCAGGATCTGCGGCTGGCCGCCGGCCTGCCCTGCCCGGTGACGCGGATCACCGGGGTCTGGCGTTTTACCCGCACGCCGCACTGGAGTGCCCATTGCCGTTCCACTCCCGGCCATCTCTTGCACTTGGTGACCGCCGGTTCCTATTCCTTGCAGACCAATGACCGCCAGTACGAGGTCCGCCGCGGCGATGTGATCTATTACCATGAATACGAGGAAGTTGCCTGCATCGGCCATGACGAGCCGGTGGCGTTCCTCTCGGCGGGCTTCCTCGCCCCCGACCTGGCGCCGCTGCCGCTGGACCGCCGCGTCTTTTCGGCCTCGCCGGCGGTCCGGCGCCAGTTCCACCGGCTCTACGCTGCCACGGCCATCCTGGACGACACGGAGCGCGGCCTGGCGATGTTTGCCGCCTTGACCGCCCTGCTCTCCCCCCTTTTCGCCACCCCCGCCACTGAAAAACGTGGCACAGGCAATCACGCCGTGATGGGAGGTTCCGCAAGACCGGACGACCGCCCCCCCGCCGGCCGGGACCCGGAAATCTGGTGGACGATTGAGCAGGAGCTGCGGCGCGCCCGCCAGTTTCGCACCCCGCTGGCCGAGCTGGCGGGGATCGGGTCCAGCAGTCCCGCCACCGTCGTTCGCTCCTGCCGGCGGGCGACCGGGCAGAGCCCGTTGCAGCGGCAATGCCGCCTGCGCCTGGAGGAGGCCCGCGGCCTGCTGCGCCACTCGACGCTGAGCATCGCCGAGATTGCCCGGCACCTGGGTTATCCGCGGATTCACGAATTCTCTCGCGAGTTCCGCCACCTCACCAACACCACGCCCCGGCAGTGGCGCAAGACGGCGGAATGAGGGGAGGTAGACTGCGTTAGGATTAAAATTTAACTTTTTTACAACCGCAGAGTGACGAATATTGAGGTCCGAATAACGAAGAAAATCCACTGAAAGACAGCAACGACCTCAAGATTCTGCGGTTCAACATTCGGCACTCTGATGGAATATATTTAACCTCGTCACCGCCGACCGTCTCCGAACCGAGAATCACCGGCGCCCGGCCCCGTGCCCGGCGCGCCCCAAACTCCACCTCCCCGCACCATCCCATGAAATCTATTGCCACCGCCCCGATCACCGCCCTGCTGCCCCTGCGTTGCGGGGTTCAACACTATGCATGGGGGGAACACTCGGAGGCGGGCCGCGCGCCACTGATTGCCAGCCTCACCGGAGTTGCCGCCCAGCCGGACCAGCCGTTTGCCGAACTGTGGATCGGCGCCCATCCCAACCTGCCCGCCAGTGTGGTGACCCCGAACGGTGCGGTTTCCCTGCCCGAGTTTATCCAACACCATCCTCGCGCCGTCCTCGGCGCCCGCGGCGGCGACACCCTGCCCTTCCTGCTAAAAGTCCTCACCGCCGGCACCGCCTTGTCCATCCAGGCGCACCCCAACAAGCGGTTGGCTGCCCAGTTGCATGCCCGGTCGCCCCAACATTATCCGGACGCCAACCACAAACCCGAGATCGCCATCGCGCTCAGCGAGTTTGACGCCCTTTGTCAATTCCGTCCCACTGCCGCCATCCGCCGCGATCTGGACCGCTGGGCGCCCTTGCACACCTTCTTCGCCGGCCTTCCGGCGGCGCCCGCCAAGACTTGGCTCAAAGCCGCCTATGCCCGCCTGTTTCAGGCACCAGCCGAGGCAATGCGGCAACTGGTCGAGGCGCAGGCCGCCGCCGTTGGCCAAGCCGGCCCGCGGACTCCGCACGATGAATGGTTTCTGGAACTCGCCCGGCAATACCCCGGCGACCGCGGCGCCATCTCCCTTTATTTCCTGAACCTGGTGCATCTCCAGCCGGGCGAGGCGCTGTTCCTGGCCGCCGATGAGCCACACGCCTACCTGCGCGGCGCCATTATCGAATGCATGGCCAGTTCCGACAATGTGGTCCGCGCCGGCCTCACGCCCAAGTTCATCGATGTCGAGACCCTGCTGACCATGCTGACCTACCGCCAAGGCGGGGCGCCCCGGCTCCGGCCGCGCCACCGGGCCGATGGCAGCCTCACCTTCATTCCCCCCGTGCCCGAGTTTGCCGTGGACTGGTGGCGCCCCCGGCAGTCCGAACGCGTTACAGCCCGCTCCCATGACACCGTCTCCCTGCTCCTCATCCTCAGCGGCCGCGCCGAGTTGAGGACTCCGCAGGGCGCCCCCGTGCTGGCGGAACGCGGCAGTACCTGGCTGTGGCCCGCCGCCATTCCGTCCCTCACCTTCACGGCGCTTGACGCCGACACCCAGGTGGTCCGCGCCCGGCCCAACACCCCCGGCCAGACGAACAATGTTGGGGCCACCCTTTTGAAAAAGGGTGCTGACCAATCCCCTTCCTAAAACTTTTGTACGTTTTTGCGGATTCCGCAGGCAGCCCACGCGCAACAGGCCACGACTGGGACAGCAGGAGCTGCCTGCGAAATCCGCAAAAGGGGGTTCCCAACCGACATAATTGTCATACACCCGCCACGTTCTTTCTGTTGCCATGCGGGGGCAATGCCGTTACATTAGGGCTTGGTCCGATTCGCACCGGAGCTTGGCCCTCGCCATCGCCGCTGCTTTCGCCCGGCAACGTCAACTTAACCCCTGAGTACCTCATCCTTATGCCCGCACTCTTTGGCACCGACGGCATTCGCGGCCAGGCCAACCGTTACCCCATCACCCCCGAGATCGCCCTGAAACTGGGCAAAACCCTGGGGCATGTGTTCCAGGCGGCGGGGCATGGCAGCAAGCGGGTGCTCATCGGCAAGGACACGCGCCTTTCCGGGTACATGCTGGAAACCGCGCTCACCAGCGGCCTGGTCGCCATGGGCGTGGACGTCCTGCTGGTCGGCCCCGTACCAACCCCGGCAGTGGCGCACCTGACCAAGTCCATGGGCGCCACCGCCGGCATCATGCTGACCGCGTCACACAATCCGTTTGACGACAATGGAATCAAAATTTTTGCCGGTGACGGCTTCAAACTCTCGGACGACCTCGAGACGCGCATCGAACAACTGATTCTTACCGACCAGATGACCAGCGAACATGTGCGCAGCGACGGCATCGGCAAGGCGTTCCGCATTGAGGATGCCCGCGGCCGCTACATCGAGTTCGCCAAAAGCACCATTCACAACCAGCGGCTGGACGGCCTCAAGATCGTGCTCGACTGCGCCAACGGCGCCGCTTACCACATCGCCCCGCTCATCTTTCACGAACTGGGCGCCAGCGTCACCCCCATTCATGTGGAGCCGGACGGCTACAACATCAACAACGGCTGCGGCGCGCTCCACCCGGAAACGGCCGCCAAAGTGGTGCGCGAAACCGGCGCCGACATGGGGATCGCCCTTGACGGCGACGCCGACCGGGTCATTTTCTGCGACAGCCAGGGACAGACCGTGGACGGCGACCGCATCTTAGCCATGTGCGCCATTGACCGAAAAAGCCGCGGCCGCCTCGCCGGTGACACCTTGGTGGTCACCAGCATGAGCAACCTCGGCCTGCATGACGCCATGGCCGCCAACGGGATCCGGGTCGAGATCACCGATGTCGGCGACCGCCAGGTCATCGAACGCATGCGTGACGGCGGCTACACCCTGGGCGGCGAAAAATGCGGCCATCTGATTTTCATGGATCATGCCACCACCGGCGACGGCATCATCAGCGCCCTGCAAGTGCTGGCCCTGATGAAGCGCCGCGGCGCCACGGTGACCGAGCTGGCCTCTTGCATGCAGGAGTATCCGCAGCAGATCACCAGCCTGAAAGTAAAAGAGAAAAAGCCGCTGGAATCCCTGCCCGGCATTCAAAGCGAGCTGGCAGCGGCTACTCTCGCCCTCCAGGGCTGCGGCCGCGTCGTCCTGCGTTATTCCGGCACGGAACCCAAAATCCGCATCCTGGTCGAGGCCCGCGAACAAGCCATGGTCGACCTTTGGATCACCCGTTTCACTCGCGCCATCACCGCCGAGCTTGGCTGAGCGTTGGTTAGGCTATTAGACTGAAGGCTGTTAGGCTGAAGGAAAAAACTCCGATTCCAACCCGCACCCTTCTGCCTGACCAAGCGCCGTGACGTTCCGGGCGCGAAAGAAAACCATCGAATTTTAGTGCCCCCCTTCAGCCCAATGAGCAGACAGAGCCCCTCAACCCCTCAACCCCTCAACCCCTCAACCCCTCAACC
>CAITYL010000321.1 GCA_903896595.1 uncultured Lentisphaerota bacterium
ACATAGCTGTTGGTTAATCTGGCGATGTGGGGGATTTGCGCTTGAAAAATATATAGTATTATATATAATACAATTAAAGCCGCCTATCAGACGGCAGGTAAAAACGGTTATGGTACAAGTTGGGACACGAATCGGGAGGCGCACAAGCATAGGGACAGGCAACGCAAGCATAGGGACAAACAAGCATAGCAAGCATAGGGACAAAGGTAAGCGTCGCATCTGACGCACACAAGCATAGGCACAAGCACAAGCATAGGGACAGGTAACAAGCATAGGGACAGGTAAAAAGAGAGTAAGCCGGCACAATAATTGCTCAATTGGCGCGTTATTTTCAATGAAGGCGCAACGAGGTGACGGGCGCGGTGTCTCGTAATGCCTTGGTGGTTTTCTACGGAGGTGTCGGCATGCGAACAGCAAGGCTCAAACCGGCGGGCGCGGACCCGCACGGGACCTATTACCACCTTCTGAACCGGATCGCGGGAGTGCCGGGGGATTTCCTGTTCGGCGACGTCGAAAAGGAAATGTTTATCCGGCTACTGAAAAAACTTGCCGGTTTCTACACGCTCGACCTCCTGGCTTGGCAGGTCATGGGCAATCATTTCCACTTGGTCGTCTTCGCCCCCGCCACTCCGCCTTCGCCGGAAGAGGCGGCCTGCCGGTTTGTCGCGTTTCACCATGGCAAACGCTTCATTGATCCCGCTTCACCGCGAGGCGAACAACTGGCGGCGCAACTGCGAGACATCAGCTGGTTTATGCACGACTTGCAGCAGCAGTTCGCCTGCTGGTACAACCGCACCCGACCGGTCCGCCGCCGGGGCATGCTTTGGGGGAACCGCTTTAAAAGCGTTGTCCTCGAAGGTGCCACCGCCGTATGGGAGTGCATCAAGTACGTTGAACTCAACTGTGTTCGCGCCAAACTGGTTCAGGACCCGGCGGACTACCGTTTTGGTTCCTGGGGGGAATGGAACGGCACCGGCATCCATCCCCATGCCGCCGCGTTGCTCCGGCACCTTCATTACAGCCTTGGCGAACACACGGCCGCCTGGAGCCTCGACGACTTCCAGCGCGAACTCTGCATGGAACTGGCCCGCGTGAGCGTCGGCGAGGCGCACGGCACGACGGAGCAGATTGAAGCCGCCATGACCGCGGCAGCGGCAAAGCCCGCCCCGTTGCTCACTCTTCACCGGCGTGTCCGCCACTGGTCCGACGGCTTGATCATTGGCACCAAGCTCTTCATCCGCACCAACCTTGGCACCGTTCTTCCCCCGGAACGGCTTTCCCGACACCAGTACCCGCCCGCCGTTTGGCTCGCGCGGGAGACAGCAACGCCATCGCTGCCCATCTGCGCCTGGCGCTGCCTCCGACCGGTGGCCGGTTGACCGCCTTTATCGTCTTGGGCATCGATCCAACCTCTTGGCGCGGGACCCTTGCTGCCGCCGTTCGTGGGCAGGATGGTTTCGCGGACCGTTTGACGTTCGGGCCGGCAATGCCGGCATCCTTATTGCCTGCGCTTGAAGCAGCCGGTGGTAGATTGAACCTTCCCGTACTCCTTACCTTACCCCCAAAAAACTTCCAAAACCTTGCCGCTCGGTTCTCTGATGAATGGATTGCTCGTAAAGAATCACAATTCACCTGTCCCCTCGCGCTCAATTCACCTGTCCCCTCGCGCTCAATTCACCTGTCCCCTCGCGCTCAATTCACCTGTCCCCTCGCGCTTGTCCCCTCGCGCTTGTGTGGTGTTTGCATTATGATAAGTCATGTAGATGAATTCCGTTAGGGTAACCAAAGACAAACCCAGGAGAACAAACGTCATGGAAATCAGCCTGTCCAAGTGCAGGATCCGGTGTTCTTTAGAACCGATTTGCAGGTTACCATCGAAACGGTGTGGAGGTGACCTGAGCGTACGGGTGGCTGAAACTTGGGGTCTTGCCTCGGCCGCGCCGGTTCTTTCCGAACTGGCGCGGCTGATTTTTTTCGGCTTGCCGCACACTAAACTGACCTGGCGTGCGTTAAGGAGATTGTGCCTCGTGTGTGGCCGCGACCTTCAACCTTCAACCGCCACCCTGTCACTCATCGTCACAATATGATTAAGCCCCCGTCTGTTGCGCCCTGCTCTGTTTCCGTTCCGCCCTCTGAAACCCGCCCACGGTTGGCGGCCCCGGCGGGGGAGGGGGGGCGGGCAGGGTGGCCATGGCTGGGCTTCGGGCTGGCGATGGTCCTTTACGCGGCGTTCCTTTACAGCCAGTTTACGCCAGCCATTTCCGAGCCGGATGACAACGGTTATTTCGCCCAAGGGTCCCTGCTGGCGCAGACGGGAAAAACTTGGTTTCGCCCGGAATCAGACGCGCAATATCTCGGCATGCACTGGCTGCTGGAGCCGGACGGACGCTATGTCTGCCGTTATCCGCCCGGCCTGGCGGTGGTGATTGGCGCGGTGTACGCGCTTGGCGGCTGGCAGGGCTGCCTGTGGGTCAATCCGGCGCTGGCACTTCTGGCCTTGGCGGGTTTCTTTCTGCTGGCGTGGCGGCTGATGCCGGCGTGGTGGGGCTTGGCGGGGGTGATCGTGCTGGCGGCCAACCCCACGTTTACACATCATGCGTTGACGGGGGATGCTCACATGGGCGTCGCCTGCGCGCTGGCTTGGGGCGTTTATCTGCTGGTTCGCTGGGGCGCCGAGGGGCGGCTGTGGCAGGCGTTTGCCGCCGGTTTGGTATTGGGATGCATTCCGACCATTCGTTATGCGGATGCCATCATGGGCGCCGGGGCTGCGTTGTACCTGCTCTGGCACTGGCGGCGGTTTCCGCGTATCGGCTGGCATTATTTGGCGGCTGTCACGGGTGCCTGCTTGCCCATTTTTCCGCTGCTGGTGCATAATCAGCGGCTGTTCGGCGCGTTTTGGCGGACGGGTTATTCCCTGACTCATGAGGGCACGGGGTTTGGCTGGAGCTATTTCCAGGAGCACGCCGTCAGTTATCTCCGGCAACTTAGCGGCAACGGGATTGGGTTGTTTTTCGCACTGGGTTTTGTGGGGATGCTGTGCATGCTCAGTCGCCGCAACAAACCGGGTATGCGGGGGATGGGGCTCATGTTGCTGGTGATGGCGTTCTCCATGCTGCTGGTTTACATGGCCTATTATTGGGCGCCGCAGATGAATGCCGCCATGACCCTGCGCTTTCTGCTGCCCACCTACCTGGCGTACGTGCTGGCCGGTTGTTGGCTGTTGGGGGAAGTGAGTGCGGCCATGAGCAGCGGCGCGCAAACCGCCCTGGGGGCGGTGGTCGTCGTCTTCCAGTTGCTGTGGGGCGGACCGGAACTGTGGTCGCAGGCGGTCCAGTTGCACTATCAGAAGGAGACGCTGGCCCGGGTGACAGTGGTGCTGGAGAAGGTCGCCAACCGCGGTGACGTGGTGGTGGGCTCGGGCAACGTGTTGCAGCAACTGGACTTTGTCCGGCACTGGAAAATCGCCGACGAGGCGTTCTTGACCGGTGGCGGGAGCGGCGGCATGGGTGCCGGGGGCCCGGCCGGCGTTGACGGCGGTACGGACGCCCATGCGCCGTCACCCATGCAAGCCACCAAAGTGGCGGACATGCGCCAAAAATACACGGGAACAGCCGCCGCCAGGCAGCAAAAATTCATCTCGAATCTGACGGCGTGGGCCGGGGCAACGCACCTGATCTACATCGTTGGCTCAGAGCGGAACGTCAAGGCGTGGAATGGGCGGCAGGGCGGTTCGATCCGGGTGGTGGAACGGGTTGTCCTGCCCGCTATGCCCGTGAAGCGCCGGGCGGAGTCCATGGGGGGCGGCGCCGCGGGAGGGGGGGCCTTCCCGGTCGGCGGCGGCGTGGGCGGATTTCCTCCTGGTGGCGACGGTCCGGGTGGTCCCCGTCCCCCGGATGGGGGCGGTCCGCTGCCGGATGACGGCCAACGGCGCGGCCCCATGATGCGGGGCATGCCCGGCGGGTTTGGCGGGCCCATGGGCGGCTTCGACGGGGAAACCGAAGTGGTGATCGCCGTGTTCACCCCGCACCGCCAATCGTGATGTGGGGCTCTGCCCCAAGCCCCGCTCAAGGGACCCGTCCCTTGAGAGCCGAGCCTCGCGAGGCTGGGCAACCTCTTGGTTGCCAGCGTAGCGGCCATCCTCGAGACATTTCATTTTTTGAGAACCGGTGCTGTGCGCCGTGGAACGTCCCAACCCCTTGCTTCCGGGCCGATAAAAAATGCCGACTAAAAAATATGACCATTGGGACCATTAAGACTCTTGGGACCATTAGGACGCCGGCGGAAACCACCGCCAGTCCCAAGTGTCCCAACAACGGACACCCGCCGCGAAAGCTTGCGCCGGGCTGGGGCTCGGCGTTCCCAGGGAAGTCCGGTCCAATAAACACAACAACCACCGAGCTCGGCGCGGAATGCGCACCGGTGCTGGCGGTTGTGATGAAGCTCGGCAGCCGGACGACCGGCGGCCGAGGTTAGACTACTTGAGCAACGTCCGCTTACTTCTTGCCGGAGACATTGCCGTGACCGCGGAAGACGCGGGTGGGTGAGAACTCGCCCAAGCGATGGCCAACCATGTTTTCAGAGACGAAAACATTCTGGAAGATCTTGCCGTTATGGACGGCAAAGGTCTGGCCAATGAACTCGGGCAGGATCATGGAACGTCGCGACCAAGTCTTGATGACCTGCTTGCTGCCGTTCTTGTTCTGCTTGTCCACCTTTTCTTGAAGGTGGGCGTCCACAAAGGGACCTTTTTTTACGGACCGGCTCACTTATTTCTTCCTCCGTTCCAAGATGAAGCGGGTGCTGGACTTCTTGGGCTTGCGGGTCTTGAAGCCCTTGGCGAGCTGGCCCCACGGCGAACGCGGGTGACCGCCGCCGCTGGTCCGGCCTTCGCCACCACCCATGGGATGGTCGATCGGGTTCATAACCACACCACGGACGTGGGGGCGGAAGCCCTTGTACCGTTTCTTGCCGGCTTTGCCGAGGGAGACTTTCGAGGCCTCGACATTGCCGACCTGGCCGATGGTGGCGCGGCAGGCGATGTTGATCAGGCGGATTTCGCCGCTGGGCATCTTGACCTGGGCGTATTCGCCTTCCTTGGCGCGGATTTCGCCGACCTGGCCGGCGGCGCGGCCAATGACGGCGCCCTTGCCGGGCAGCAGTTCAATGGCGTGGATCTGGACGCCGGGGGGGATGTCGGCGAGCTTCATGGAGTTGCCGGGCTTGAATTCCGCACCGGGGCCGCTCATGAGGGTATCACCGACCTTGACGCCAACGGGGCAGAGAATGTAGCGTTTTTCGCCATCGGCGTAGTGGAGCAGGGCCAGACGGGCGTTGCGGTTCGGGTCGTAGTCGATGTGGGCGACCTTGGCCGGAACACCATCTTTGTCACGGCGGAAATCCACGATGCGCAAGCAGCGCTTGACACCGCCGCCGCGGAAGCGGGTGGTGATGCGGCCGTGGTTGTTCCGGCCACCGGTGGCGCGCTTGCCAACGGTCAGGGATTTCTCGGGACGCGAGCGGGTGAGTTCGGAAAAGTCACTCACCGTCATCTGGAGCGTGCCGGGGGTCTTTGGTTTGTATGATTTCAACGGCATGGGGGAAAACCTCGTTTCGACTTACAGAATGTCGATTTTGCCTTCTTTGAGCGTGACCACCGCTTTGCGCCAATCGGCGCGCCGGCCGGCCTTGGCCGAACGCATGCGTTTGGCTTTGCCGAGGAGATTCATGACGTTGACCGCGGCGACCTTGACGCTGAACAACGCCTCAATGGCGCGGCGAATCTCGATCTTGTTGGCGTCGGTGGCAACGCGGAAGACGTATTGGCTGTTGCTGACGGACAAGGCGGTGCCTTTTTCCGTGACCAGCAAGGATTGGACGATTTGGTAGGGTTCCTTCTTCATGCCGTCACCTCATCCGTCGGGGCCAAGCGTTGGAGGAATTGTTCCAGGGCGGGCTTGGAGAACACGACCTTGTGGAACAGGAGAAGCCAGTAGGGGTTGACCGCCGAGGCCTTGAGGACCAGCACGGACGGCAGGTTGGCGGCGGCGCGGAAGGCGGGGCTGTTGTCATCGCTGACCACGATCAGGGCGTCGCGGCCGGCGGCAACCTGGTCCAACAGTTGCACCATGTCCTTGGTCTTGCCCGCGGCCAGGCCGAAGGTGTCATCCGCCAGGACGGCCACGGCGTCTTCTTTGACGCGTTCGGTAAACGCGCGCTTGAGGGCCAGGCGCCGGACACTGCGGTTCAGGTTCTTGGCATAGCTACGGGGGAGCGGACCAAAGGTGATACCGCCACCGCGCCACACCGGGCTGCGGATGCTGCCGGCGCGGGCACGTCCCGAGCCTTTCTGCTTCCACGGCTTCTTGCCGCCGCCGCTGACTTCGCCGCGGCGTTTGGTGCAGGCGGAGCCGGAGCGCAGGGCGGCGCGGAACGCCACGACGGCGTCATGAACCGCTTGGTCGCCCTTCTCCTCTTCAATCCAACACGGCTTCAGTTCGAAGACGCCCGCCTGGCCGCCGGCCGGGGTCACGATGGACAACGTCGTCTGCATATCTCGCGTCCTCTCGGAATCAGTTATTTCGTGGTGGCGGAGACCGCCGGTTTTTTCTTCAGAGCGCTGCGCACCATCACGGTGCCGCCATTGGGTCCGGGAACGGCGCCGAGCACCAGCAACAGGTTCTCGTCGGCACGGACCTTGACCACCTTGAGGTTTTGGGTGGTGCGCTGGTCGCCGCCCATCCGTCCGCCCATGCGCTTGCCCTTGAGCACGCGGCCCGGGGCGGCCTTCATGCCGATGGAACCCGGCCGGCGATGAAAACCGCTGCCGTGGGTGGCGGGGCCACCTTTGAAGCCGTAACGCCGGACCACGCCCTGGAAGCCCTTGCCCTTGGTGACGCCGGAGATGTCCACAAATTCGTTTTCGGCGAAGATGGCGGCGGTGAGCTGGTCACCAATGGCCATCTCCGGATCGGCCGCGAGGCGGAATTCGCTGATTTGAGTGGGCGGCGTGTCCTTGAGGCCGGCGGCGGCAACGTGGCCGAGGACCGCCTTGCTGACATTCTTGGCCTTGCGCTTGCCAAAGCCAAGCTGGACGGCGCTGTAGCCGTCCTTCTTCACGGTGCGCAGGGCGAGGACGGTGCAGGGGCCCGCCTCGATGACCGTCACCGGCTGGATGGCGCCCGTGCTGTCATAAACTTGGGTCATGCCCAGTTTTTTACCGATAATACCCTTCATGGTCAATCTCTCTTTCCCGTCGTCAGATCTTGATGCTGATGTCAACGCCAGCCGGCAGATTCAATTTCTTCAATTCATCAACCGTCTTGCCCACGGGGTTGATGATGTCGAGCAGGCGCTTGTGAGTGCGGATCTCGAACTGTTCCATGGACTTCTTGTCCACGAACGGCGAGCGGTTCACCGAGAACCGTTCAATGCGGGTGGGCAAGGGAATCGGACCGGCGATTTGGGCGCCGGTTTTCTTGACCGTGGCCACGATCTCGGCCGTGGATTGGTCGAGAATGCGGTGGTCATAGGCCTGAAGCCGGATGCGGATAGTTTGTTTACTGGCCATGTCGGGTCTCGCTTATGCTGACGTTAGGCGGCAGATGCCTTCTTTTCGTTTTTCTTGAGAATTTCGGCGCCGATACTCTCGGGAACCGGTTCGAAGTGGGCGGGCTCGGCGGTGGACGAGGCACGGCCGCGGGTCAGAGACCGCAGGGCCGTGACATATCCGAAGAGTTGGGAGAGCGGCACATGCGCCAGAATGCGGGTCAAATTGGATTTGGATTCGAGTTCGGCGACGCGGCCGCGGCGGCTGGAAATGTCGCCGATGACATCGCCCATGTGGGCGTCGGGGGTGGTGACTTCCACCTTCATGATCGGTTCGAGCAGGATCACGCGGCCCTTCTTGCTGGCGTCCTTGAGGGCCATGGAGGCACAGATTTTGAAGGCCATTTCGGAGGAGTCGACATCATGATAGGAGCCGTCAACCACCTCGATGGCGACATCGACCACCGGATAGCCGGCGATGATGCCCTTTTCAATGGCATCGCGCAGGCCGGCGTCAATGGCTTTGTGGTATTCTTTGGGAATGCGGCCACCGACCACCTTGTTGGTGATGGTGACGCCGCTTCCGCGTTCGCCGGGTTGGACATGGATGATGACATGGGCGTACTGACCGTGACCGCCGGTTTGCTTGACGTACTTGGTGTTGGCGTCGCACGCCTTGGTGAAGGTCTCGCGATAGGCCACTTCGGGGGCGCCGACGGTGCAGTTGACCTTGAATTCGCGAACCAGGCGGTCGCGAATGATGTCGAGGTGCAGCTCGCCCATGCCGGCGATGATGGTCTGCCCCGTCTCATTGTCGGTACGCACGCGGAAGGTGGGGTCTTCCTGAGCCAGTTGCAGGAGGGCGTAGAGGAGCTTGTCCCGGTCGCCGACCGTCTCGGGTTCGACGAACATGGAGATCACCGGGTCGGGGAAATGCACCGACTCGAGCAGGATGGGGTGTTCGTCATCGCACAGGGTGTCACCTGTGGTGACCTCGCTCAAGCCGATGGCGGCAGCGATGTCACCGCTATGAACGCCTTCAATATCTTCCCGGTGATTGGCGTGCATGCGGACCAGCCGGCCAATGCGTTCCCGCTTGCCGGTGCGCGGGTTGAGAATGGTCAAGCCGCGTTTGGCGGAGCCGGAGTAGATGCGCAGATAGGTCAGCTTGCCGACATAGGGGTCGGAGACCAGTTTGAAGGCCAGGGCGGAGAACGGTTCCATGTCGCCCACATGGCGGAGCAGGGGTTCCTCGGTCTTGACGTCCATGCCCTTGATTTCCCAGATGTCAACCGGGCTGGGCAGGTAGGCGATGACGCCGTCCAGCAGGCACTGCACGCCCTTGTTCTTGAAGGCGGTGCCGCAGAAGACCGGAACGATGGCGGCGGCGAGCGTGGTGCGGCGGATGGCGGCGCGGAATTCTTCGATGCTTGGCTTTTCCTCGTTGAGGAACTTGGCCATGATATCTTCGTCATTTTCGGCCAGGCACTCAAACATGTGCTGCTGGGCTTTCTTCAGCCGTTCCTGGTGCTCGGCGGGAACCGGTTCGCGAAGGATGGTGATGCCGCGATCCTTTTCGTCGAACGTCAACTTTTCGCCGGTGAGCACATCAATGAGGCCGGAGAAGGTCTCTTCCTTGCCGATGGGGAGCACCAAGGGAATGGGGGTAGTGCCGAGCCGGTCGCGAATATTTTCGACCACATTGTCGAAGTCGGCGCCGGTGCGGTCCATCTTATTGACGAAGGCGATGACCGGCACATTGTATTTGCGGGCTTGGCGCCACACGGTTTCGGACTGGGGTTGGACGCCACCCACGGCGCAGAACACGCCGACCGCGCCGTCCAGGACGCGCAACGAGCGTTCCACTTCGGCGGTGAAGTCCACGTGTCCGGGAGTGTCGATCAGGTTGATGCGGTGGTTGTCCCACATGCAACAGGTGGCGGCGCTCTGGATGGTGATACCGCGCTCCTGTTCCTGCACCATGAAGTCCATGGTGGCGGCGCCGTCGTGCACTTCACCGATCTTGTAGGTCTTGCCGGTGTAAAAGAGAATCCGTTCCGAAAGGGTGGTCTTGCCGGCGTCAATATGGGCCATGATCCCAATGTTGCGCACATGCGCCATGGGGACCTTGCGATCCGCAGCTTCGGTGAATTCTTTGACGATTTGTCGGGTCAGCATGAGGTATTAACGTCCGGTCGCGCCCACTCCGGGCTCGGTTCAAGGCTTGACAAAACCACACCGCGATTACCAGCGGAAATGGGCGAAAGCGCGGTTGGCGGCGGCCATCTTATGGGTGTCGTCGCGTTTTTTGACGGTGTTGCCAGTGTTGGCGTAGGCGTCAAGGAGTTCGGCGGCCAACGCTTCACGCATGGCCACGCCCTTGTGCCCCTTTTTGGCGAAGTCGCGAAGCCAGCGCATGCCCACCGCGACTTGGCGGGCCGGAGCGACCTCGACGGGCACCTGGTAAGTGGCGCCGCCAACGCGACGGCTCTTCACTTCCAAGCGGGGTTTGGCGTTTTCCAACGCCTGCAGGAAGACCTCCAGCGGATCTGTCTCCTGCTTCTTTTCACGGATGATGTCAAAGGCGCCATACACGATCTGCTGAGCAACTGCCTTTTTGCCCCGCTGCATGACCGTGCTGATCATGCGGGCGACCAGTTCGCTGTTGTACTTGGCGTCTGGAATCTGCTGCCGTTTTTCCGCGCGACGACGTCTCATGTTCGCACCACTCGCTTCTTCGTTGTCGGTCTATTCAAGATTGCACCGCCGTCTTCACGCAGACGGTTCCGGCCTTGGGAAAAACCTGTTGGCCAGATACCGCCACGAGAGGGCGGCGGGATGGATCACGCCGCCTTCGGAGTCTTGGCGCCGTACTTCGAACGCCCCTGCTTGCGGCCTTCGACACCCTGGCAGTCCAGGGTACCGCGGACCACGTGATAGCGAACGCCGGGCAGGTCGCGGACGCGGCCGCCACGCACGGTCACCACACTGTGTTCTTGGAGATTGTGCCCCTCACCACCGATATAGGCGGTGACTTCCTGGCCGTTGGTCAGCCGCACACGGGCCACCTTGCGCAAGGCGGAATTGGGCTTCTTCGGCGTCCGGGTGGTCACCAGCAGGCAAACACCCCGGCGCTGCGGGCATTTCTCAAGGGCGCGGGTCTTGATCTTGGCGACCTTGTTGGTCCGCCCCTTGCGAATGAGTTGATTGATCGTCGGCATAGGGTCGTTAGACTCCCTTTTTATGCAAAGCAGACTACTATAGCCATGGTTGGCTGGGATGCAATCTTTACAAATCCAAAAATGCCTTGGCTTGTGCCAGCTTGTCAGCGGCGGCCGGTGACACCACATCCGCCTTGGCGCTGGTGGGCATTTCCATTTCATCCGGCGCCCCGACCTTCTCAAGCCGCAATTCCTTGACGGTCTTGAAGCCGGTGCCAGCGGGAATGAGATGGCCCATGATGACGTTTTCCTTGAAGCCGCGGAGAGTGTCCACGGCGCCCAGGGTGGCGGACTCGGTGAGGACCCGGGTGGTGTCCTGGAAGGAGGCGGCGGAGATGAAGCTGTCGGTTTCCAGCGAGGCCTTGGTGATGCCCATGAGGACGGGCTGGGCTTTGGCCGGCTCGCCGCCTTCGGCGTTGACCCGTTCGTTTTCCTCGCGGAAGACGTGGCGGTCCACCGTCTCGCCGAAGAGGAAGCGCGTGCCGCCGGGCTCGGTGATACGCACCTTGCGCATCATCTGGCGGACAATGGTCTCGACATGCTTGTCATTGATTTCAACCCCTTGCAGGCGATAGACTTCCTGCACTTGGTTGACGATGTAGGTCTGCAAGTCCTGCGGTCCGCAGACTTCCAGCAGTTCCTGCAGCACCACGGCGCCGTCGGTCAGCGGCTGGCCTTTGCGGACAAAGTCGCCATCGAAGACGATGGTGCGCTTGCCGGCGGGAATGGTGTGTTCCTCCAGCTGGTCATTTTCCGGGTCGCGGATGACGATGGTGCGCTTGCCGCGGACGATCTTGCCCAACTCGACCAGGCCGTCAATCCGGGCGATTTCGGCGGCTTCTTTCGGCCGGCGCGCTTCGAACAGTTCGGCGACGCGCGGCAGACCACCGACGATGTCCTTGTTACGAATACTCTGGCGCGGCGTCCGGGCCAGGGTGGTACCAATATCGACCTGACCACCCTCGGCGGCCATGATATGGGCGCCGCCGGGCAGGCTGTAGTGGTCCAGCACCGCCCCGTCGTCGTCAAAGATGACGAGCTGGGGATGCAGGTCTTCACGGTGTTCCATGACCGTCACTTCTTCCGTGCCGCCGGCTTGGGACAGCTCACGTTTCAAGGTGACGCCCTCCACCAAGTCGCGGTATTCAACGCGGCCGGCGGTACGGGTGATGATCGGAATATTGTAGGGATCCCAGCGGACGAAGACTTCGCCCTTCTTCACGGTCTGGCCAAGGCCCTTGGAAATCTGGGCGCCGGGAATCAGTTCGTAACGTTCGTTCTCAATCCCTTCCTCGCGTTCGAGGACGACATAGCCCTTCTTGTTCAGCACCACCAGGCTGCCATCCTTGAGCTCAACCGAGCTGACCTCTTCCAGGCGCAGGATGCCGCCTTCGCGGGCCTTGATCATCGGTTGCTTGAAGGTCGCCGCCGCCGTACCACCATAATGGAAGGTACGCATGGTGAGCTGGGTGCCGGGTTCACCGATGGACTGGGCGGCCAGGATGCCGAGGGCGTCGCCGTCCTGCGGCAAGTCGCCGGTGGCCAGGTTGCGGCCATAGCACTTGGCGCAGATGCCGCGCCGGCTCTCGCAGGTGAGCACCGAGCGGATGCGGACGTTTTCAATGCCCAGTTCCACGATGCGCTTGGTGATTTCCGGCGTGATTTCCTGGCCGGCGCCCACGATGAGGGTACCCTTGGCCAGCACCGGGTCATGGATGTCATCGACGCTGAAGCGGCCGACGATGCGGTCCTTGAGCGGCAGCAGTTCATCCTCACCCTGGGTGATGGCGCTGACCACGATGCCGTTGACCGTGCCGCAGTCGCGTTCCACGCTGATGACGTCTTGGGAGACATCCACCAGCTTGCGCGTCATGTAACCGGAGTCGGCGGTCTTCAGCGCGGTGTCGGCGAGACCCTTACGGGCACCGTGCGAGCTGATGAAATATTCGAGAACGGTCAAGCCCTCGCGGAAGTTGGACAGAATGGGCCGCTCAATGATTTCGCCGGAGGGCTTGGACATCAAGCCGCGCATACCGGCCAACTGTTTGATCTGGTCCTTGCTACCACGGGCGCCGGAATCCAACATGGCGAAGATCGGGTTGATCTCCTCCTTGCCGTTGTTTTGTTCCAGCACGCCCACCAGCAGGCCGGCCAGATCATTGTTGGTCTGGGTCCAGATATCCACGCACTTGTTGTAGCGTTCCTGTTCCGTGATGATACCCTGCTCGCGCTGGCCGTTGACCTGCAACACGTCCTTGGTGGCCTCGCCGATGCGCTTGCTCTTCTCGGCCGGAATGATCATGTCGTCAACGCCGATGGAGAACCCGGCGCGGGTGGCGTATTCGTAGCCCAGATCCTTGAGTTCGTCCAGGACCACCACGGTGCGTTCGCGGCCCACCACGTCAAAGCAGGTCTTGACCAGGACGCCCAGCGACTTCTTGTCGGCGTGGTTGTTGTGGAAGCCCAGTTCGCGCGGCCAGACTTCGTTGAAGATGCAGCGGCCGGCGGTGGTGTCGATGAACTTGGCGGTGGCGTTGCCGAAGAAGGTCTTTTTTCCCAAGTCCGGATTGCGCAGGCGGATGATTTCGTGGATCTTGATCTGCCCGGCGTCCAGGGCGCGCAACACCTCGTGGTAGGAGCTGAAGCTCTTGGTGGCCTTCGCCAGTGGCTTGTTCTTGGGCAGGTAATTCATGTAGTACGAGCCCAGGGTGATGTCCTGGGTCGGCGTGGTCACCGGCTTGCCGTTGGCCGGCGAGAAGATGTTGTTGGTGGACAACATCAGCAACTTGGCTTCCAATTGCGCCTGGAAGGAGAGCGGGATGTGGACCGCCATCTGATCGCCGTCAAAGTCGGCGTTGTAGGCATGGCAGACCAACGGATGCAACTGGATGGCCTGACCCTCGATCAGGATCGGGTCAAAGGCCTGGATGGACAGACGGTGCAGGGTCGGGGCGCGGTTGAGCAGGATCGGGTGACCCTTGATCACTTCGTCCAGGATATCCCACACCACGGCCACCTGGCGCTCGATCATTTTCTTGGCGCTGCGCACGGTATGCACATAGCCGCGGTCCTTGAGCCGGCGGATGATGAACGGCTCAAACAGCGACAGGGCCATTTCCTTGGGCAGGCCGCACTGGTTGAGGCGCAGCTCGGGGCCGACCACGATCACCGACCGGCCGGAATAATCCACGCGCTTGCCCAGCAGGTTCTGGCGGAACCGGCCTTGCTTGCCCTTGAGCATGTCGCTCAGGGACTTGAGGGAACGGTTGCCGGTGCCGGTGACGGGACGGCCGTGGCGGCCGTTGTCCATCAGGGCGTCGACCGCCTCCTGCAGCATGCGCTTCTCATTGCGGATAATCACTTCCGGGGTGCGCAGGTTGAGCAGGTGCTTGAGCCGGTTGTTGCGGTTGATGACGCGGCGGTAGAGGTCGTTCAGGTCGGAGGTGGCGAAACGGCCGCCTTCCAGCGGCACCAGGGGGCGCAGGTCGGGCGGGATGACCGGCAGCACGGTGAGGACCATCCAGTCGGGCTTCATGCTGTTCTTCATGAACCCTTCGGCGAGGCGCAGGCGCTTGGCGATCTTCTTGCGCTTGGCGGCCGCCTTGGTGGAAACCATCTGTTCCTGCAGTTCGACGCGCAGTTTGGCCAGGTCCAGGTCATGCAGCAGTTTCTGCATGGCCTCGGCGCCCATGCCGGCTTGGAAGGCGTCGCCATAGGCGTCGCGGGCCTCGCGGTATTCGGTGTCGGACAGCAGTTGCTTGAGCTGGAGCTTGGTGTCGCCGGGGTCGGTGACCACCCAGTCCTCATAGTAAAGCACCCGTTCCAGCGAGCGGGCCGTCATGTCCAGCATCAGCCCGAGGCGGCTGGGCATGCACTTGAAGAACCAGATGTGGGACACTGGCACGGCCAGTTCGATGTGGCCCATCCGCTCGCGGCGGACGCGGGACTGGGTGACTTCCACGCCGCAACGGTCGCAAACCACGCCTTTGTGCTTGATGCGCTTGTACTTGCCGCAATTGCACTCCCAGTCGCGGGTCGGTCCGAAGATGCGCTCACAGAACAGGCCGCCCTTCTCGGGTTTGAACGAGCGGTAGTTGATGGTTTCGGGATTCTTGACCTCGCCGCGACTCCACGAACGGATGATTTCGGGAGAGGCGACGCCGATCGTCACACAACAAGAGGAATCAGCATCCTCGATGCCCAGTACTTGTTTCAGCGCGCTGCTATCCAAGGGAAGGACTCCTTCTCTTCAATCATGCAGGTTTATTCAGATCGACAACAGGGGCGGCGGAAGCCGGCCTTAAAGTTCAGACACGGTAGGCCGGCCGCGCCGCACCCGGATGTCGAGGCACAGGCTCTGCATTTCCTTCATGAGCACGTTGAAGGATTCGGGCACCCCCGCCTCCAGGACGTTTTCGCCCTTGAGGATGGACTCGTAAATGCGGGTGCGTCCGGCCACATCGTCGCTCTTGACGGTCAACATTTCCTGAAGCACATGGGCGGCGCCGTAGGCTTCGAGCGCCCACACTTCCATTTCGCCGAAGCGCTGGCCACCGTGTTGGGCCTTGCCGCCCAGCGGCTGCTGGGTGACCAGGGAGTAGGGGCCGACCGCGCGGGCATGGATCTTGTCCACCACCATATGGTCGAGCTTGATCATGTAAATGCGGCCCACCGTGACGCGCTGGGCGAACGAATCGCCGGTGCGGCCGTCATACAGGCGGGTCTTGCCGTCAACGTCCAGAATGCGGTCCGTGCGGTCGCGTCCCTGTTGGTCGTGGACTTGGCCGTTGGGTTCCACCGTCCAGCCGCGGTCGGCGGCTTTTTTCGCCTTGGCCTTGGCCAGCATCTCGTGGATGGTGGCTTCGGAAATACCGTCGAACACCGGCGTGGCCACTTTCATGCCCAGAACGTGGGCGGCCCAGCCCAGGTGGGTTTCCAGCACCTGTCCGACATTCATTCGGCTCGGTACCCCCAGCGGGTTGAGCACAATGTCCACCGGCGTGCCGTCGGCCATGTACGGCAGGTCTTCCACCGGGACGATGCGGGCGACGATACCCTTGTTACCGTGGCGGCCGGCCATCTTGTCACCGACCGAGATCTTGCGCCGGCTGGTGATGTAGACCTTGACTGACTTGGGCACGCCCGGGTCGCCACCTTCCGTGGCCTGAAACAGGGCGAGCTGCTCACGGTGCCGGGTTTCCTGGTCGCGGAAGCGCGGCCGGTAAGGCTTGACGATTTCCTCGATCTGGTCGCGGGCCGGGCCGGCCGGCATCTTGAACTTTTCGGTGTTCTGGGCGATTTTGCGCAGCATCACCTTGGTGATCTTGCGGTTGGCCGGGATGAAGACATCGGCCTCTTCGGTGGCGCTCGCCACGTCGGCCGGCAGCTTGGAGCCGAGCAGGGTGGCGGCCAGCTTTTCGGTGAGTTCCTCGACCAGCTCGTTGTAGCGGCTCTTGTAGGTGGCCTCGGCCTCGTGGATCTGCTTCTTCAATTCGGCCTTGGACTGTTTTTCCCGGGTCGGGTCAAACCGGCGTTCCACGCGGACGTCCATGACGATGCCGGCGGTGCCGCTGGGCACGTAGAGGGAGCTGTCCTTGACGTCGGCGGCCTTCTCGCCGAAGATGGCGCGCAACAGGCGCTCTTCGGGGGCCAGCTCGGTCTCGCTCTTGGGCGTGACTTTGCCGACCAGGATGTCGCCGGTCTTGACTTCGGCGCCGATGCGGATGATGCCTTCCGCGTCCAAATTGCGCAAGGCTTCTTCGCCGACGTTCGGAATGTCGCGGGTGATTTCTTCCGGGCCGAGCTTGGTGTCGCGGGCCTGGAGGTCGAATTCGGCGATATTGATGCTGGTGTAGACGTCTTCTTTCACCAGGCGTTCGCTGAGGACGATGGCGTCTTCGAAGTTATAGCCGCACCACGGCATGAACGCCACCAGCAGGTCGTGGCCCAAAGCCAGCTCACCCTTTTGCGTGGAGACGCCGTCGGCGATCACCTGCCCCTTCTTGATCTTGGCGCCGCGCTGCACCACCGGGCGCTGCGAAATCGGGGTCGAGGCGTTGGAGCGCAGGAACTTGAAGAGCGTGTAGACCTGGGCGCGCGAATCCTTCTCGGGATCCGCCGGCAGCTTGCCGTCCGGGGTGATGACAATGCGGTCCGCCGAGGAGGCGGCGACCACGCCGTCCGCCGTGGCGCACTGCACGGCGCGGGAGTCCCGGGCCACTACGGCTTCCAAGCCGGTGCCGACGATCGGCGACTCGGGCCGGATCAGCGGCACCGCCTGGCGCTGCATGTTGGAACCCATCAACGCGCGATTGGCGTCGTTGTGTTCCAAGAAGGGCACCAGGCCGGCCGCGGCGCTGACCAGCTGTTTCGGCGACACGTCCATGTACTGGACTTCGGTGGCCGCGAACTCGCGGAAATCGCCCTTGAGGCGGCAGAGGACGCTGTCGTTGGCGAAGCGGCTCTGGGCATCCAGCGGCGCATTGGCCTGGGCGACGATGAAGTTCTCTTCCACGTCGGCGGTGACGTAGTCCAAATGGTTGGTCACCACGCCTTTTTCGACGCGGCGGTACGGGGTCTCGATGAAGCCGTAGCGGTTGATCCGGCCGTAAATGGCCAGGGAGGAGATCAACCCGATGTTCGGGCCTTCCGGGGTTTCGATCGGGCAGACCCGGCCGTAATGGCTGTTATGCACGTCGCGCACTTCGAAGCCGGCGCGTTCGCGGGTCAGGCCGCCCGGTCCGAGGGCGCTGAGGCGGCGTTTATTGGTCAGTTCGGCCAGGCAGTTGGTCTGGTCCATGAACTGGCTGAGCTGGTTGCGGGCGAAGAAGTCGCGGAGCACGCTGGCAAACGCCTTGGGGTTGACCAGTTTGGCGGGGGCGACATCCTCGGTCTCCATGTCGATCAGGGTCATGCGTTCGCGCACCACCCGTTCGGTGCGCAGCAGGCCGACACGGCACTGGTTCTGCAACAGCTCGCCCACCGTGCGGACGCGGCGGCTGCCCAGGTGGTCAATGTCATCCACCTGGCCGTTGGTCAGTTTCAAGCGCATCAAGTTCTGGGTGGCCGCCACCAAGTCTTCCTTGACCAGGGTGCGGACATCCAACGGCACTTGCAGTTTCAGCTTCTGGTTGATCTTGAACCGGCCCACTTCGCCCAAGTCATAACGCCGGGCGCCAAAGAACAGGCGCTTGAGCAACTGCCGGGCATTGGTGACGTTGGGCGGGTCGCCGGGCCGCAGGCGGCGGTAAATTTCCTTCAGGGCCTCGTCCGAGTCGTGGGCGGGGTCCTTGCGCAGGCAGTTGATGAACGCCGCGCCGATGGCACCGGTGTCGACCACCGACACCTTCTTGATCTTGGCTTCGCGCAACAGGTCCAGAACCTGCGGGTTGAGCGGATCCAGCGCCTGGGCCAGCACGTGGTCCGGCTGATCCTCGGCCACCACCTGGTCAACCAGGACGTAGTCGTTGAGATTTTCAGCCTTGGCCAGTTTGGTCAGCGGCATCTCTTCAATGCCGTAGATGGCCTGCAAGAGTTCGTGATTGGAGTTGAGGCCGATGGCGCGCAGGAAGGTGCTGATCAGGAATTTGCGGCGCCGCCGGCGGCGGTCCAGGTAGATATAGATCAGGTCGTTGATGTCAAACTGCACTTCGATCCACGACCCGCGGTCGGGGATGACGCGATAGGAATAGAGCAACCGGCCGCTGGGGTGGCGGGATTTTTCAAAACAGATGCCGGGGGAACGGTGCAACTGGCTGATGATGACGCGCGCGGCGCCGTTGATGACAAAGCCGCCGCTGTCCATCATCAGGGGCAGGTCGCCCATGTAGATGCTCTCTTCTTTGGTGTCCCGCGGGGTCTGCAACCGGAAGGTGACATGCAGGGGGGCCGCGTAGGAGCCGCCATCCTTGAGACACTTGAGCAACGGCAGCTTGGGCGTGCCGATGTCGTAGCGGACAAAATCCAGCACCGACTGCTGGTCAAAACTTTCAATGGGGAAGATTTCCTGGAAAACTTCTTGGATCCCCTGTTTTTTACGTTTCTCCGGCGCCACTCCGGCCTGGAGGAACTGGTCGTAGGATTCCACCTGGATTCCGACCAAGTCGGGAATCTCCAGGACGTCCTTGATCCTACCAAAACTGATCCGTTCAGCCATGACTCACCCCGCCTGCCTGTTCGAGAACCCACTAGGCGCCACTAGGCGACGCCCTCACCAAAAAGAAAACGGCAGGAAACGGAGAGCCCATGCCGGGCATGGGTCTCCGTTTCCATTCGTAGCGATCCGCCCGGAGGCGGACCCGTTTACTTCAACTCAACCGTCGCGCCGACGGCTTCGAGCTGAGCCTTCATCTTTTCGGCATCAGCCTTGGCCACGCCGTCCTTGACCGGCTTCGGGGCGCCGTCAACCAGTTCCTTGGCCTCTTTCAGGCCCAGGCCGGTGATGGTGCGGACTTCCTTGATGACCGAGATCTTGTTGTCACCGGTCTTGACCAGGACCACGCTGAACTCGGTCTGCTCTTCGGCCTTCGGGGCCGCGGCGGCACCCGGGGCGGCGGCGGCGGCGGCCGGGGCGGCCGCGCTGACGCCGAGGCGCTGTTCCAGGGCCTTGACCAGCTGGGACAGCTCGAGGACCGTCATTTTTTCGATGTAGGAAATGAACTGTTCCATTTCCGCGGACACGACCATTTTGGCTTCTTCGCTCATGTTTTATTTCCTCCGGTTGGATACGTTATGGATCAGGCTGCTTGTTGTTTTTTGTCGGCGTACGCCTTCAATGCGTACACCACGCTCGCCACCTTGGCGTTGAGGACCGTGACCAGCTGCCGCGGCGTGGCCTGCAACAGACCCAGAACCTGGGCGAGCAGGATTTCGCGGGAGGGCAGTTGGGCCAGTGCTTGGGTGTCTTCCACCGTCAGCAACTTGCCGCTCAGCACGCCCAGTTTGAAGGTCAGGCTCTTGTGCTCCTTGCCGAAGTCGGCGAGCAGTTTGGCCACCTTCACCGGGTCCGCGCCACCCGAGACCAACAGGGTCTCGCCGGTGACCCGCAGGGCGCCCAAGGCCGTCAATCCGCACCCGTCGGCCGCCCGCTTCATCAGCCGGTTCGGGACGACATGGCACTCGGACTTGACTTCCGCCAAGCCCTTGCGCAAGGCGCTGAACTCACTGACTTTCGTGCCCTTGTAGGCCATCAGGAACGCGCCGCTGGACGCGGTCAGCAGTCCCTGCAGGTCATTTAGGAGCTGTGTTTTTTCCGCTCTCATAGGTTCACGCCTTCTCGCTGATCCGGTAATCGATCCGGATGCCGGGGCTCATGGTGGTGCTGACGGTGGTGCTCAGCAGGTAAGTACCCTTCGCCGCCGCGGGGCGGCTCTTGGCAATCACGTGCAGAATCACGGCGGCATTATCCGCCAGGTTCTCCGGGGTGAAGGACAACTTGCCGATCGGCACGTGGACGCACCCGCCACGGTCGGCCCGGTATTCCACCCGGCCACCCTTGGCGTCGCGAACGGCCGCGGCCGTGTCGTCGGTGACCGTGCCGGTCTTGGGATTCGGCATCAGCCCGCGGGGGCCCAACACCTTACCCAAGGTCCGCACTTTTTGCATGGCCGCCGGCGTCGCGATCATCACGTCAAAGTTCAGCCAACCACCCTTGATGCGTTCCAATAATTCCTCAAAACCGACCTCGTCGGCCCCCGCCTTTTGGGCGGCATCCGCCGCGTCGCCGCTGGCGATGACCACCACCCGCACCGTTTTGCCGGTGCCGTGGGGCAGGCTCACCGCGCCGCGGATGACCTGATCCGACTGCCGGGTATCCACACCCAGCCGGCACGCCAGTTCGACGGTTTCGTCAAACTTGCACACCGGCATTTTCTTGAGCAGCTGCATGGCCTCGGCCAAGGTATAGGGCTTGGCCCGGTCGAGAAGCGCCGCTCGCGCTTGATAGAGCTTGCTTCGCTTACTCATCGACCACCTCAATTCCCATGCTGCGTGCCGTGCCTGCGATGATGCGCATCGCCGCGTCAGGAGTCCGCGCATTGATGTCGGCCTGCTTGGCCTTGACAATCTCCATCACTTGCGCTTTCGTCACTTTGCCGACCTTTTCACGTCCGGTTTCTTTGGCGCCGGACGCCAGGCCTGCCGCCTTCTTCAGAAGCACCGACGCAGGGGGTGACTTCGTGATGAAGGTGAATGACCGGTCCTGGTACACCGTGATGACCACGGGAATAACCAGGCCCGCCTGGGACTGCGTCACCGCGTTGAACTGTTTGCAGAATTCCATGATGTTGACGCCAGCCTGACCCAACGCGGGCCCCACCGGGGGCGCGGGGTTGGCGGCGCCGGCGGGAATCTGCAAACGAATCTGCGCCTTGACTTTTTTTGCCATTGTCCCTCATTTCTCCGACGACCCTGGTCCGAGCTGGCAGGCCCCCTGCCAGATGCCGTCAAGCGATTATTGTCTCGTGGCCCGGGCGGGACGACTCAGCCCCGCTCGACCTGCCAGTATTCAACCTCAACGGGGGTGGAGCGGCCGAAAATCGTCACCGACAGGCGCAACTTGCCGCGCGTCGGTTCCACCGCTTCCACACTGCCCTCGAAATTCTCAAACGCGCCATCCTTGATGGTCACCGTCTCACCAATAATAAAGTCGATCTTCGGCTTCGCCACTTCTTCGCCCGGCCGCGCCTGGTTCAGGATCGCATCCACTTCGCTGTGGTCGATCGGCACCGGACGTTCGCCGCCAATAAAGCCAATCAACCCCTGGGTTTCCTTGATGAAATACCAGGCCCGCGGATCAATTTTCCCGGGCGCCTCGTACAATCCCAGGCGCACCAAGATGTAACCGGGAAAGAATTTCCGGTTCTGGGTGGTCTTTTTGCCGTGGCGCACCTCGGAGACCTTCTCCATGGGGACTTCCACCTGGAAAAGAAAGTCCTCGGCCCCCTCCTGTTTGCAACGGCGTCGCAGACTGTCCGCAGCCTTGAGCTCCTGCCCGGACAACGCCTGGACGACAAACCATTGGCCCTGTGTCTGATCGTGTTCAGCCATAATTGCAAGTGCCCTGCACGCTCTCCACGCCGGCAGTGTGCCCGCCGGCGTCGAAGTTGACGTTCGTCACCAGGTTCCCATCAATAAACGAATCCCGGCGCCGCTGAGCCAGTCGAGACCCGTCACGTAAATGCTCAATAACGCCACCGAGATGATCACCACCAAGGTGGATTCCACCAGTTCCTGCCGGGTCGGCCACGTGCATTTGTGCAGTTCGGCCACCACCTGCAAATACCAGTCACGGACTAGATGAATCGGATTCTGCATGTTCAGATGATTCCGCCCTTGGCGACGGTTCGGCCCGCGTCGCGCTCCTGGTGATCCATCAACAATGTTGGCAGGCGAGACAGGGATCGAACCTGCGACCTGCGGTTTTGGAGACCGCTGCTCTACCAATTGAGCTACTCGCCTACGCGAAGCGATCAAAGCCACCCGACGGCGGCCGCCCGCGCCTTACTTCGTCTCGCGGTGCACCGTGTGGCGCTTCTCGAAGGGACAATACTTCTTCTTCTCCAAGCGGCCGGTGGTGACCCGCTTGTTCTTGTTCGTCGTATAATTCCGGCGCTTGCACTCGGTGCAGGCCATAATCACCAGTTCGCGGGCCATGGCGGGGAACTCCTGCTTTATGAAAACCGGTACCCCGGCGCGCCGCCCATCAGGGGAGGTTGCGCCGGGGCATTCGAACCGGGGCCGGCGGTCGCCGCCGCAGTCGGATGACTGTCAGCGCCGCCAGCCGGCCTGCCGGCTGGTTTGTCTTGGTTATTCGATGATTTCGGTCACACGGCCGGCACCCACGGTGCGGCCACCTTCACGAATGGCGAAGCGCAACGTCTTCTCCATGGCGATCGGGTAGATCAGCTCGACCGTCATCTGGATGTTGTCGCCCGGCATCACCATTTCGGTGCCTTCGGGCAGGTTCAACACGCCGGTCACGTCGGTGGTCCGGAAGTAGAACTGCGGACGGTAGCCGTTGAAGAACGGCGTGTGGCGGCCGCCTTCTTCCTTGCTCAGGACGTACACTTCGGCCTTGAACTTCTTGTGCGGGGTGATGGAACCGGGAACCGCCAACACCTGGCCGCGCTCCACGTCTTCCTTCTTGGTGCTGCGGAGCAGGCAACCGACGTTGTCACCGGCCTGACCCTGATCCAGCAACTTGCGGAACATCTCGACGCCGGTCACGGTCGTCTTGACGGTGTCCTTGATGCCGATGATCGCGATTTCCTGGCCCACCTTGATGACGCCGCGTTCGATTCGGCCGGTCACCACGGTGCCGCGGCCTTCGATCGAGAACACGTCTTCGATCGGCATCAGGAACGGCAGGTCCACCGCGCGTTCCGGATCCGGGATGAAGCTGTCGATGGCGTCCATCAGCTCGCCGATGCAGGCGGCGCCGGGGTCGTCGGCCGACTTGGCATTCATGGCCGCCAGGGCGGAACCCCGCACGATCGGGGTGGTGTCGCCGGGGAACTCGTACTTGTTGAGCAGGTCGCGGACTTCCATGTCGACCAGGTCCAGCAGTTCCGGGTCGTCCACCAAGTCAACTTTGTTCAGGAAGACCACGATCCGCGGCACGCCAACCTGGCGGGCCAGCAACACGTGTTCCTTGGTCTGCGGCATCGGGCCGTCCACCGCGCTCACCACCAGGATGGCGCCGTCCATCTGCGCCGCGCCGGTGATCATGTTCTTCACATAGTCGGCGTGTCCGGGGCAGTCGACGTGGGCGTAGTGCCGCTTGTTGGACTGGTACTCAACGTGCGAAATGGCAATGGTCAGGATCTTGGTCGGGTCGCGGCGGCCCTGGGATTCGGAAGCCTTGGCGACTTCATCGTACTTGATGAAGCTGGCCAACCCCTTCAGCGCCTGCACATTGGTGATGGCCGCCGTCAGGGTGGTCTTGCCATGGTCGACGTGGCCGATGGTGCCCACGTTGACGTGCGGTTTGGTCCTCTGGAATGTTTCCTTCGCCATGTTTGCATCTCCTCTATCAGGGGCCGTGGGTCTGGTTACGACAATTGGAGCCCGCGACCGGGATTGAACCGGTGACCTCGTCCTTACCAAGGACGCGCTCTACCATCTGAGCTACGTGGGCGCAAAGAAAAACGGTGTACTGTAGCATCGCCTGGCGGGACTGCAACCCGCCAGGCGGGGAGTTTTTTATTCGACTTTGTCTTCTTCGTCGCGGGCCGCGGCTTCCCGCTCCGCGCTGGCGAACACGTCACCCAAGTCCACCATCGCCTCACCCGGCCGCAACGTGCTGCTGGTGGAGGTGGCGGCGGCAATCTCTTCGGGCGTGGCTTCGGAGCCGGCCGCGCGCAGGCTCAGGCCAATGCGCCGTTCCTCGGCGTCAATCTTGATCACCCGCGCCTGCACCATGTCGTCGGGCTTCAGGACATCCTTGACCTTCTCGACCCGCTTGTCGGCAATCTGCGAGATATGAATCAACCCCTCAATGCCGTGCGGCAATTCGATGAAGGCGCCGAAGGAGGCGATCTTCACCACCTTGCCCTCCACCGTGTCGCCGACCTTGAAGAAGGCCTCGATGTTGGCCCACGGGTCGTCGGACAGTTGCTTCATGCCGAGGGAAATCCGCTGCTGCACCGGGTCGATGTCCAGGATCACCGCTTCCACTTCCTGACCCTTTTGCAGGAAGTCGGTCGGGTTGTTGACCTTGCGCGTCCAGGACATGTCGGACACGTGGATCATGCCGTCGATGTCGTCCTGAATCTGCACAAAGGCGCCATAGGAGGTCATGTTGCGGACCTTGCCCTGGATGCGGGTGCCCTTCGGGAACTTCTCGGCGATCACTTCCCACGGGTTCTCCATGGTCTGGCGCAGGCCGAGCGAAATCTTCTTGGCGTCCTTCTGGACGTCCAGCACCACCGCCTCGACCTCGTCCCCGACCTTGAGCATGTCGCTGGCCTTGGTGACCCGCTTGGTCCAGCTCATCTCGGAGACATGGATCAGCCCCTCAATGCCTTCTTCCAGTTCGACGAAGGCGCCGTAGGGCATGACGTTGACCACCTTGCCCTTGATGCGGGAGTTGCTCGGATATTTGACGTCGGCGGTATCCCACGGGTTGCCTTCTTTCTGCTTGAGCCCCAGCGACACGCGCTGCCGTTCGTGGTCCACGCTCAGGATCATCACCTCGATCTCATCGCCCACCTTGAGCATCTCGCTCGGGTGGGAGATGCGGCCCCAGCTCATGTCGGTGATGTGCAGCAGGCCGTCAATGCCGTTGAGGTCCACAAAGGCGCCGAAGTCGGTGATGTTCTTCACCACGCCGCGACGGGTTTCATTGGACCGCAACTCGGTCAGCAGCGCGGCGCGCTGCTCGGCGCGGGCGGCTTCCAGCAACTCGCGCCGGCTGACCACGATGTTGCGCCGTTCGGAGTTGATCTTGATAATCTTGAACTCGCCTTCCTGGCCGAGATAGCTTTCCAGGCTGCGCACCGGGCCGATGTCCACTTGGGACCCCGGCAGGAACGCATCCACGCCGCCGACATCCACAATCACGCCGCCCTTGACGCGCTGGCGGATGATGCCCTTGATCACACTGCCCTCGGCGCAGTTGGTGACAATATTATCCCACGCCTGCTGCAACCGTGCCTTTTGCACGCTCAGCCGCGGCATGCTGTTCTCATCTTCAACCTGTTCCAGGAACACCCGGATGACCTGCCCCACGGTCACGCCTTCCCAGTCGGCGCCAAACTCTTCCTTGGGGACAAACCCTTCCGCCTTGTAATCAATGTCGACCAGGACGCCATTGTCCCGCTTTTCCACCACCGTGCCATTGACCACCGTGCCGGTGGCCATGCCTTTGCCCTTGTCGCCACTTCCCAACAACGCCTCCATGCTTTCCGGAAGGTTGCTCAAGTCGACGATCGGCTTCGTGGCCGGCGCCTGTTTACTGCTCTGTTTCGCCATGTGTGGGTTGACCTGGTTGGACCGGTTTGCGGCGCGTTTTATCTCTCCCCGTCCGTCGTCCACGCCACCAACGACGGAAAAGGCACAAAAGGCCCAAATATCATCCACTCTCGCAAAAATGCAAATCAGTGGGTGCTAAAATTAAGCCTCTTGCAAAACGCCCTTTGACCAGCGGGGTGTTCAGTGTTCGCGGTTCAGGAAAACCGTTTTTGGAGTGCGGCAATTCCTTTGCCGCTTTTTCCGCCTGAACACCGAACACCCGACGACCCCACCGGGGACAGGCAGTTTTGCACATGTCAGTTGCGCAGGGCCGTTACGCCGGCATGTCGGCGCGAACCGCGTGGTTCCATTGGCCATCACGTTACCGGTTCCGGCCGCCGCCGGAACCTTTTGAGTGGCGGTGGCGCGACACCGCTTTCATACTGTTTTTTTGACCTAACACACTTCAGCCTAACGCCGTACCGTTTGTTGTCCCGGCTTCAGCCGGTCGGGACGATGACGGGGACAAATCGCCCCGAATGTACCCTGGGAGCCGCCCGTCCTCGGGCGGACGAACCCGTTATCGTCGAAGACGCGCGTTGTTTAGTTTGGCGTGACGACGGCTCAAACAACCGGGGCAACAAAGGCGGCCTGCGGAATCCGCAAAAAGGCACAAATAGGTTTGACGGAGGGCTTGGGAACCGCCTTTCCTCAAAAGGGGGTTCCCAACATCGTTTGGCAAAACGGTCATGCACCCCTCTGCCACCACCGCTTGCAAACGGCTTCAGGAGTGGTAAGATTCAGTTCAGTGTCGTTGTCATCGCGTCGCGCTCACGGTGCGAACCCCCACATGCCTTGTCCAAACCCTACTTTTTAAGGAGAGCGGTACCATGATGAAAAAACGGATTGGGGTCGGGTTGATGATGGTGGTGCTGGCCTCGGGCAACCTGCTCTGTGCCAGTGAGTTTTGGAATCCGCTGACCTGGTTCCAGCCGAACCGTGCCGATGTCCTCATCGTAACCGGCAACTACGCCCGTTCCCGCCTCCTGGCCGAACTGGTCCAGCGCAAGACCGGCCAGACCATCCTGCTGGTGTCGCCGATCGTCGGCGGCGAGGAGCTGTTCACCATGCCGGCCTCCAGCGAGGCGTACGTGGCCGAAAAGAAATATTTTGTCGATGTGGTGGCCGCTCTCGGTCCCAAGAAAATCCTCTTCCTGGGTGATTCCGACTATCTGCCGGCCGAATACATTGAAAAGGTCCGCAATCAGTTCCCGATCGTGGTTATTGCCGGGGATGACTGGCAGAAAAACGCCGAAGCGGTGGCGACCCTGTTCCGCCTGCGTTCCGTGCCGGGGCGTTACCAGGAATTGACCACCGCGGTGGACGCCGCCCTCGGGACCCGCCCGGGACTCACCCCGGTGGCGACCCCGGCCGTGCCGGTCGAAGCCCCCGCGCCGGTCGCGGGTACGGAACCCGAACTGGTGCCCTTGCTGGAAACGCCCGCCGACGCCCCGGCGCCCGCGGACCCCACCACCAAGAAGGTGACCGTTCAAAGCGCCACCACCCCCGCCGCCGCCGGTGGGGTTGACCTCGTGCCCCTGGAACCGGTCGCCCCCCCCCGCCTCGCCCCGCCGGCGAAGTGAGGCGTGGTGTTAGGCTGTTAGACTGTAGGCTGTTAGGCTGTAAGGTAATCAAAACTCACGCTAACGCGGTGTGAACCGGTTCCGGCCGCGGCCGGAACCTCTGGAGTGGCGGTGGCTCGACACCGCTTTACTACTGCATTGTTTCGGCTTTCCCCCAACCCTCAGAGCCGGGAACGAAGTGCCACTCCTGGGCGCGAGAGTGACCGGTCAAAGGAATTTACTTTATCAGGAGGTGTCTTCAAAAATAACGACGGAGCTGCTTGCAAAACCCACGGTTGTCAGCCTTCAGTATGCGATATTCGACAGCCCGAATATCCAATATCCAACAAGGAATGTCCAAGGATGAAGGAAAAAGCCATTCAGTTCTGTAAAACACGCTCCCCCGCATTGACTTGGACATTGGATATTCCTTGTTGATTATTGGACATTCA
>CAITYL010000322.1 GCA_903896595.1 uncultured Lentisphaerota bacterium
GCGGCGTTTGTAGCGAACATGGAGGATATTCTCGCGGTCTATCATCTGCCATATGATCCCAAGCATCCGCTGGTTTGCATGGATGAGTCGTGCAAGCAGATGATTGGCGAGGTTCGTGCTCCTGTTCCGTGTGCGCCAGGGCGTCCGGCCCGCATGGACGATGAATATGTCAGAAACGGAGTGGCGGAGATTTTCATGGAAGTGGAACCGCTGGCTGGCAAGAGGCATGTGGCGGTCACGGAACAGCGAACAAGAAAAGACTGGGCACGGCAAATCAAGGAAATGCTTGACGAACGCTATCCGGACGCGGAGAAGGTTCGTCTGGTCATGGACAACCTGAACACTCATTCAACCGCATCCTTGTATGAGGAGTTTGCCCCAAAAGAGGCACGGCGATTAGCCGAACGTCTTGAAATTCATTACACACCCAAGCACGGAAGCTGGCTGAATATGGCGGAAATTGAACTCAGCGTGCTGAAGGGACAGTGCCTTGCCGAACGGATTGCCGATATAGAGACCATGCGTGCTGAAGTTGTGGCGTGGGAACGCGACCGTAACAACCAAGGGGCAAAGATTGACTGGCAATTCACAACACGCGACGCGCGAATAAAACTGAAACGGCTATATCCGAAAATTTAAGTGTTACGAGGTACTAGGCATTCATGGTGGTGGTTATGAAATCCGCTACTGGGCAAAGGGACAATGCATCCACACTCACGGAATCGCCAACCGTGCCAGCCAACGGGAAAACAGGATCAACAATCTCGCCAACAGTTGGGTGATCCGACGGCTGTGCCTGCCCCGGGTGTTCCAGCCTTTCTGCTTTCTGCTGTTAATCGTCCGAATTGTGAAAACTTTTGGTTGGCGCGCCATGCCGTTGGGGGAAATCCTGACCCGCGCCCGTGCCCGCTACCGGCCGGAATGCCGCCAGCCAATTTCATGGCAAATCAGCCTCCGCCTGCTCCGCCGCCATGAGAAACTAGTCTTGTAAGTTCACAATCCTCGAGGTGTTTTCAAAACGTAACGATGTTTTTCCCCATAACCGGGAGCCGCCCGTCCTCGGGCGGACGAACCCGTCATCATCGGCAAAAATAAGAAAAAACAGAGGATTCTTTACCTATCCCTTCGCGCCGACACTCAGAGCACCTTTTTCGGGCTCATCGTCTCCACTTCATACCATAGATTGGAATATGGTTTTTTTGCATGAATCCCAAGCTTGAGGCCTGCCGATCACCTCCTTCGCAATCCGTACACTCTGCCCAGACCCCATTCTTGAACTTGCAAAAAATATACTAGACACGTCCCCCCTGGGTAATGAAACACATGGAAGAGTATATCATTTGAGCATGTAAACGGTCCTCAAAAACCAAGATAGCCCATTTGCACCCTGCTCTTTTGAACCTATGGTTACCGTAATACACGATGCCTTTTTGGTGATATGGTGAGGCGTGAAATGGCGGTTCTGGATCAGCATGCCTATTATGAGTTGGAGGTCTTACGCACGGTTGAGAAAAATAGCCGGCTCAATACACGGGCGGCAGCAGGTAAACTGGGAGTCAGTCTAAAACTGGCCCATGAAATTCTCAAGCGCATGGTCCAGCGCGGATGGCTCCACGTCGCCGTCATCCATTCCCGGCGCTGGGATTATTTTCTCACGCCCACGGGAGTGCAGGAAAAATCACGCCTGACTCTGGAGTTTCTGGATTTTTCCTTGCTGTTTTACCGGGAGGCGCGGTCTCGAAGCGCCTGGCTTTGCCGCCGCCTTCAGGAAAGCGGTCAACGGCAGGTCGCTTTGCTGGGCGCCAACGAATTGGCGGAAATCGCCACCCTCGGCCTCCGGGAATGGGGGTTGGATCTGATGGCGATCTACGATCAAACCGCCGCCTTGGACAATGCTCATCACCGTTTTCTGGGCATTCCCGTCACTCCGGTTTCCGCCTTGCCCAAGGAAACCCGCCGCCCGGTCATTGTCTGCCTCTATAACGCCCAACAGCCGATGAACGGCCGGTACCTGCCCGCCACCATTCCCGCTCAAAATAATTTTTACTGGATATTTGGCATGGACTAAGATATGGACTAATTTAGAACTTAATGATTTCGGTCATGGCGGGCTGTAAACCCTAATCTTCGAGCCTAACGCAACGTGCCACCGGAGCCACTCCCATGCTCATGAATGTCCATCAGGCCAAAACGCATTTCAGCCGTCTCCTGCTGGCGGTGGCCGCTGGCGAGGAAGTAATTATCGCCAAGGCCGGAAAGCCGGTGGCCAAGCTGATTGCCTGTGAAAGTCCATCACCGAAACGCATCCCCGGGCAGGACCGAAACATACAGATTTCCGATAATTTCAATGATCCGCTCCCCCCGGAAATTTTAAAGGGGTTCTACTCATGAGGTTGCTGCTTGACACTCACGTCTGGCTATGGTGGATCGCCTCGCCTGAACGTCTGGGGCCTGGCACCATGAAACTCTTGCAATCCGGTGAGCCTGATGTTTTTTTCTCTGCCGCCAGCGGCTGGGAGATCGCCATCAAGTACGCCTTGGGAAAAATGACGCTGCCGGACACACCCGATCGGTTTATTCCACCCCGGCTGGAACGGGACGCCTTAAAACCATTGAATATTCTTTTGCGCCATACCTTGATTGCCGGAGCCTTGCCGCCTCACCATCAGGACCCCATCGACCGGCTTTTGATTGCCCAAGCCCAAGTCGAAAACCTAGCCCTGGTCACCGCCGATCCCGCCATGAAGCTTTACGACGGGCTCCACCTGCAATGGGCCACAGAATGACCCTATTCACTAGACTATTGCGACTCTTGACCGTCGGCGAGCGCTTGAAGGTGCTGGCGTTGATCGTCTTGATGGTGATCGGCGCCTTGATGGAGCTGGTCGGACTTGGCTTGGTGATGCCGGTGATTGCGGTTTTGGCCAAACCCGAACTGATGGTGCAGAACAAGTTTCTGAGAGTGATTCACGAGGTTGTCAATCCGTCTTCAGACCACCAGTTCATTTTGCTCTTGTGCGCGGTCGTGGCGGTGGTTTATCTCGGAAAAAACCTCTTCCTGTTGTTCCTCACGAGACGGCAGGCCCGCTTTGTGTTTACGAAGGCGGCGGAGCTGGGCTCGCGTCTATTTGAGCTCTATCTGAGCACGCCGTACAGTTACCATCTTAGGCGGAACAGCTCAGTTTTTATGAACAACATCACGATGATTGGAAAGGTGGCTTTCAATGTCTTGATGCCTGCCATGATGCTGGCCACGGAGGCGGTTGTCATCGTGGTAATTTTCGGCACTATGCTTTTTTTCGCCCCGTTATTGGCAATGGGACTGGCTTTTGTCTCGGGACTGCTGGCCATCCTGCTTCATTTCATCATGCGGACCTACAATTCCAATATTGGCGTAAGATTGAACCGCCACCGGCTTGAGATCACTCGTGACATCATGCAGACGTTCGAGGGAATAAAAGAGTGCAAACTACTCAACTGCGAGAGCGTCTTTTCCTCACGGCATGCCGCACACCAGCGCCTGCTCCGGCAAGCCGAGGCCGAACAGCATGTGGCCGGGCAAATCCCCCGCTTCTCCATCGAGGCGTTCGTGGTGGTCACCGGAATGGGGGCCTTGGCCGCTCTGGTGCTCTGCGGCGTTGCCACCGGGTCGATATTCCTCCGGCTGTCGTTTGTTGCCATTGCCATGATCCGCCTGATGCCGTCACTCTCACGGATCAACTACAATCTCTCGACCATGCGCCACACGCTTCCCGCCTTTGACGCGATCATGCATGATTTGGACGGGTTGCATCTCCCGGCTTTGCCCAAGGCTCCAGCACTGTCCTTCAGCCAGTCAATTCGCCTTGAGAATATCACGTTCACATACGAGGGAAGCGATTCGACCGTTGTTTCCGGTTTCAGCCTGGAGATCCCCAGAAACAGCTCGCTCGCCTTGGTGGGACAGACCGGATGCGGCAAGACGACGTTGCTGGATATCGTCCTGGGATTGCTCAAACCATCTCAGGGGCGGATCCTGGTGGATGGGCGCGACATCGAAGAAAACCTCCCGTCCTGGCAGCGACGGATTGGCTACGTGCCCCAAGTCATCCATCTGATGGACGAGAGTTTGCGCATCAATGTGGCGTTCGGCGTCCCAACGGCAACGATTGATGATGCCAAGGTAAGGCGGTGTCTGGAGACCGCCCAACTCTGGAACTTCGTGGAAAGCCTCCCCGAGGGGCTTGAAACGATCATTGGCGAGCGTGGGGTCCGACTGTCCGGCGGTCAGCGTCAGCGCCTCGGCATCGCGCGGGCGCTCTACCACGATCCCGAAGTGCTGGCCCTCGACGAGGCCACCAGCGCCCTTGACAGCGACACGGAAAAGGCCGTTGTCGAGGCCTTGAAAACCCTTCATGGAAAATTTACCATCATCATGATTGCCCATCGGCTAACCACCGTGCAGGGTTGCGACAACATTGTCAACCTGAAGTTGCCTTATTCTCCGCCGTCCCCTGCCGTGCAAGCATCGGGTGTCCCCTTGTGATGACAGGCCCCATGAACACGCTCCATCTTGTTTACCCCCATGGCCCGCGCATCTCCACCCCGGACGCCATTGGCCGCCATCTGGCGGAACGGCTCGCGCCGGACTTTCGCGTCCGTCACCACAACTGGGATTCTTGCCGGCCCATTTATCCAGAGCCCGGCGACTGCCTTGTGGGCCACGCCCATCCTTATCCGTGGACCTGTTTCCGCCTGAGCCTGCGTCAGCCGGGGTGGCGCCGGCGCATTCTCTTGCAACCCTATGTGCATGGAGACAACCGGCAGGCGGCCTACCTGGACTCCGTTATTCCCCAATGCGATTGGTTTCTCAGCATCACGGGGCGCCATTGGTTCACCCGTGTGGACGAATCCCCCTTCGCGCACTGGCGTCCAAAAATGATCCATGTCGACCTAGCCGTGGACCGCCGAGAATTCCCTCCCGTAAAAACCGCCTTTTCACCTCCCGGACACCGTCGGCTGGTCTATGTTGGCCACACGGCAGCCTACAAAAACACGCCTTACCTCAGCCAGATTGCCGCCGAATTGCCAGAGTGCCAATTTTCCTGGATCGGCAGCGGGCGAAAAACCATCCACGGGGTGCGGGCCGCCGGAGCGCTCGACTTCGCGACGGAGGGCGCGCGAAATCTCCTTGGCCATCATGATTTTATGATCACGGTTGGCCGCGCCGATGCCAATCCCACCACCATCTTGGAGGCCATGGCTTGGGGGCTGATTCCCATCTGCACCCCGGAAAGCGGTTACGAGGGGTACCCAGACATCATTAACATCCCGTTGGATGCACCCGCCGAGGCCGCCCGCATCATTCGCCACTGGCAGGCCGCGCCAGATGCCGATTTGCACGCCATGCAACGCCGGAATTGGGAACTTCTCGACCGGCATTTCACCTGGGCGCGCCTAGGCGCGCAAGTCCGGTCCTGCCTTCAAGACGACACCCCTCCGCCCGCCGTCTTTCCCGCCCCGTTTTTCCGGCATCTTAATCTGCGCTGGCTGGCGGTAACGGCGCCCGGCAGTCCGTTGCGACTGCGGGAATTGGCACGCTGGCGGTTTCGGCAACTTCACCAGTCTTGCACGGAGAAGACGGCTCCATGATCCTGGCCCCATTTAGTCCTCAAAAGCCAATGACTTTCGAAGCCGCCGTAACTCTTCTGCGTACCCGGCCGAACGGTGTCCGCCTGCTGCAAGAAGCCTATTTGGACGCAAACCCGCGGGAAGCCGCAGTACGATTCGCCGCCTCCGGTGAATTTGCCGAAGCGCTCCGGCTGCTCAGCCCCGCCGCTCGCGGTATTATCGTGGATCTCGGCGCGGGAAACGGGATAGCAACCTATGCTTTTGCCCAGGCTGGTGCGGCCCAGGTCATTGCCATCGAACCGGATCCAAGTCCATTGGTCGGAAGACGCGCCATTGAGAACATAACCGTCGGACTGCCGGTGGAGACAATGGACGCCCTTGCAGAACGGCTGCCCTTACCCAACCTGTCCGTGGATATTGTTTACGTCCGCCAAGCGTTGCATCATTTGCATGACCTGCCGGGGGCTTGCCGTGAGTTTTACCGGGTATTGCGTCCCGGTGGCGTCGTGTTGGCTTGTCGCGAACCAGTAGTTGACTCGCCCGCACAACTTCGGCGCCTACTGGCCTCCCATCCCATCCATCGCCTCACCGGCAGTGAAGGTGCCTATCCCTTGCCGGAATACCTTGTCGCGTTTAAGATGGCCGGTTTTGAACTAAAACACATTTGGGGGCATTGGGATAGTGTGATCAATGCCCATCCCACCGTTGGGACTGCCGCCGAGCTGGCCGTTTATCCCGCCGCCTGGTTGTCCCGCCGTCTTGGGCCGATAGGTCGACTACTGGGGCGTTTTGCCCTATTCAGAGGACTGGCATACCGATGGCTTAGTCGATCTGTTCCTGGTCGGCTTTATACGTTTTTAGCGCAAAAAACATAACCCACATCCCGCCTTGGCACATCTCCGGCCATGCACAACAACGGAAACCTTGGCCTGACTTATATGGACACGCAACAGTCTCCATTCCACATCGGCATTGATGCGCGGTTTCCCGGCGGTGTCCTCGGCGGCGTCGAGCAGACAGTCAAGGGGTTGGCCCATGGTTTTTCCTGTTTGGCGACACCCGGCGAACAGATCCATTTTCTCTGCCACCGGAATGCCAGCGACTGGCTGACTCCAGCTTTGCAGGCACCACACTGCACGCCGCTCTACATGCCAGGGGACCTGCCGGCGTACCGAAAAAGCAGTGCGACTCGCTGGTGCCAGTGGGCGTTGCATCGCATTTGGCCTTGGATTCCGACGTGGGGCAGGCTCGGCCGGGTTCGGATCGCCTCCAGTGATGGAACCGCTGAAACCGCCGGTCTTCACCTGCTGCATTTCACCCATTCAGACAGTTTCCTCACCCGTCTACCGTTCCTCTATCAGATTCATGATCTGCAACATCGGCATCTGCCTGCATTTTTCTCCAAGCGGGAACAGTACGTTCGTGACGCCCGGTATCAGCGCTTCTGTACCGACGCCCGCCAGGTCACGGTCATGACCCGCTGGGGCCGGCGGGATCTCATCGCCCAATACGGCATCACGGAAGCCAAGATCGCCGTCATCCCCTGGGCGCCGCTACTGCCGTTTCTTCCGCCGCCGGCCCCTGGCCTGCTACGGGAACTTGACCAACGGTGGAACTTGCCGGAACGTTTCCTCTTTTACCCGGCGCAAACCTGGCCGCATAAGAATCATCTCGCCCTGCTGGAGGCGCTGGCCTGGTTGCGCGATGTCCATCGCCTGCGAATTCCGCTGGTCTGCTCCGGGTTGCAAAACCGCCACTATCCGGTGATTCGCCGGCGCGTGGAGGCGCTTGGCCTTGGCGATCTGGTGTGCTTTACCGGTTTTATCTCCGACGCCGAACTCCGCGGTCTGTATGCCCGCGCCGACATCCTGGTTTTTCCCAGCCAGTTTGAAGGCTTTGGTATGCCCGTGCTGGAAGCGTTTTCCGCCGGCCTTCCGGTTGTCTGTTCCACCGCTGCCTGTCTCCCAGATCTTTGCGGTGACGCCGCCCGGTTGTTCGATCCTGACGCCCCGGAAGCCATCGCGGCCGCCCTCGCCGAACTTTGGAACCAGCCGGAACGGCGTTGCGAACTCCGCGAACGCGGGTTGCGCCGGGCCGCCGCCTTCACCTGGGAACAGACCTGCCGGCATTTCCGTGCCCTGTATCGTCAGGTATTGAATCGGCCACTGACGGACGAAGACCAACACCTGCTGGCCGCGACCCCTTTGGTTTGAGTCACGGAATACAATAATGAAAGTCACCATCATCACCGCCACCTTGAACGCCGCCGCCACGGTCGGCGACTGTGTCCGCAGTGTCGCGGAACAGGCGGGCATTGAGATCGAGCAACTCATCCTTGATGGCGGTTCCACTGATGGCACGCTGGCCGCCGTCCGTTCCTGCGGCAGTCCGTTGGTTCGTATTCATGCCGAGGCCGACGCCGGCGTTTACCACGCCTTCAATCGGGGATTGGCCCTGGCCGCCGGTGATTTCGTTGCTTTCCTGAACGCCGACGACCAGTACTTGCCCGGCGCGCTGGCCGCCGTCGCCCAAGCGTTCACGGCCAACCCAACGGTCGCGTGCATTCATGGCAATATTGAGGTAAACGGCCATATCTGCCGGCCCCGGCGTGGCCTGTTCAGCCTCGGCGGCGCCCGCATCTACCATCCCGCAACGTTCATCCGCCGGGAAGCGCTATGTCAGGCCGGCGGCTTTGACACGCAGTTCAGCATCGTCGCCGATTTGGATCTGTTTTTACGGCTGCGCCGACGGACTTCGTTCCTTCACCTCGATCAACCACTGACCCGTTTCGCTTTGGGGGGGCTCAGCACCCGGCGCTTTTGGCGAACCCAGACTGAAATCCGCCGAGTGCTGCTTAATAACGGTTATTCCCAAATGGCCGCCACCGGATTCGTGGCGGCCGACTCTATCCGTAGCGGCCTGCCCGTCCTCTGCCGCCGCGGAATGGCCATCATCAGAAGACCGATATGACATTCCGTACCGAATCGCTATTTTCCGGCCGCAACTTGGCCGCCCTTTTGGCCGGCCTATTGCTGGTGCGGTTGCTGGCAGGGGCGTGGCTGGCCGGACACCGGCCGGAGTTCATCCTGCACGACGACGGCGCGGATTATCGCGAGCTGGCCCAGGCGGTGGCGGCCGGCGACGGCCTGACCATCCGCTCAGTCCGCTGGTTCGAGCCGCCCGCCTTGCCCCATCCCCGGCCGGAGGCCTTCCGACCTCCTCTGCTGTCCGTGCTGGCCGCCCCGTTCCTGTGGGGCGCCCCTGACTCGCTGTTCCGCCTGCTGGCGTTCCAGTCGCTGCTGCTGACCGCGCTGACCGTGACAGTGGCTTGGTGGCTGTGGAAGCAGGCTGGTCGGGCCGCAACCTGGATCGGCGTGGTCCTACTGAACCTGCACCCGCTGGTCAACTTATCCTCCGTCCGTTTTTCAACGGAAATCCTGTTCATGCTATGCCTGATGCTGCTGCTACTGGCTTGGCAGCTCCAAGACCGCTGGTGGACCCACGCCGCCGCCGGTGCCGCGGTCGGCCTGGCCACTCTGGCCCGTCCGACCGCTCTGCTACTGTTGCCCCCCGCCCTGTTGCTGGCGGGCTGGCGCAAGTGGCACTGCGGACTCCGCAAGGTACTGGCGGCAACCCTGCTGGTCCTCGCCGGTTTTGCCGTCACGGCCGGCCCATATGCCGCACGCAACCGCCTCTCCTGTGGTGCCATCAGCGTCACCGGCTTTTTCGGTGGCTACAATTTCTGGGTTGGTAACCATCCGGAGAATCTGGCGGCCTACCGCAGCCCAGATGGCGTTGCTTTTCTCCGGCACCTGGACGCCATCTGGAACGAAACCCAGATACGGGCGGCGGAAATGGCGGTCGGCGACGACGACGCTTCCCCTGTTCGGCAAGAGCAATTTTGGCGCCGGGCCGCCGCCGAAAACCTCCGGCAGTTGGGCGGATGCCGCTGGAGTGAACTATTGGCTTGGAAGGCATGGCATTTTGTCCGCCCCTGGCCGCAGCCTGGCGTTCACAGCGCCCCGGCCTTTGCCGCACTGGCCATCTTCGAAACGGCTCTGTTCCTGTTGGGGCTGGCCGGACTCGCCAGCCTGGCCCGCAACCACCAGTGGCGCACGCTGGCGGAGCTGGCAGCAGTGATAGCCTGCGGCTTGGCCGCCCATACTCTGGTCCATGTCTACCTGCGCCACCGTTTCCCATTTTTGGACTTGACGCTTATCTTGGCCGGCGCATGCTGGTTGGGCGGTCGATTCACCGTGCGACCGGTGGTTTGACCGCGCCGACGCGATGGCATTCCCATTACGGGGTGACGGCGCTTGGCGTCAAGCGGTAGAAACGTACCCCGCGCGCGGCCAAGTCCCGGCACCAGGCCGCCGCCTGCGGAGTCCGCAGATCTTGGCCAGTGGTGATCCAGGCGGAGCCGCTGCGAAGGTTGCCGTTCTGGTCCGGGACGGCGCCGTCCAACCAAAGGTTAAGTTTGCGCCAGTTGCCGGCGGCCGGCGCCAGGAACTGGCGGGTCAGGGCGGAACGTTCCGCCACCGGACCGGGGGGCACCACCCCCAGCACGACATCCGCAGCCACGACATCCAGCGGGACCATGAGGGGCGTCAAGTCCCAATAGGCGGCAGCAACGTCCCAAATGACCGCTTCCCCGGGCAGGCGGCCTCCGGGCACGGGAAGCCAGACTTCGCCGCCCTCATGATCGGCGGCACTGACGCCGACGGTGGCCCCCAATTGCAGCAAGCGCGTCGGCGCCTTCAGCCGGGCCAGTTGATCCGCCACCGCCACCGTGCCCGTTTGGAAGCGGATGCAATAGCCGGAGGTGGCCGGCCAGACCACCAGGATGTCTGCCGGGCAGGTACGCTGGGTTTCCTGGGCCAGGGCGGCCCAGTCGGGCGCGGTCCAGCGGTCCCGTGCGTGGCCGGCCGTGAGGAACACCACCACCCCCAAACCACCCCAGCTCAAGCCGCGAACCAGCGCGGCATCGGTTTCCTGGAGCCAAGCCGCGCCAAGAGTCACCAGATGGTCCAAACCAGCGGCGGCGGCGGCCAGCAGCCAGGGGATCACGGGCAGCCAGGCACGTTCCGGCCCCACGCCAACCATGGCCATGCCGATCCAAGGCAGCACGACATTCGCCCCGACGGCCAGGCGCAGTGGGATCGGCGCCCTTCCCCATCCCAGCCAAATGGCTGCCAATAGGGTTAGCGGCCAAGCCCCGCCCACGAGTTCCAGCGCGCGCCAGCCATAGAGAACATGGTCCCACGGTCCGGCAAACGGCTGGCCGAAACGGGCGCGGGCAAGCGACAGCGGCAACCAGGCCTGCCACAACCAGTACAAGCACGCCGCCCCCAGCAGCACCACTCCCAAGGTCAGGATAACCGATGGCCGGCGAAAGGATGACATGGTGAAGGCGGGAGCGGTTCGGTCCTGGCTGGCGGTCGACTCCGCCGCCCAGGCGGCCAAGCACAGCCCAGGCAGCAACAACAGGGTGGTCGGCAGCGTCAGCACCGCCAGAAAAGCCGGAACGATCCAAAACACGCGCCGGCTCAGACGATGGCGGCCGGCCGGTCCGGCCCCGCTCTGCATGGCGAAGATCGCCGCCAGTAGCAACAACGCCGTCTGCAGGCTGTACCCGCGGGCCACCACGGCAAAATGGGCCAGGGCGCCATTGCCGGCAACCAACACCGCACAGACCGTGGCGGCCCAGACGGAGCGCGTCAGGCGCCAGGCCAGGAGGGGCGTCAGGAGCATCACGGCCACGCCAGCGGCAAACGATGGCATCCGATAGGACATCAGACTGCCGTGGCCAAGTTCAAGCGTCCGGGCCGCGATCACGGTGTGGAGGGGATGGTTGTTGGGCGTGGCCAGGTCAAACACCAGGGCCGGCCACGGTTTGGGCACGTAATGCGTGAGCGTCCAGATCTCGTCGTATTCCAAGCCACGGGCCAATTGAGTGGCCCGCCAGGCCGTTCCGACAACCACACTGGCGCCCATCAGCAGGAGCGGTATCAGCAAGGTCCAGCGCTTGGCCATGGTTTACGACCTCGCCGGCGCGGCCTCGCGGTCATACACGATCCGGCCGCCGACCACGGTCATCACCACCTGGTCCTGGGCATCGAGAACCGTGAGGTCCGCGCGCCGGCCGGGCTGAATGCGGCCGCGATCATTCAGGCCAATGCTTTCAGCGGCATTGGCGGTGGCACAGGCAAACGCCTCCTGGCGGCTGAGAAACGGGCTGATGGCAAGAAAATTACGCAGGGCGTCGTCCAGACAGATACAGGATCCCGCCAGCCGCCCGGTGGCCGTGTCCATCGCGCGCTGACCGTCCACCTCGACTTCGCGGGTGCCGTACATAAAGCGCCCTTCCTCCAAGCTGGCCCCCACAATCGCGTCCGAGACCAGCACCACCCGTGGGTTGGGCTTGGCCCGGCACGCCAGGCGGATCATGCGCGGATGGACGTGAATGCCGTCCGCAATGAGTTCGATGGTCACCCGGTCATCCGTGATGGCCACCGCGGTCAGACTAATATCACGTTGCCGGAGCGGCGGCATGCCGTTGAAAAAATGGGCGCACCGGGTGGCGCCGCCATCAATGGCCCGCATGGCGGCGATCTCATTGGCCATCGTATGTCCCATGGACGGCACGACCCCATTTTCCCGCAACAAGGCAAGCAGTAACTCGCTACGCTCCAACTCGGGGGCGAAGGTGACGATGCGGGTATGGCCACGGGCCGCCGCGAGCAGGTCACGGGCACGGTCCAAATCCACCGGAGCCAAAGATTCAAGCGGAATGTCGCCCCGTGCGTCAGGGCTGTTATTCAAAAATGGGCCTTCGAAATGAATGCCGGCCGAAACGGCGCCAGGCAGACCGTCCCCCGCCTCGCAGAGGCTGGCCAAGCGCGCCGCCAACGCCAGGGTGCGTTCGCCGGTGAGCCCTTGAATGGAGGGAATGAAACTGGTGACGCCATGCTCGGCCAGAAAGCGGGAAAAGCCGTCGCCCATTTCCGGCTTATCATCCAGGCTCAACAAGTCGAACGCCCCGCCGCCATGCACATGGGTGTCGATCAGGCCGGGAATGATGGTACATCCTGGGCGGCAGACGAACGGCACCTCGTCAAGCCCGGAAAAAGCGGAACGTCCACCCACGGCGCCGATCACCCCGTCCCGACACAGCACGCACGCATTGTGAATCACCTCATGCGGGGTGAGGCACGTGTCGGCATAAAGTATGAAGGCGCTCATGGCATGCCTAGATCGTGACGGCCGGGCGAACCCCGTTTAGGGAGCGGACGCGTCCACCGGTGAACCAAACCATTCTTTGGGGTCGTTAAGCACGAAGGATTGCTCGTTGGAGGGTCGGGAATCGCCACGTTCCTGGATCCCGGCAAACAGGGCGCGTAATTCGGCCACGGCCGGCCGGGCGTAAAGTTTGACCAGACCCACGCTGGCACTATTGGAAAAAACCGTCACCAGCAGAATATCGTTATTGACCGCGCAAATGAAGAGACTGCGCTTTTCCCCCTGGTGGATGACGGAGCTGAACTCGTTTTCACCCAACAGCCGGGCCAGTTCGCGGCTGGCGGCGAACACCCCGGCGCCCAAGGCGGAAATGAGCATCGGATCATGGCAGTCAAACCCGACCTCGGTGAGGACGTGGCCGCTGAAATCGCACACCATGCACCCCTGCGCGTCCGCACGCAACAGCAATTGGTTGAGCACGATGTGCATGCGCTGGACATCTTTGGGGACGAGAACGAAGGCCATGGAGAGAATTCCTTATTCGGCGATTAGGCCAGTTGAAACTGCTGGTCGGCGTTTTCCTTGCCGCCATGTTGCTTGACGAAACGGTTTAAGACGAGGCGGGCAACCAGGTTGAGCGACTCAAAGACGCCTTCCCCGCGCGGAGCCACGGCACTGACGCTGGGACGTCGGACGCCGCCACGATTATTGAAGACAAACTCAAGGTATTTCGCGGGCGCCACCGCCGGTAAATCGCGCTTATTGTATTGCAGAATGTACGGAATCTTGTCCAAAGAATCGCCCTGCAGGCGTAAATTCTCCTCAAGATTGGCAAAACTTTCCAAATTCTGCTGCATCTTGTCCCATTGGCTGTCCACCACAAACACCACGCCATCAGCTCCGCGCAACACCAGCCGCCGGGTCATGTTGTACATCACCTGTCCGGGAACGGTGTACATCTGAAAGCGTGTTTTGAACCCGCGCACCGCCTCGGCCGTCAACGGCATAAAGTCAAAAAACAGCGTACGGTCCTGAGAGGTCGCCAAAGAAGTCAGGCTCCCCTTGGCCTCATCCCGGATCGTCTGATGGATGACCTGAAGATTGGTGGTTTTTCCGCACAATCCACAACCGTAATAAACGATTTTTAGTTGGATTTCGCGGGTGGCGTAATTAATAAACGACATGCCGTCTCCAAAGACGAGAAAGAGATCCCGTTCCAACGACCTCACCGGGTTCAAAAACAACCCCACTGGCCTGCCGGTTGCGGTTTGGGTACGTGCATATTATGGTGTGTTCTCTCTCAATTACAAGAAACGCCTCGTTTTAACTGGCAGGAAAAACAAGGTAGGCCGCCATGAAGCTCGCGCAATTCTTCTCCCGTATTCTCAATCGTGAAACCGCCGGCACCTTGCCACCGGGAACGCCGGCTGCCGCCGACCAGGTCCCCGTCGTCGGCGCGCCGCACGACTTGCCGGATTCCCTCGAAACCTTGGTTTCCGGTTTCTCTTCCATCCAGTCCTTGCTCAAGGACGATGAATCGGTCGAACTTCCCGCCGCGGCGTTACTGGCCCGGCTGCCGGAAGCGATGCGCGGCCCCGCCTGGCAGAACGGTTCGTTTCCAGACAGCTGCTTGCTGGTCGACCAGAAAAGCCTATATGAACAGTTGCAAAAGGGACGCTTGCAATACCCCGTCGAACAGTTCCGCAAGGATGTTCCTCCTGGCTGGTTGAATTCCGAGGCCAAAGGTTTGGTGGACTTGGATCTGGCTCAGGTGGTGGATGCCATTCCGCCAGAGTTCTTTGGCGAATTGGCGCCGGTGTCGTCGGAAATGCGGGAAATTTCCGGCATGCATGACTATTTTGCGCCCAAACCGCAGGTTATGCCCCCGCCGGCTCCGGCCGTTTCAGCCGCTCCCCCGGTTACGCCAGATGTCGCCGCCCCGGTCCCGGAGCCCGCCCCCCAGCCCGTGGTCCCGGCCCCGGTTGCCGTCCCTGTCCCAACGACGGTGATGGCGGCGCCCTCGGTCGCTCCGACTCCGGAAACCGCTGTCGTCAGCCCCGTGGTACCTCCGCCCCCGCCGCCCGAACCGGTGGTTGCGCCCATCGTTCCGGTTCCGGTCCCCGTCGTGGCGGCGATTCCGGAAGTGGTCCCTGCCGTCGTGCCGCCGGCCGCCATTGCCGAAAGCGAGATAGGGTTGGTCGTTTCCTCAACCCAACCCGCCGTGGTGGAACCTGAACCCGGTCCGGCCGGTTGGGACGGCGTTGAGACGCGTCTCGATGCCGGCGGTCAAAGCGTGGATATCAATCTGGCGACTCTGGAAGATCTTCTGCGTCTGCGCGGCATCGGCCCCAGCCGGGCCAAGCAACTCCTGGACTATCGTCAAAGCATCGGACGCTTCAACTCCATCTTTGAGTTGGCCAAGGTTCCCGGGCTCGGCGGTGCGGCGTTCAATAAGCTCACGGGGCTTTCTCTCAAGCAGCGGCTTGACCGTCACCAGGCACTCAACCAGACCCTGGCGTTATCCGCCGATGCGGTTCCCAGTCTGGCCGAAATCACCGTCGCCATCGCGGCGGTCACCGGTGCGGCCGCCGGCGTTCTCACCAATCATGACGGCATGCCGCTGGCCGTCCACGGAATGGAACGTGAGGAGGCCGAAGCCAATGCCGCCCTCACCCCGCAGTTATTCCGCCGAATTGGCGGCTACCTGCGCCGTTTCCAACCTGGGATTGACGGCGACGCTCTGATCCTGCCCGGCAGCCAGGGCCAACTTCTGCTGCTGGCCGGCGACAGCATTTGCCTGATCTTGCGGTTTAATCGTCCGATCAGCCGGATCGCCTGCCGCAAGGCGATCCAGATCCAGGGCGAACTCGACTGGTTGCTGGGCATCCGTGCCGTGGTCAAGTCGGGGTAATCTTAGCGGATTTCCTTCGTTATTCGGTCAAACCGGACAACCTTTCGGGAGCCCTGCCCGTGGCCAACATCCTTGTCATTGACTCCGATTCCCGGCGGCTTCAAGAGACCGCGGCGGCGCTGCGACAGTCCGGCGCCGAAACTCAGACCGTCGCCACTACCGCCGAGGCCGGGCCGCTCCTCACCGCCCAGCCACCGCCGGACGTGGTGGTCGTCGCGGGAACCCCGGACGCCATGGTGGGGATTGCTGATTTTTGCGCCCGCCTTAAAACCGCCGCCAGTACCGTCAAAACGCTATTCGCCTATGTCCCCGGTGACCAGGAAGCCGGCCGCTTGCGCCTCCTGGAAAATGGCGCCGACGACGTCGTGACCGGGCCCGCCTGGTTGACGGAATTGCGGACCGTGGTGGCCGGCGGCCGGGCTGACTCGCAGGCGGCCGGCCAGCAACAAATGTTTTTTAAACTGAAGACGGGGGAATTGGGCAATGTCCTGCAATTCCTTAACTTCTCGGCGCGCAACGGCCGCCTGGACATCACCTTTGCCAACGACCATGGCGGTGGGCACCTCTACCTCGCCCAAGGCGAAGTTATCCACGCGGAATGTGCCGGCCTCACCGGAATGGAAGCGATTGCCGAAATGTTGGGCCAAGGGGACGCGGAAGGTCAATTTTTCGAGACCAGCGCCCTGCCACCGCCGGAAATGGCGTTGCCGTTGTCGCAAGTCATGATTGAAGCCACCGTCCTGGCCGACGAGAACCGAGAAGCCCGGCAGGCGTTCGCCGACTTGAACGCTTTTCCCCGGCGCGAGGCTCCGGCATGTCCGGAGGATAGCGCACCGGAGGAACTGCTCGTCTGGAACGAAATCGATGGCGCCACCCCGGTCGGCGTCCTGGTGGCCGAACTGGGATTGGAGCTTACCCGCGGCTTGCGCGCCTTGAACAAGCTGCTGGCGGCCGGGGCCATCAACGTCCAGCCGGGAAACACTCCCGCCGTGACCCTTGAGGCTCGCTTGGACAGCCTGTTGCGGCGAACGCGGCGCCGCGTTTTGGACGCAACCACGGCGGAACGCCGGGGCGTCCTGCTGGCACATTTGGAAACCCTGGCCAGCCTGCGGGCACCCAGCCCAAACGATTATCTGGGAACCACCCTGGTCCACTTCCCGGACTCCGTCTCGATCCAGTTCGCCACCTGCCGCTGCAGTTGCGGCAATCAAGCCCTGCAGATTGAGGGCAGCCCCGTCGCCTGCGCCCGTTGCGGCACGCCCTTGTTGCCGCGAAATCGGGCGGTCTATCGCTTGGGGTAAACCCCCTTGCCTGGGTGGCGAGCGCTTGTGGTGCGACGGAGAGATCCCACCGGGGCCGCCAAGCCCTACGCCACAAGGGTGAACAAATCTTAGGTTAGTTGACCGGGGTCAGCGGTGCCCCGCCAACGATCAGTCCGTCTTCTTCCAGTTTGCGGTAGAAGGTAGCTCGACTAATCCCGAGCAAATCGGCGGCCTTGGCCCGATTGCCCCCCGTGTGCGCCAATAGTTGCCCCATGTATTCCACCTCTTTACGACGCAGATAGTCACGCAGGGACACCGGGGTGTCCGACAGCGCTTCCGCGGCAATGCCGGCGGAAGGAGGCGGAAACCCCGCGCCACCGCGACAGATTCGGGGGGGTAAGTCAGTCACCCGAATGAGACCGTCGTGACACAGCGCGGCGGCGCAGGCAATGGCATTGGCCAGTTCCCGGATATTGCCAGGCCAGGAATAAGCGGCCAACCCGGCCAGGACGCCATCGGCCAACCGGAGATCAACCCCCAACTCCGCCGCTTGGTGTCGCCGGAAGTGTTCCACCATCAGCGGAATATCCTCCAGGCGGCGGCGCAACGGCGGCAATTCAATGGGAATGACATTGATCCGAAAAAATAGGTCTTCTCGGAACAGACCGCGCGCCGTCTTCTCTTCCAGCGACTCATTGGTGGCGGCAATCACGCGCACGTCCACCGGCACATCCACCGTCTCCCCCACGGCCCGAATTTTGCGTTCTTGCAAGGCTCGCAGAAACTTGGATTGGATGCCCAGTTCCATGGCCCCCACTTCATCCAGGAACAAACTGCCGCCGTGGGCGGCCAGGAACAACCCCTCTTTGGCGCGGGTGGCGCCGGTGAATGCCCCGGCGGCATGCCCGAACATTTCCGACTCCAATAGCGGTGTGGGTAAGGCGGCGCAGTTCAGCGGCACCCAGGGACCGCCGGCGCGCCGGCTGCACCCGTGGATTGCCCTGGCGACCAGCTCCTTGCCCGTGCCGCTTTCGCCGGTGATGAGCACGCTGCTGTCGGACCGGCCGACCTTTTCGATCCAGTCGTACACCCGTTGCATGGCGGCGGATTCGCCAACCAGCAGGTCAAAGTGAAGCGGCACCGCCGCCGTGGCCGGTTCGTTCCCGGCGGCGGTGGACACCCCTTGGAATGCCCCGGCCACCGGCTGCCGGCTGGCGAGCGCATTGCCGACCACCTTCCGTAATTGTTCGAGGTCGAACGGCTTGCGCACAAAGTCAAAGGCGCCTTCGCGCATCGCCTCCACCGCCAATTCAATGGTGCCATAGGCGGTGATCACGATCACCGGGATGGCCGGCCAACGGACCACCACGGCATGCAACAACTCTAAGCCGTTCATGCCGTTGCCAAGGCGAATGTCGGTAATGAGCAAATCGGGCACCCCGCCACCGTCAAACGTGGCCAGCGCCTCCTCTGCGGAACCGGCGCTCCGCGTCTCATAGCCGGTTTGCTGCAGGGCGAGGGCCAGGACGCGCACGATATTGGGTTCGTCATCAACGATGAAGATTTTGGACATGATCGGGCTTCCGAACGGCGGCAAACAGGGGTAATTGATCCAGCCATTGCCGGGCCTGGGAGGTTAATTGGAGAAGGCGTTCGGGGTCTTGGGCGGCGGTCTGCAAGAAGTCCTGAACCTTGGCGTCGAGACGACGCGTCTCCTCGCTTATGGTTTCACACATGGCATTGATGAGCCCCCAGTCATCGGGAGAAACCGCCCGGCGCTGCTGGGCCACGGCCCCGGCCGCCTGGGCCAGCAGTTCTCCGGCGCCACGGATGGCGGTGAGCGGGTTGCGCACCTCATGGGCCACTTCGGCGATCAGGCCCGCGGCGGCGCGGAGACTATCCTGAACCCGCTCGCGTTCACCGTTGCGCAGAAGGATGGACATGTCATGAAAAACCACCAGCAATAATTCGGTATCTCCGCCGCCGCTCAAAGCGCCCAAACCGAATTCGGGTAACACGGGAAGATGTGACTTGCGCCCCTCGATCAGACAGGGCACAAGGGTGCCGTCTGGCCGGCGGACCCGCCACAGAGAATGGGGCACCCCCAAGGTCGTCTCCAAGTCTCCACCGTCCCCGCCATCCAGGATATCCTTCATGGACTTGCCGCGTAACCCACCCACCGGCAAGCCAAACAGATGGTCGGCGGCGGCATTCGCCAAGACGATGCGGCCCCCCTTGGGCAAGACCCCCACCAACGGCATCCCCACCGTATCAAAAATCACCTGTCCCAACCCACGCAATCGGCGCAATTGCCGGTCCTGGGCGAAATATTGTTCCCCGATAAAGACGGCCGCCGCGGTAAAAAAGCTAAAGATGACCGCCCGCAGCATGAGTTCCTGGATGATCTGCGAACGGTTCGCGTACGGCCAGGGCGAGGGGCCCACATACGACAGCACCCCCTGCATTTCCGACAAAATCAAGGCCGCATAAAACAGAATGCTGAGAATGGCCACATGCATCGACAGCCGTCCGGAAACCACAAACCCCGCGACCAGGATGACCAACGGGTAGAGAATCGTCATCTCACTGCGGATGCCCCCGGTGAAATGAACCAGGCCCGTGACCACCAGGACATCCACTAAAAACTGGTAGGGCATGCTGGCCGCCGCCGTCGTCTCGTCAAGCAACCAGACGGCATACGGAATGGTGATGAGGAAGGCCAGGGCGATGAAGACAAAAAATCCATCCGCGACGTTGGTGTTGCGCGGCAGGCCCACGCTTAGGGCCAGCAACAGAACCACCATCAATCCCAACCGGCCGACCATGACGTAGGTCAGAATCGGCCGCTGCCGGGCGATCGGATCTTCATTCAGACGATGATGAAACCAGTTGCCCATAATGAAAAAAATCAGTTGCCCACGATTTCGTTCATCTTGAAGATCGGCATGAACATGCAAATGACAATGCCGCCGATGACGGTACCCAAAAAGGCCATCAACAACGGTTCGATCATGCTCGACAGGGATTCGAGGGAGTTGGCCACCTCGTCCTCATAAAAATCCGCCACTTTTTCGAGCATGCCGTCCACATTGCCGGTCTTTTCACCAGCCGAGATCATATGCAACACCATCGGCGGAAACTGGCCGCACTCCTTGAGTGCGACGGCCAACGCGGAACCGCCCTCGATTTTCTTGCTGGCGGCCAAAATGGCGTTGCCGATGTACATATTGCCGGACGCTTTGGCTACGATCTCCATGGACTTGAGGATCGGCACGCCGCTGCGAATCATGGAGGCGAAGGTCCGCGCCATGCGCCCCATGGACACCTTGAGGATCAACTGGCCGGCCACCGGCGCTTTCAGAATCCAGCGATCAAACAACAGCCGTCCCTTCTCTGTCCGCAGAAACCGCCGGAACATGGAGATGCAAAACCCGGTGACGATCACCACCACGAGCGCGTCATGGCGCAGAATATTGCTGACCTCGACCAGTACTTGGGTGGGGCCGGGCAGTTTGGCGCCAAAGTCGGCAAAGATGCCGGCGAACACCGGCACGATGAACAGAATCATGCCGGTGGTCAGAACGAAGGCCAAGGCCATGACCACGATCGGATAGGTCATGGCCGCTTTGACCTTGCGCACCATGGCCGTCGAGGTCTCCATGTATTTGGCCAACCGGGCCGTCACCTCCGCCAAGCCGCCCCCCATCTCGCCGGCGCGGATCATGCTAATATAAAGGTCGCCGAACAATTCCTTGTACCGTTCCAAGGCTTCCGCGAAGGAATCGCCCGCCTCAATGCGGGCGCTAATGTCTTTCACCACCCGCTGAAAATTGGGATTGGAGCTCTGTTCGGCCAAAGCGTCCATGGCTTGAACCAAAGGCAAGCCGGCATCCAGCATGGCGGCCAAGCGCTGGGTGAATGGACACAGGTCCAGCTTGCGCATCTTGCCGATGCCGCGCAACCGCACGGGCCGCTGGCTGCCCCGCCCCTCGCCCGGCGCCTTGCCATCCCGTACGTTAAGTTGCGGCGCGCGTTTGTCTTTGGCCGCGGCAAAGGTATTAATAGCCATAGAGGTTTTCCACAAACCAACATTACTCCAGCAACGTAACCCCGCAAGCCGCCGCCGCCAAAATAAGTCGCATTTCGAACGTCCAGACACCTATTGTGCCACGTTAAGACGAGAGGTTAATTACCCTTCAGCCTAAAAAGCTTCAGTTTGGCGAAGTGTAGCATATTCCATGCCGCAATTACAAGTCGTTCTGTCCAGCCCAGTCGTCGCCCTTGCGCCAGCGGAACAGACTCCGGCCGCGGCCATCTTCAATTCGCAACTCACCCGCCTCTTCCAGGTAACGGCCCGCCCGCCCCCAGCCAAGGCAAACCGCACAGGAAAAGGGCGCAGGCGCCGCCGCTTCGCCTGCCGGGTGGAGGGGGGCGTTCTTCGCCCCCGCCCGGCCCGCCCCCAAGGCCAGCAGGGCGAAAATCTTATCGAGCCAACCGGTAACCGGCAGGAGATCACGCCAATCTGGGGGTACGGCGCCGGCGGTTCCGGAAAAACCAACGGCGGTGGCAAAGGCGCCTGTCGGTTGCCGGCGCGCCAGCAACCACGGCAGATGCGCGACCTGATCGTGGGCGTCCAGCATGCCGGCCCGCTCCAGCGCCACCAGGGTTCCCGCCACCGCGCCGGCCATGATCGGGAACCGGATGGCCGGCCGGTCTTCATGCACCAACCAGGTAAAACCACCCCCCGGCAGAGCTTGGCCACGGACAAAGGCCGCCGCCGCCACGGCCGCCGTCTTCAAGGCCGGATCTCCCGTGCGCCGATACAGGGCCGTCAAGGCTGGCAGGCAGCGGGCGGTGAGAAACGGACTGCACCCGGCCCCGGGCCGGTTGGACAACAACATCCCGCCCGCCGCCACCCCCTGTGTGCGCTGCACGGCCAGCAACGATGCGGCGGCGCCCTCCAAATAATGGTCCAGACGGGGCCAGCAACCGCTCAGATCTCCGTATTCCAGCAAAAGTTCGATGGCGGCCGCCACCCCGGCGGACGAATAATACTCGTATTGGCCCTGCGGCCAGTCATTAAAGGTCTGTAGCCGCTTGTTCCACATGTGCTTGAGCAGGCGTTCCTCCACATGGCGCGCCACCGCCTCCTCCACCCCGGCCGGGACGGCGGCACCATGCCGGCGCAATCGCCGCCGGGCGCGCAATGCGGCGGCCATGACCGCCGGTTCATGCGGCATGCCGCCTTCGCAGGGATTGAATTCAAAAAACGAGTTGCGCAGGGAGCCGTCGCGAAGCATGGCCGGGGCCAGCGTGGCCAGGTCGGAAGCGAGTTGTTGCAGGGCGGTGGCGGTCACCTCGGCCTCGCCGCCGTCAGCTAGAGCGCTCCAACCGTCCAGGATGCCTTCCAACCGCCAGTCCGCCGCCGGCCCGCAATAACTCAGGCTGGCCGCGCGGACGCTCACGGCCGGCCCGCCGTAGCCGCCGGGAACGCGCACCGTGGCCAGCCACGCCGCGAGCCCGGCCAACGCCTGCTGGGCGGCGCCGGGCAACGACGGGGGAAAGGGGGCGGGCGTCATGATGGCGTCCTCCGCAATTCAAAGACCAGCGTTTGGGCAAACCAACGGGTGCAACCACGCGCGACATAATGCCGCTGCCGCCAGTCAGCCACACGATCCGCCCAGGCATGGGCACCCAACCGGTGCGCCACCCCCTCCGCCAGTGCCGCCAGTTTTAATTCCACCGGCTGGAGGCCAACCACGGACTCCACCGTCAGGCCGGCGGCCCGGAAATGCCGCAAGATTTCCGACGGTTCATATTTGCGTTCGGGGCCGCGATTCCAATTGCGGCCCAGTGCATAATTTTTCTCGCGCATCCGCCGGTACCGGTACTGGTGCGGGTAGAACCGATTGGAGACCAGTACCACGGCGCGCCCTTCCGGCGCCAGCACCCGCGCCATTTCCCGCAGCAGCGGCTGCGGGTCCTCAAATTGTTCCAGCCGCTCATAGCAGCTCATGACGTGAATCTGGCCGTCCGGCAGAGGGATGGCGGGACGGTCCGGATCGCCATTGAGCAGATAGTCCAGCGCCGGAAACTCGGCCACCGGACGGAACCGTTCCCGCATGTACTGGAGAATGCCGGGCGTCAGATCATACGCATAAACCTTCTCCGGCCGCTCCCCCGCCGCCAGCAACACCTGCAACACCAGGTCGCCGTTGTAGGAAAACACATCCAGAAAACGCGGCCGGGCGTGTCGTCCCAGCAGGATGCCCAGCCGGCCGGTCAGATACTGAAACGCGGGAGAAAACCGTTCATCCGGATTAACGTGCAACACCTTCGCATCAATGCCAATTCCCTTGTACCACAGCAATTTGTCGCGAAAATCAGCGAGCTGCCGCAAGGACCACAGATGGGGCCGGATGTCGGCCAGAAACCGGGGTTGCCTAAGGTCGCACCGGTTGTAATGAAGCACCTCGTCCACCGGCCGGTGCGGTGGCGCCGGTGGGGCATCGTCACGGTAACCGAGACAGACCACCCCCAGGTTTTCCAAAAAGCTCGGGGCGCCCACCGCCTCGGCAATCCCCTTGGGGCGTCGGATGCCACCCAGGTAAATAGCCCCCACCCCTTCGGCCTCGGCCGCCAGCAGCAGGGCATAAATGGCCATGCCGGCCGTGATGTACGGCGTTTTACAGGGGTTGCGATGCTCCAGCGAACAGTCATAGAACACCGCCACCACGGCCGGGGCGTCATAAAAATAGGACTGCTGCGCATCGCTCCGCCGGCAGGCCAGGGCCTTCACCTCCGGATCCGTAATGACCACAAACTGCCACAACTGGCGGTTGCAGGCGGTGGGCGCTTCCGTGGCGGCGGCAATAAGGCGGCGGATGACGGCGTCCGGCACGGGCCGTTCCTGGAAACGGCGGGTGCTGCGCCGCTGGGATGCCAGTTGATAAAAATCCGCGGAAAGCATGGAACGAAACCTATCGTGACCACACCACTTTTACAATGCCATGAACGATACCGGGTGTATGACAATGATGTCACTTGGGAACCCCCTTTTCCAAAAGGGTGGCCCCAACATCATCCGACAAAACTGTCATGCACCCACGGTACCGGCCGCGGCCGGGGCCGTTCAGACGTTGAAGCGGATTTCGATCACGTCCCCGTCCTGAACCACGTACTCCTTGCCGTTGAGCCGGAATTTATTGGCCTCACGGGCGGCCTTTTCCGAGCCGGCGGCGACCAGGTCGTGATACGCCACCGTGTCAGCCCGGATGAAACCGCGTTCCAGATCCGAGTGAATCTTGCCGGCGGCCTGGGGCGCCAGGGCGCCGCGCTCCACCGGCCAGGCCCGGACCTCGTCCGTGCCGGCGGTGAAGAAACTGATCAGTCCCAGCCGCTCAAACACGGCGCGGGAAAGCCGGTGCGAGGCGGGTTCCTGGATGCCCAGGTCCGCCAGAAACGCCGCGCGTTCCGCCTCCGGCAGTTGCGCGATCTCGTTTTCAATGCTGGCGCACAGACTGATGATCACGGCGCCCTGCCCGCGCAGCCGTTCGAGCAATGGCGCCAGCGCAGCCTCCGCGGCGGCCGAATCCTCGTCCGTGTTGAGCACCACCACCAGCGGCTTGAGGGTCAGCAGTTGCAGGCTGCCGATCAGCTCCCGTTCCGCCGGGGTCAGTTCCATGGTGCGCAACCCGTTCTGCCCTTCCAGGTGGGTTTTCATCCGCTCCATCAAGGCCAGCTCCCGTTCGAAATTGGTGTTCAGCTTCTTCTTGTTGTCCTTGGCCATCCGTTCGAGCCGCTTCTCCACCATGTCCAAGTCGGCCAGCAAAAACTCCATATCCACCATCTCCACGTCGCGCGCGGCATCGACCGTGGTCTTGATGTGAAAGATATTGGGATTGCTGAAGGTGCGAATCACCACCAGCAGCGCATCGGCCAGGCGCAACGGCGCCAGCCACTCCGCTCCGCGCGTGGCCTCCGGCGTCACGTCCGGCGGCAGTTGAATCTCAAACTCGGCATAGCGCGTTTTCTGCGGTCGGTACATCGCCGTCAGGGTGTCGATGCGCGGATCCCGCACCGTCGCCACCCCAAAGGCCAGCACGCCTTTTTTGGGCGCCTTCGCCGGGTCCAGTCCCGTCAGCAGGGAAAAAATGGTTTTTTTGCCCGCTTGCGGCAGGCCGACCAACGCCAGATTCATCATGAGCCGGAAACTCCGTGCGTTCCAATGCGATGCGACGCCCTCGCCATAACTGTTTGTCTCTGTCCGGTAATCTAACCTTTTTTTCCCGCCGACGCGGCGGGAAAAAAGGCCGTTATATTTGCCCCATGCCTGACTCCCACTTTTACATCACGACGCCGATCTATTACGTCAACGACCAGCCGCACATCGGCCACGCCTACACCACCATCCTCGCCGATGTCCTGGCGCGCTACCACCGGCTGCTGGATGTGCCGACCTGGTTCCTCACCGGCACCGACGAGCACGGACAGAAGGTGCAGGAGGCGGCGGTCAGGAACGGTCTGACCCCGATCGAGCAGTGCGACCGCACCGTCGTGCGCTTCCAAGACCTGTGGAAGAAGCTGGAAATCACCCATGATGATTTCATCCGCACCACCGAGGAACGCCACAAGACCATGGTCCGGAAGGCACTGCAGGAGCTTTATGACCGCGGCGAAATTTATGGCGCCGACTACGAGGGCTGGTATTGCGTGCCGTGCGAACGCTTCTTCATGGAAAAGGACCTGGCCGCGGGCGGGGTCTGCCCGGACTGCAAGCGCGCTGTGCAGAAGCTGGTGGAACGCAATTACTTTTTCAAGATGAGCAAGTATCAGGCGTGGCTGATCGAGCATATCGAGCAACACCCGGAATTCATCCAGCCGGCGCACCGGCGCCAGGAAACCCTCGGCTTCCTGCGGCAGCCGCTCACCGACCTGTGCATCAGCCGGCCCAAAAGCCGCCTGGCCTGGGGCATTGAACTGCCGTTCGACGCCAATTACGTCACCTATGTCTGGTTCGACGCCCTGATGAACTACGTCACCGCGGTCGGCTATGGCGCGGACCCGGCCACCTTCGCCAAGTGGTGGCCGGCCTCTTACCACCTGATCGGCAAGGATATTCTGACCACCCACACCGTGTATTGGCCGACCATGCTCAAAGCCTTGGGCGTGGCCCTGCCGCGCAGCATCTTCGCCCACGGCTGGTGGCTGGTCGGCCGCGACAAGATGAGCAAGTCCCTCGGCAACGTCGTCAACCCGATGGCCATGTGCGAGCAGTACGGCGTGGACGCCTTCCGCTACTTCCTGATGGCCGAAATGTCGCTCGGCAATGACGCCAGCTTCACCGAAGAGAGCTTCATCAACCGCTACAATTCCGACCTGGCCAATGACCTGGGCAACCTCGGCAGCCGGGTCATCAAAATGGTCCACCGCTTCCTCGGCGGCACCTTCACCGCACCGGTGGCCCCGGGGACCGACGAGGCGGAGCTGGTGAAAGTCACCGCCGCCGCCATCGAGTCGATGCAACGGCACCTGACCTCGATGCAGCTCGAACGCGGCATCGCGGACGTGCTGGCGGCGGTGCGCGAGGGCAACCGTTACTTTGACAAAATGGCGCCGTGGACGCTGGCCAAACAGGGCAAGACCGCGGAACTCCAGCGCGTGCTCTACAGCGCCGCCGAGTGCCTGCGCATCGTCTCCGGCCTGCTTTATCCGGTCATGCCCGGCAAGATGACGGAACTCCGCCGCGCCCTGGGCCTGGCCGGCGACGAGATCGAACCGCACATGGCCACCCTCGGCGCCTGGGGCGGCCTCCCGGCCGGCCGCACGCTCAGCGATGTGCCCCCCCTCTTCCCGCGCATCGAAAAGACGGAACTAAAAGCGGAACCAGGAACGGAACGGCAAACGGAAACAACGGCAAAAACCGCGAAGACGACGGATAAAAACCCCGCCGTTGTCCATGAACTCATCGAGATTGCGGACTTCGCCAAGGTCAGCCTGAAAACCGCCAAAATCCTGACCGCGGAACCGGTGCCGGACGCGAACAAACTGCTGAAACTGTTGGTCGATCTGGGCACCGAAAAACGGCAGATCGTGGCCGGGATCGCCACCTTCTACACCCCGGAACAATTGGTCGGCAAGACCATTGTGGTGGTCGCCAACCTCAAGCCAGCCCAACTGCGCGGCGTCGAGTCCCAGGGCATGTTGCTGGCCGCCAAAAGCGGCAAGGAACTCCGCCTGCTCACCCTCGACGGCGACCTTCCCCCCGGCGCCAGCATCGGTTGAGAAGACAGACGGGAATTGAACCGTAGAGTGACGAATGGCGCCAAGGGGCGTCCTCTCCGTCCTCCTTGTCCTCTTGTGGCACCGTTGTCCTCAAGGTCCTCGCCCCGTCCCCTGCCAAAAACGGACGAGCCACACCGCCGCCGAAGGACATTGAGGACAAAGAGGACGCGGCGGCCATCATAATTCACCTGTCCCTGCATCATTCCTGCATCATTATTTATGAATGTAGCAAAGGGCTTGCAGCCCGCCCAATCGAGACGTAACAGCTCGAAGAGCGCGATGCAATCGCTTTGCTACACGGAACTGGCATGCGCCCGCCGGAGCGCAGCACACTTGCCACTCCATATTATCCATGATATAGTTATTCCATGTAGCAAACATCAAGGTGACTGACTAATGCCGCGTCCCAAGGACAATACAGTCGCTCCCGCCTATGCCGCGCCGGCCGTGGACAAGGCGCTCGACATCCTGGAGTTTCTGGCCGAACAGCCCCGGACCTTTGGCATCAACGAGCTGGCCCGCGAGCTGAGCATTCCGGTCAACTCCGTGTTCCGCATCCTCAAGCGGCTGACGGAACGCGGCTACGTTGAGCTGGATCCGGTCACCGCCGGCTATCAGTTGAGCACCCGCGTGTTCAGCCTGGGCATGCGGCTGCATGCCCGGTTTGACCTCCATCGCCGCGGCCGCCGGCACCTGGAAACGCTCTGCGAACAGACCGGGGAAACCTGTCAGATCCAGGCCCTGGACCGTGACGCCATGCTGGTGGTGGACAGCATGTATCCGCCAGCCGATTATTTTCTCCAAATCCCGCTGGGATCGCGCAAGCATTTTCACTGCAATGCCTTTGGCAAGGCGGTGCTGGCCTTTCTGCCGCGGGCCGAGGCGCTGGCGCTGCTGCCGTCGCCCTTGTTCCCGCTGACCCCCAAGACGATCACGGACCGGGAAGCGTTCGCCGCTGAACTCGACCTTGTGGCGCGCACTGGCATCGCCTATGACCACGAAGAATATGTCACCGGCATTGTCTGTGTGGTGGCCCCGGTGTTTGACGTCACAGGCCGGCCCGTGGCCGGGGTGGGCGTCACTGGTTTTTCCAGCCGCATGACCGGGGCGGCCGCGACCATGTTTGACGACCGGGTCAAGGCGGTGGCGGCCGCCCTCTCCCGTGACCTCGGCTTTTTGCCCGCTCGTTCCGACCCCCGTTGACGATCACGCCTTGACAACAGCACCCCAACGCCACAACCCAAGGAACCGCACCATGGACACGTTCGAGTTTTACCAACCCACCAAGCTGGTTTTCGGCCCGGGAAAATTGGCGGCCACGGGCGCGCTCGCCGCCGCGTATGGCAAAAAGGCGCTGGTGGTGTGCGATCCGTTTTTCGTCACCAGCGGTCTGGCCGAACGGTTGCGCGGCTATCTCCGGGAAGCGGGGCTTGCCAGTGCGGTTTACGGCCAGGTGATTCCCAATCCGACCACGGACTCCATTGATGCCGGGGCTGCGCTGGCCCGCCGGGAAGACTGCGACGTGATTATCGGCCTCGGCGGCGGTTCCGCCATGGATACGGCCAAGGCCGTCGCGGTGGGGGCGACCCACCCGGGGCCGATCTGGCCGTATGCCATTGGCGAACAGGCCGTCACCGCGGCGACCTTGCCGATCATCGCCGTCACCACCACCTCCGGCACGGGCAGCCAGTGCACCTGTTTTTCGGTGATCACCAATCCGCAGACCAACCAGAAACCGGGCATGGGCTCGCCGTTCATTCTGCCGCGCGTGGCGGTAATTGATCCCGAGCTGATGGTCAGTGTGCCGGCCGGCCAGTCACTAATCACCGGCTTTGATGTCTTCTGTCATGCCGTGGAAGCCTATACCTCCACGCTGGCCAGCCCGATCAGCGATATGTATGCGGAGCGGGCGGTCACCCTGACCGTCAAACACTTGCCGGCCGTGATGCAAAACGGCCGTGACCTGGAAGCCCGCTGCGGCATGGCGCTGGCCGACACCTGTGCCGGCATCGCCATCTGCAATGCGGTGGTCTCCCTGGGGCATGTCATGGCCCATGTCATCGGCGGTCATTACCACGACATACCCCATGGTGACGCGCTTTACTCCATCTACCGGGGCGTATTGACGTTCAACGCCACGGTCCTGCCGGAAAAGCATGCCTGGCTGGCCCAGCAGCTGTGCCCCGGCTGCACCGACCTGGTGGCGGCCTACGACCGCTTCTTTGCCCCGTTCAAGTTTGAAAACCGGCTGAAAGCGCACCGCCCGGATGCCGCCATGCTCGACCGGCTCGCCGCCGATACCTTCACCTACATGAAGGGCTGCACGGACCTGAATCCGCGCCCGGCCACGGTCGCGGATGCCCGCGCCATCCTGCAGGCGGCAATTGCCTGACCCAACTAAAAGCAGAAAGCAGAGCCGTCTTCAAAAGTAACGAAAGTTTTCCATAACCGGGAGCCGCCCGTCCTCGGGCGGACGAACCCGTCATCGTCGGAGACGCGCGCCATGGGGTTTGCGTGACGGCGGCCCAATGCAAAGGGCGGAACTGGAGTGACGCCGTCGCTGTCC